>NZ_CALFCW010000014.1:0-123526 GCF_937950555.1 uncultured Pigmentiphaga sp. | reverse complement strand
TTCTCCGGCCCATAGCCTGCACGCTACGGAGGGGTCGGTATGAAATCATCGCATAGGCGCGAGCATCGCAAAAGGATCTGCGATGGCGAGCATTGTAGCCGCGCGGCCGGGATTGGTGCGGCATTCTCGACTATTCAAGCCTAAACCTTTGCAAGCGGGCCGGAGGCGGCCTCAAAGGCGGACGCACGGCGCGATGGAGTAGTATTACGGTAAGGCCGGCACTCCGGCGCCTTTGCTTCGACATCGTGACTGCCAAGACCATCCCGCTCATCGATTATCGCGCGCGCACAGCGATTCCCGCCGTGGCGGACGCTCGCGTCGAGCCGTCGGGCCGGCTCCTGGACACGCGCGGGCGCCGATTGCACGACTTGCGCATTTCCGTCACGGACCGCTGTAACTTTCGTTGCGTGTACTGCATGCCGAAGGAGGTCTTCGGCAAAGATTACGTATACCTGCCGCATGACGCGCTGCTGAGCTTCGAAGAGATCGTCAGGGTGGCGCGCGTGTTCGTCGCGCACGGCGTGGAGAAAATCCGCCTGACGGGCGGCGAGCCCCTGCTGCGCAAGAATATCGAATCCCTGATCGCACAGCTCGCCGAGCTGCGCACGCCAAGCGGACAACCCCTGGACCTGACGCTCACCACGAACGGGACGCTCCTGCCCCGCAAGGCGCGCGCATTGGCCGATGCAGGGCTGCGACGCGTCACCGTCAGCCTCGATGCGTTGGACGACGATGTCTTCCGTCGCATGAACGACGTGGACTTTCCCGTCGCCGACGTCCTGCGCGGCATTGACGCCGCCGCAGAGGCAGGCCTGCGCCCGATCAAGATCAACATGGTGGTCAAGAAAGGCGTCAACGACGACCAGATCGAAGCGATGGCCGAATACTTCCGCCATTCGGGCCACACGCTGCGATTCATCGAATATATGGACGTAGGTGCGTCCAATGGCTGGAAAATGGACGAGGTGCTGCCCTCGGCCGAGGTCCTGCGCCGCATCGACGCCAGGTGGCCACTGGAAACGCTGCAGCCTCACTATTCCGGAGAAGTTGCGCAGCGGTGGCGCTATCGCGACGGGGCGGGAGAAATCGGCGTGATCTCGAGCGTCACGCAAGCCTTTTGTTCAACTTGCACGCGCGCCCGGCTGTCTACCGAGGGCCAGTTGTACCTATGCCTGTTCGCCACCCAGGGCTATGACCTGCGCGCCCTCCTGCGCGGCGGTGCTAGCGACGAAGACATCGCCGCGGCCATCGCCCATGTCTGGCAAGGCCGCACCGACAACTACTCCGAACGCCGCAGTGCGGATACGCCTCGCGCCGGGCGGATAGAAATGAGCTACATAGGCGGGTAGCGCTTGCGGCCCCCGCCGCGTAAGGCGCCCGGTCTGCCCAGCGGCACGCCCGGGCCGGCCCGTCAGAACGCCATCGCGAAATTGAGCTGGACCTGGTTCAGGCCTTGGTTGGGCCGCTTGATCCCGGCATTCGAGAAGTGCGAGACGCGCAAACCCACGCGCATGTTGTTGCTCAGCTTGAAGCCAGCGCCGATGTGGTCGCCGAATTGGAAGTTCGTGCTGAGGTTCTTGTCGTGGAACTTGGTATCGCTGATCAGCGTCGCGCCCACGCCTGCTTCGACGTAGAAACGCTCGGCCGGCCACCAGCGGAACATGGGGATCGCGTTCAGCTGCCACAGGTGGCGCGCATAGCCGGGGTCGGCGCTGGATGTCCACCAATACGATCCGCCAAGCTCTCCCACCAGCTCCAGGCGCGTGGAACCCAGCTTCATGTGCCAGAGCGGTGCCGTCTCGTAGTTGAGCGTGAGACGATGATTGCCGTCGAGCACCCCGTACTGGGCGCTCCAGCCGCCCGATGCGAAACCGCCGGTCGGATCGGCGGCATGGACGGCAGGCGACGCTGCCAAGGTCGACAGAACGGCGAGGAAGGCTATGTTTTTCTTCATGGGATCGGCCTGACTTGGGATGGTGGGCGCAGCGCGGGCCACGCCGCCAGGGTAGGCGGCGCACCGGCTCGCCCGAAGGAAAACGGGACTATAGCAGCTGGCTCGGCCGTCCAGTGAGTGTGGCGCGGGAGAGACACGCCCGCGCAAGCGCTCAGGCGACCGCGTCCGCAGGCTGTTGCGTCAGCAATGCGAGCAAACGCGCGATTTCTTCGCGCATCTTGCGGCGATCCACGATCATGTCGATGGCGCCCTTCTCTAGCAGGAACTCGGCGCGCTGGAATCCTTCAGGCAATTTCTCCCGCACCGTCTGCTCGATGACGCGGGGGCCGGCAAAGCCTACCAGGGCCTTGGGCTCGGCGATGACGATGTCGCCCATGAAAGCGAAGCTGGCCGACACGCCCCCCATCGTCGGGTCGGACAACACACTGATGAAGGGCAGCTTGCGCGCGGAAAGCAAGGTCAGGGCCGCCGTGGTCTTGGCCATCTGCATCAGCGAAAGCAGCCCCTCCTGCATGCGGGCGCCGCCGGACGCAGTGACGCAAATGAAGGGCACCTTTTGTTCGACCGCCGTACGCACCCCGCGCACGAAACGCTCGCCGACCACCGAGCCCATGGAGCCGCCCATGAATTCGAACTCGAAGCAAGCCACCACGACGGGCACCGTGTGGATGGCTCCGCCCATGACGACGAGCGCATCCGTTTCCCCGGTCTGGGCCATGGCGTCCTGCAGGCGATCGGGATACTTCTTGGTGTCCTTGAACTTGAGGCTATCGACGGGCAAGGTGCCAAGGCCGATCTCGTACCGACCTTCCGCATCGAGCAGCGCATCGATGCGCTGCCGCGCGCTGATGCGCATGTGGTGTTCGCATTTTGGGCAAACGTTCAGGTTCTTGTCCAGATCGTCGCGGTACAGCACCGACTCGCACGATGGGCACTTGACCCACAGCCCCTCCGGCACACGCCGTGCCGAGCCGTCGGTAGTCCTAATGCGGGGAGGGAGCAGTTTTTCTATCCAGCTCATGCGGATTTCCTTGATTCATGGGTGGCGCCGCCTGGGGGCGGAGCGTCGAGTGCCACCCGGATTGTACGCAACCACGCGCCGGCCGCACGAGCGCAGGCGTCCGACAGCTGATCCGCGGGCACCCCTTGGGCGGCAGATTCGATTTCCTGGATCAGCCGGCTGCCGATGACCACGGCATCGGCGACGGCGCCCAAGGCCTGTGCGCTGGCGGCATCGCGGATGCCAAAGCCCACGCCCACCGGCAGGGAGACGAAACGCCGGATGTGCGCCAACCTGCGCGAAACGTCGTCCACGTCGAGGTGCCCGGCCCCGGTCACGCCCTTCAGGGAGACGTAATAAACGTACCCGCGGGCCACCCGGGCAACGGCCTGGATGCGCTCATCCGTGGTAGTGGGCGCGAGCAAGAAAATGGGATCGATGCCATGCCGCTCGAGCATGGCCGAGAACTCCCCGGTCTCTTCCGGGGGATAGTCCACCACCAGGCAGCCGTCCACGCCAGCGGCCTGCGCGGCGGCGGCGAACTCCGCCTGCCCCATGCGCTCGATCGGATTGGCGTAGCCCATCAACACCACTGGCGTCCGGTCATCGACCTGGCGAAAGGTTTTCACCATGGTCAGCACGTCGCGTAGCCCCACGCCCTGCTCTAGCGCATGCTGGCTGGAACGCTGGATGACGGGCCCGTCGGCCATGGGATCGGAAAAAGGCACGCCCAGTTCGAGCACGTCCGCCCCGGCCTCGACCAGCGCGTGCATGATGGGAAGCGTCGCCGCCGGGCTGGGATAGCCGGCGGTAATGTACGGAATCAGCGCGCTGGTGCGGCCAGCGGCGCCGCGGCGGGCAAAAGCGGCCGCAATACGGGAAGATGACGACATGAAGACCGCCTTCAAAACACGATGCCGGAACGTTCGGCGACGGTGTGCATGTCCTTGTCGCCGCGTCCGGAGAGATTGACCAGCAGGATTTTGTCCTTGGGCAGGGTCGGCGCCACGCGCGCTGCATACGCGATGGCATGCGACGACTCCAGCGCCGGGATGATGCCCTCGACCCGGCAGCAATGGTGGAAGGCCGCCAGCGCCTCTTCGTCGGTCACGCCGACGTAAGTCGCGCGGCCGCTGTCCTTGAGCCAGGCGTGTTCCGGGCCGACCCCGGGATAATCGAGGCCGGCCGAAATCGAATGGGTATCGATCACCTGGCCATTCTCATCCTGCAGGATGTAGGTGCGATTGCCGTGCAACACGCCGGGCGCACCGCCCTGCAGGGACGCCGCGTGGCGCCCGGTGTGCAGCCCTTCGCCCGCAGCCTCGACCCCCACCAACTGCACGTTATCGTGCCCGAGGTAAGGATGGAAGATGCCCATGGCGTTCGAGCCGCCGCCTACCGCCGCGATGATCATGTCCGGCTGGCGGCCAGCAGCCTCCGGCATCTGCACCAGGCACTCTTTGCCAATGACCGTCTGGAAATCCCGCACCAGCATGGGGTAAGGATGCGGACCCGCGACGGTGCCGATGATGTAGAAAGTGCTCTCCACATTGGTGACCCAGTCGCGCATGGCCTCGTTCAGCGCATCCTTGAGCGTGCGCGAGCCTGATTCCACGGGCACCACGGTGGCGCCGAGCAGCTTCATGCGGTAGACGTTGGCCGCCTGGCGCTTGACGTCTTCACTGCCCATGTAGACCACGCATTCCATGCCGTAACGCGCCGCCACCGTGGCCGTGGCCACGCCATGCTGCCCGGCGCCCGTTTCGGCAATCACGCGGCGCTTGCCCATGCGGCGCGCCAAGAGGGCCTGGCCAATGCAGTTGTTGACCTTGTGGGCGCCGGTGTGGTTCAGGTCTTCGCGCTTGAACCAGATCTGCGCGCCCCCCAGCTCCTCCGACCAGCGCTTGGCATGGTAGACGGGGCTGGGGCGGCCGACGAAGTGGGCAAGTTCATACCTGAACTCTTCGAGGAATTCGGGATCGTTTTGGTAGCGCGCGTAAGTCTGACGCAGCTCATCCAAGGCGTGCATCAGCGTTTCCGCCACGAACACGCCGCCATATGGACCGAAATGGCCGCTTGCGTCAGGAAAATCGTAGGTGTTCACTTGAGAGTTCCGGTGAGGGACGGGGCAGTGCCCAGGGGGCATGCGCCGCACGGATTGTGAAAGTCAACGTCATCGACAGCCATCGGCCCGCTTCACCTGGGCCACGAACTGCGCGATCTTGTCCGCGCACTTGATGCCTGGCGACAGCTCTACGCCGCTGCTGACGTCGACGGCAAAAGGGCGCACGGCTTCAATGGCTGCCGCCACATTTCCGGCATGCAACCCACCAGACAAAACGACCGGACGCACGCTTTCGCTGCCGAGCAGGGACCAATCGAACACTCTCCCGCTGCCGCCGTAACCTTCGGAATGGCTGTCGAACAGCCAGCCGGCGGCAGAACCGTAACGTTCACACGATTTTAACAAAGCCGGGGAGGTCTCCATACCCGGCGCCCCGACGCGGAAGGCCCGTAGGTAACGGCGTCCGTAGCGCTCGCACTCCTCGGGCGCTTCGTCGCCATGGAACTGGAGCAAGTCCGGCTGGACGGTCTCGAGCACCTCCCGAACCTCGGCCTCGGAGGCATTGACGAATAACGCGACGACGTCGACGAAAGGCGGCACCAGCCGCCGCAGCTCGGCGGCGCGCGCCGGGGCCAGCGCACGCCGGCTAGGGGGATAAAACACGAAGCCGATGGCGTCGACGCCAGCGGAAACGGCCGCGGCGATGTCTTGCTCGCGGGTCAGGCCGCAGATCTTGATACGGGTACGGGACATAGGCGTAATCATACCGCCCGCCCAGGATAGAGGCCGGCTGCCAGCGGCGCGCTGCTCAAATGCCCAGGCGGACCTCGTCGGTCGCGTCGGTAGGAGGCAATCCGTGGCATTCCGGATAGGACACGCCGGTCAGGTACAGGCCATCGGGCGAGAAAGTCGGCGGCGCCTTGGTGCGGTTGCGCTCGGCGAGTAGCGCCGGCATCCAGTCCGCGGGCTGCCTACCCTGCCCCACGTATACCAGCGCGCCCACGATATTCCGCACCATGTGGTGCAGGAAAGCGTTGGCGCGCACCGTGAATACGATGAGACGGCCGCGGCGCTCGATGCTCAGCTCGTGGAGCGTGCGCACGGGTGAAGCGGCCTGGCACTCCGACGAACGAAAGCTGCTGAAGTCGTGCTCACCAAGGAGATGGGCCGCACCGGCTCGCATCGCCTCGACGTCGATTGGACGGAAACTCCATCCGGCCCTGCCCGCCCACAGCGGCGATCGCACCGGATCTTCCAGCAACAGGTACACATACGCGCGCGAACGGGCGGAAAAGCGAGCATGGAAATCCTCCCCGACCACCCGCGCCCAACGCACGGCGATGCTGGGCGGCAGGTGCGCGTTCACGCCGCGCACCCAGGCCTGCTCGGGCCGTTCCACATCGGTATCGAGATGGACGACTTGCTGCACGGCATGGACGCCGGTGTCGGTGCGCCCCGCGCAAACGGTGCTCACGGGTCGGCCGACGAACGCAGCCAGCGCCGCTTCCAAGGCATCCTGGACGGTGCGCCGATGCGGTTGCGTCTGCCAGCCCAGCCACGGCGCGCCGTCGTAACTCAGCCCCAGGGCGATACGCGCCATATCCTCCCCTACCACGTCGCCAATAGGGCCCTGGCCCGCTCGCGCTGAACGGCGTCCCCATCGCGCAGGACTTCTTCCAGCAATTCGCGCGCGCCCTCGCGATCGCCCATGTCGGCATAGGCCTTGGCCAAGTCCAGCTTGGCAGCCGGGTCGGTCCCAGCGCCCAGGTCGGGGCTCAGGTCGAGCGCGGGCGACCCGGGTTCGCCGCCGGGGGCCCGGTTCGTCGAGGAGGAAGGCGGCTGGCCGCCGAGGTTCAGGTCAAGCGCGAACGCTGCCGCCGCGGCAGGCGGTATGGGCCCGGCGGGCGGGGCCGCATCAGCGACCGGCTCGTCGTCGTCCGGGTAATCCTCGGCTTCGCCCGCGACGCGGTCGGTCGCGGCAGGAATGGGAAATGGCGGGATATCGTCCCAGTCGCGCAAATGGTTGACGGGTTGCGGTTCCGAAGGCGGCAGCGAGTCGGGATCGTCCTGCGCGTCGCCGTCCTCCCGCAACTCGGCTTCGCGGGCCTGGTCGTCTTCCGCGCGTGCACCGCGGCGCCGCAATGCCAGTGCGCTGAAGATGACCGCGAGCAAGGCGACGATGGCACCGAAGACGGCCACGCTGTGGTCCTGGATCTTGCGGACGAGCGGAGCGTCCTGCAACCCGCCCTGTTCGGCCTGCCCCCCGGCCGGCTGCGCCTCGGCCCCGCCTTCGCCCGAACCGGCAGGAGCGGGCGATGCCGATGGCGCCTCATCCGCCGCGGAAGTCGCGGAATCGGTGGAGGCCGGACCCGGCGGCTCGGATGATGGCGAGGCGGGGGCAGCGTCCGAGGCGCCTTCCGGCACCGCCGGGGTCGGGGGCGGCACGGCCACCGCCTCTGCCCCGGCGCGCTCGCGGGCCTGCTGCTCCATGCGGGCCAGAGTCTCGTTCTGGGCCTCGAGCAAACCGCGCATGGCTTCTACGTTGCTCTGCAGGAGCCGCATGCGCTCTTCCGCCTCGCGTACTGCCTTGGCGGTGGCATCGCGCTCCTCTTCCAACCTGTCGCGCATCCCGCGCTCGTCGCTTGCCTGGCCGCCTCCCGAAAGCCTGACCGCGTCCCCTTCCGAAACCGGCGGCACCACGGGCGCGGCGGCCGACTTAGCTATCTCTCCGCGAGCCTCGGCGCCCCGGCTTTCTGCCGCGGCCGGCTGCTGGCCCGCCTGGCCCGCGATGCGTTGGCGATAGGCTTCGAATGCCTGGGCATGGGAAGCGAACAAGGCCTGTGCCTCGGCCGGGTCGATCGCCGCGATCGCCTCGGCGGTCGGCGCGGCCAGCGATGCGCCGGCACGCAGCAGGTTCATGTTTCCTTGAATGAACGCCT
Source organism: uncultured Pigmentiphaga sp. (assembly GCF_937950555.1). Classification (NCBI taxonomy): domain Bacteria; kingdom Pseudomonadati; phylum Pseudomonadota; class Betaproteobacteria; order Burkholderiales; family Alcaligenaceae; genus Pigmentiphaga; species uncultured Pigmentiphaga sp. Next base: position 115,568 of record NZ_CALFCW010000014.1, on the reverse strand, counting down.
GGGGATTGGCATGGAACAATGCAGCCATCACCTGCAGCACCGATGTGCCTTCTGGCTGCAGTCTGCCGGCGATTCCATATAGGGTGTCGCCAGGATTCACCGCAATGGAGCCGCTCGCAGGAACGCCGGATTCCGGCGCCAGCGCGCGGGGCGCGGGGGTGTCGAGGATGAAGGTGTACTGACGAATGAAGCGCCCCATGTTCCACGTCAGCTCCACGAGCAAGTCCAGCACGTGGACGTCCAGTGGAGCCGCAGAGGTCACCACGACGACCTTGCGCCCGCCCGGGCGATCTTCGACGGACAGCTTCAACTGGGAAAGCGCCTCGGCATACTCGAGCCGGGTCTGGCGGTAGACGTCGCGCGGTGCGACGGCCGCCTTCAACGTGCTGGCTTCCTGCGGCGTGAGCGCGGTGACCGCGATCTCTGCCCGCAAGGGGCCCCCCGCGGCGGACAAAATCTTCAAGCCGCCGAGATCCGCGGCATGGACCGAGGCCACGGCGCCCAGCGCCATCCCGAATGCCGCGAACCGGGACGATGGCCTGCCCCGACGCGAAACACCACGTTTTCGAACCGAACCTGCTTTCAGATAGGGAAGTGCTTTCATCCTCGTCCCGTGCGCCAGTTCCTTTCCCAACGTGCTGCCGGCTTTGATCCGGTCAAAGCCGAAGCCCCCCTTTTTCCGCCAGGCGTCGGCCCCCCGGGGGAAATTCGTCGCACGGCGGCGCGCCTCCACGGACGCGCACCGCCGATTCGCTGGATCAGAGCTCGCCCAGCACGATGCGCAGCATGCGGCGCAGCGGCTCGGCGGCGCCCCACAGCAATTGATCGCCCACGGTGAAGGCGCTCAGGTATTCCGGCCCCATCGCCAGCTTGCGCATGCGGCCGACAGGAATATCCAGCGTACCTGTCACGGCTACCGGCGTGAGCGACTGCATCGACGCTTCGCGCGTATTCGGGATGACTTTGGCCCACGGATTGTTCTGGCGAAGGATATCCTCGATCTCGTCCAGCGGCACGTCCCGCTTCAGCTTGATGGTCAGCGCCTGGCTGTGGCACCGCATCGCACCGATGCGCACGCACAAGCCGTCGATGGGCACGGGCGTCGAGCCGAACCCCTCGCCGCGGCCAAGGATCTTGTTGGTTTCGGCCCCGCCCTTCCACTCTTCGCGCGAGGTGCCGTTGCCGAGGTCCTTGTCGATCCACGGGATGAGGTTGCCGGCCAAGGGCACGCCAAAGTGCTCCTGGGGCAGCGAGCCGTCCTGCTGCTTGGCGAGCACGGTGCGGTCGATCTCCAGGATGGCCGAGGCGGGATCGGCCAGCAGATCGGCCACCGTGGCGTTGATCAGGCCGAATTGCGTCAACAGTTCGCGCATGTGCTGCGCGCCGCCGCCCGAGGCGGCCTGATAGGTCATGCTGGTCATCCACTCGACCAGGTCGTGCTGGAATAGGCCGCCCAGGCCCATCAGCATGCAGCTGACCGTGCAATTACCGCCGATGTAGTTCTTGACGCCCTTCTTGAGCGCCTCGTCGATCACCTTGCGGTTGACCGGATCCAGCACGATGATGGCATCGTCTTTCATGCGCAGGGTGCTGGCGGCATCGATCCAGATGCCGTCCCAGCCCGCCGCACGCAGCTTGGGAAAAACCTCGGTGGTGTAATCGCCGCCTTGCGCCGTCACGATGATGGGCAGCTTTTTCAGCGCGTCGATGTCGTATGCATTCTGCAACGGGCCGGCGCCTTCCGCCCAGGCGGGCGCGGCGCCTCCGGCGTTGCTGGTCGAGAAGAACACCGGCTCGATCAGAGAGAAATCGTTTTCGTCGCGCATGCGCTGCATGAGCACGGAACCGACCATGCCTCGCCAGCCGACCAGACCAACTGCTTTCATTTACACACCCCTAACAAGTAGTCCAGATTGAATCTGTTTGCCGGGCGCATCACACCCGGGGGGCGCGATACGCAGGCTGGTTACAGAGCTTTGATCACGGCACTGCCCATCTCGGCAGTGCCGACTTTAATCGTGCCTTCTTCGTAGATGTCGGCCGTGCGCAAACCCTGCTCCAGCACCTTCTTGACGGCTGCCTCGATCCGGTCGGCCTGGGCCGCCTTGTCGAGGGAATAACGCAGCATCATCGCCGCCGAAAGAATCGTGGCCAACGGGTTGGCGATGTCCTTGCCGGCAATGTCGGGCGCAGATCCGTGGCTGGGCTCGTAGAGCCCCTTGCCCGTTTCGTTCAACGATGCGGAGGGCAGCATGCCGATGGAGCCCGTCAGCATCGAGGCTTGGTCGGAGAGGATGTCGCCGAACATGTTGCCGGTCACGATGACGTCGAATTGCTTGGGCGCGCGCACGAGTTGCATGGCGGCATTGTCCACGTACATGTGGCTGAGCTCGACGTCAGGATACTCCTTGCCGACCTCGGTGACGATGTCTTTCCAGAACTGGAACGTCTCGAGCACGTTGGATTTGTCGACGCTGCACAACTTCTTGCGGCGCTTGCGGGCAGTCTGGAACGCGACGTGGGCGATACGGCGAATCTCGGGTTCCGCGTAGCGCATGGTGTCGAAGCCCTCGCGCTCGCCCGCGAACGGACCGTCGGGCGCCGTGCGAACGCCGCGCGGCTGGCCGAAATAAATGTCGCCCGTCAGTTCGCGGATGATCAGTATGTCCAGCCCAGAAACGACCTCGGGCTTGAGCGAGGACGCGTTGGCGAGCTCGGGATACAACACGGCGGGCCGCAAATTGGCGAACAAGCCCAGGTGCTTGCGCAGGCCGAGAATGGCCTGCTCGGGCCGCAGGGCACGCTCGAGCTTGTCGTACTTCCAATCGCCCACGGCACCGAACAGCACGGCGTCGGCCTTCTTGGCCAATTCGAGCGTGGCAGGCGGCAGCGGATGCCCCGACGCCTCGTACGCAGCGCCGCCCACCGGCTGGGTCTCGAGCGTAAACGATTCGCCCAGCGCAGTCAGCACGCGGACGGCTTGCTCGACGATTTCAGGACCGATGCCGTCTCCCGGCAGCACTGCGATGTGTTGTGTCATGCTTCAATCCAAAAAACTGACTCGATTCTCTGCCCGTCGGCGCGGCGCACCGGCCCGCCGGCTGCCGCGCCCACAAGGGCCCATTAACGTGCGGTGCCCCGGAGCTCGGGAACGTCCAGCCACGGATGCGCGGCCAGGCGTTTCTCTTCGAAGGCCTTGATCTTGTCTGCGTGGCGCAGGGTCAGGCCGATTTCGTCCAGTCCGTTCAACATGCAGTATTTGCGGAAGTTGTCGATGCGGAAGGAGAACTCGCGCCCCGACGGCGTCACCACCACCTGGCGCTCGAGATCGATGGTGAGCTTGTAGCCTTCCTGGGCCTCGACCTCGCTGAACAGGAGATCGACCTCTTCTTCGGACAGCACGACGGGCAGCAGGCCGTTCTTGAAGCAGTTGTTGAAGAAGATGTCGGCAAACGACGGCGCGATTACCGCGCGAAAGCCATATTGCTCCAGCGCCCACGGGGCATGCTCGCGGCTGGAGCCGCAACCGAAGTTCTTGCGCGCCAGCAGGATGGAAGCACCTTGGTAGCGGGGCTTGTTCAGCACGAAGTCCGGGTTCAGCGGGCGCTTGCTGTTGTCCATGCCCGGCTGCCCTTCGTCCAAGTAACGCCAGGCGTCGAAAAGATTGGGGCCGAAACCGGTGCGATGGATGGACTTCAGGAACTGCTTGGGAATGATCTGGTCCGTATCGACGTTCTCGCGGTCCAGCGGTGCCACCAGGCCCTCATGAGTGGTAAATGCTTGCATGATGTTCTACCTCAGTTGACCTTGCGGACGTCGACGAAATGGCCTGCGACCGCTGCCGCGGCCGCCATCGCGGGGCTGACCAGGTGCGTGCGGCCGCCCGCACCCTGCCGGCCTTCGAAATTACGGTTCGAGGTGGACGCGCAACGCTCGCCCGGCTCCAGCCGGTCGTCGTTCATGGCCAGGCACATGGAGCAGCCCGGATCCCGCCACTCGAAACCGGCTTCGATGAAGACCTTGTCCAGGCCCTCTTGCTCGGCCTGGGCCTTGACCAAGCCAGATCCCGGAACGGCCAGGGCCAGCTTGACGTTGGGCGCGATGCGCTTGCCGCGCAGCACTGCGGCGGCGGCGCGGAAGTCCTCGATGCGCGAGTTCGTGCACGAGCCGATGAACACCTTGTCGATCTTGATGTCGGTGATCGGCATGTTCGGGGTCAGGCCCATGTATTCGAACGCGCGTTCCATGCCCGCGCGGCGCGTTTCGTCCTGCTCCTGCGCCGGGTCGGGCAGGCGGGCGCTCACCGGCAGCACCATTTCGGGAGAAGTGCCCCAGGTCACCTGCGGCTCGATCTCAGAGGCATCGATCTCGACCACGCGGTCGAAATGCGCACCCTCGTCGGAATGCAGCGTCTTCCAATACGCGACGGCCTTGTCCCAGGCCTCGCCCTTGGGCGCATAAGGACGGCCGCGGAAGTATTCGATGGTTTTCTCGTCCACCGCCACCAGCCCGACGCGCGCACCCGCCTCGATGGCCATGTTGCAAATCGTCATGCGGCCCTCGATGGAGAGGTCGCGGATGGTGCTGCCCGCGAACTCGATGGCGTGCCCCGTGCCCCCGGCCGTGCCGATCTTTCCGATCACGTGCAGCACGAGGTCCTTGGCCGTGCAGCCAGCGGGCAGCTTGCCCTCGACACGCACCATCATGTTCTTGTTCTTCTTGGCGAGCAGCGTCTGCGTGGCCAATGCATGCTCGACCTCGGAGGTGCCGATGCCGAAGGCCATGGCGGCCACGGCGCCGTGGGTACTGGTGTGCGAGTCCCCGCAGACCACGGTCATGCCGGGCAGCGTGGCGCCCTGCTCCGGCCCGATCACGTGCACGATGCCCTGCCGGCGATCGCCCATGTCGAACTCGACGATGCCGAAGTCGCGGCAGTTGGCATCCAGCGTGGTGACCTGCAGCCGGGAAATCGGGTCGGCGATGCCTTGGTCACGGTTGTGCGTCGGCACGTTGTGGTCGGCCACGGCGAGGTTGGCGCTGATGCGCCAGACCTTGCGGCCGGCTAGCTTCAGACCCTCGAACGCCTGCGGGCTGGTGACTTCGTGCACCAGGTGGCGATCGATGTAGATCAGACAGGTACCATCTTCTTCCTGATGGACGACGTGGGCGTCCCACAACTTGTCGTAAAGAGTCTGAGGCATGAGTTTCCGGCCAAAAAATTGAACGGGCTCATACTGCCGCTCGGGGCGGTGCCTCGAGGCGCCGCCCTGGCGCGAGGACCGGCCTCGACAAAACCCGCTCAGGGTATAGGGAACTCTTGATTATATATGAACCCCCCTGGGCGCCGGCCACGGGCGCCCAGGGGATCCCGAGAGGCGAAAGCTGCCAGGCGTCACCGCTTCGCCCTCGCCTGCTGGTACAGCGGCAGGACTTTCTCGGATGCCTGTTTCAGGTCCGCGATCCGCGACTCCGCCGAAGGGTGGGTGGACAGGATTTCGGGCGGCGCGGAGCCACCTACCTGCCCCATTTTGGTCCACAGCGTCACAGCCGCGCGGGGATCGTATCCCGCCCGGGCCGCCAGCTCCACGCCCATGCGATCGGCCTCGGTCTCGTGCAGACGGCTGTTGGGCAAGGCGAACATCACATTGGCCAGCGCGCCGCCTAAGTCCGACGTCGCCTGCGAGCCGGTAATGGCGGCCAGCACGCTGAGCCCCACGTTGGTCGCCATTTGCTCCGAGGCGCGTTCGCGCGCATGCTCGCGCAGCGCATGGGCGATTTCATGCCCCAACACCGCGGCCAGCTCGTCGTCCGTAGGCTTGATCGTGTCCAAGAGCCCGGTATAGACGGCAATCTTGCCGCCGGGCATGCACCAGGCGTTGACCTCTTTGCTATCGATGACATTGACTTCCCATTTCCAGTTTGCGGCGTCCGGACGGAACGCGCCGACCTGGGCGATCAGGCGCTGGGAAATGGCCCTGACGCGCGACAACTGGGAAGCGTTGGTGTTGAGCTGCCCCTTGCTGCGCGCCCCCGTGAGCGTCTGCTGGTAGAGCTGGGCCGCCTGCTGGTTCAACTGGGCCTCGGAAACCAGGCTCGACATGCGCTGGGTGCGGTTGATGCCTATGGCCCCGCTTTGCGTGGTCTGGACGGATTCGCAGCCGGCAACCGCCAGCGCCAACAGCGCCGCCATCGTGACGCGGCGGGCGAACGCAGAATACTTCGTGGTGATCCTCATGATGCCCCCGGCAAGAAAGCCAGAGGCAATTTTGCACCAAAAGCGGCGCAATCCTGCTATCGGGCGGCGCGGGCGATGTCCGGCGTCGACACGGCGACATCGACGCATTGGGCACGGTGGCGCAGGGCGTGGTCGGCGATCACCAGGGCCAGCAAGGCTTCGGCAATCGGAGTCGCCCGGATGCCCACGCAGGGATCGTGGCGTCCAAGGGTTTGCACGACCGTCGGGTTGCCGGCTTTGTCGATGGAACGGCGCGGGCTCCGGATGCTGGAGGTAGGCTTGATGCCCAATGAGACCGTGATCGGCTGCCCGGTCGAAATGCCGCCCAGGATCCCGCCGGCATTGTTCGACAGGAAACCGTCCGGCGTGAGTTCGTCGCCGTGCTCGGTGCCGCGTTGCTGCACGCTGTGGAACCCTGCGCCGATCTCCACCGCCTTCACGGCATTCAGGCCCATCATCGCGTAGGCGATGTCGGCATCCAACCGGCCGTAGATCGGTTCCCCCAAGCCCACGGGCACGTTCTCGGCCACCACTTCGATGCGGGCCCCCACGGAATCGCCATCGCGGCGCAGCTGGTCCATGTAGGCCTCGAGCTCGGCCAACTTACTGTGGCCGGGCGCAAAGAAGGGATTGGTATGGACCGCCTCCCAGCTTTCGAAGGGGATTTCGATACTGCCCAGCTGGCTCATGTAGCCGCGCACCAGCACGCCGTAGCGCTGCGCCAGCCATTTCTTGGCCACGGCCCCGGCTGCGACCGTCGGGGCCGTCAGGCGGGCCGACGAGCGTCCGCCGCCGCGAGGATCACGGATCCCGAACTTGTGCCAGTAGGTGTAGTCGGCGTGACCGGGACGGAAGGTTTCGGCGATGCTGCTGTAATCCTTGCTGCGGGCATCCTGGTTCCGGATCAGGAGCGCGATAGGCGTGCCCGTCGTCTTGCCTTCGTAGACGCCCGAAAGGATTTCAACCTGGTCCGGTTCCTGCCGCTGCGTCACGTGGCGCGAGGTGCCGGGACGCCGCCGGTCGAGCTCGACCTGGATGTCCGCCTCGGTGAGCTCCAACCCCGGCGGGCAGCCGTCGATCACACAGCCGACCGCGGGCCCGTGCGACTCGCCGAAATTGGTGACGCGAAAGAGTTCTCCGAGGGTGCTGCCTGGCATGGGGAATCTGGCTCCGAAAGGGACGCGGACGCGCGTGACCCGTGATTATCGCACCGGATCACCGATCCGGTGCATCCAGCCCCCGTCGGCACTTCAGAGCTGGCTTTCGGCTTCCCGCTGCTCGCCCGGCCAGTCGCGGATATAAGCCTTGAGCATGCGGTTTTCGAAGCTTTGGGCTTCCAATACGGCCTTGGCCACGTCGTAGAAGGAGATGACCCCCAGCAACATGCGCCCGTCCATGACGGGGATGTACCGGGCGTGCTTGTCGAGCATCAAGCGACGCACCTCATTGACTTCGGTGTTGGGCGACACCGTGACCGGCGCGTCGTCCATGATGGAGCGAATGGTGGTCGTGCCCAGCGAGCCGCCGTTGGCATGCAGGTGGCGAATGATTTCGCGGAACGTCAGCATGCCCACCAACTCGCCGAATTCCATGATGACGAGAGAACCGATGTCCTGCAGCGCCATGGTATCGACGACCTGGGCGACGGGAGTATCCGGGCTGGCCGTGTAAAGCGCATCGCCTTTGACGCGCAGGATTTCACTGACTTTGATCATGACTGCCTCCTCGGCACGACGCCGGCGCTGGCGTGAAACGGTTGGTGAATATTTATCGGCTCGTGCCTGGCGATTTCCCTATGCTAGCGCGCCTGACAGCGTGCTTCAACTCGGCACGGCGGCGGCCGCGACCGCCCCGGCGTCGAGTGCGTCCATGATGTTGCGCGCCGTTCGCTCGATATGGGTGCAGAGCAGCTCGGCCGCGTCATCTTCGCTGCGGTCGAGCACGGCTTCCACGAGCGCCTGGTGCTCGCCCCGGACGTCGCGATCGAATGGCTGGTACGCAAGGAAGAGCCGCCGATAGCGCGCGCTGAAATACTGCAGCGACTCGCAAATGCTGAGCACCATTGGCATGCGGCACGCAGAGATGAGCGCGAGATGGAAGCCGCGATGGTGTGCTTCCCACTCATCCACGTCCCGCCCTTCTTTCCGCTCCGGCCGCTCGTAACGCATGAGCCGGTGGTGGGTCAGGACGACGCTTTCTTCCCAGGCGTTGTCGCCATGCCGGATGGATTCGCGCAAGGCCATCGGTTCGAGGGTGGCCTGCAGTTTCGCCACTTCCGCGAGGTTTTCACGCGACACCGGGGCCACCCGGAAGCCTTTTTTGTCCTCATTGACGACAAAGCCTTCCGTGGCCAAGCGCGCCAGCGCTTCGCGCAGGGGAGACAAGCTGACGCCGAACTCCCCCTTGAGCACCTCGATGGACAGCTTCGTGCCCGGCGGACGCCGCCCCGAAGCAATGTCATTGCGCAGGCGCGTTGCGATCACACTGGCGAAGTTCTGGCCCGCCTCGGCAGTCGGAGGCTCGGCAGAAACGACGGATTTCATCATTCTCCTTTCAGACGAACGGCATGGCCGCGTCGCTCGGCGAATCGTAGCACGCAGCCCCCATCGATTCTGCCACCGCGCTCCCGCGACGCCGCGCAAAGTAACCGATCCGCGGCAATCCGGCCGACGCCATGGACGCGACGCAATCTTCCCACTCCACTCTCATAAAAAAATCGTTTACAGTTTCTAGAATCGATTATTCACAATCCCACACCGGCCCCATGGTCGTCGGAACCTACCCCCCAATAGGAGGCAGCGCCCACATGTTGCAACATCCCCAGTCCGGCATATCTGCCGCGACAGCCGCGGCAAGCGGAACCCTGCCGGTATCGCTGGAAGAGCGGCTGTCCCCGGAGTCGTCTGCCTTGCTGGTCATCGACATGCAGAATGACTTTTGCGCGCCCGGCGGATATATCGACACCATCATGGGCAAAGACGTCTCCTCGGCAGCGGCCATCGTCGACGCCATCGCCGCGCTGGCGGCCTCCGCGCGGGCGGCGGACGTCCCGGTCTTCTGGGTACGCGCGGACTACACGCGGCATCGGATCCCGCCCCCGATGCAAGTCAAGCTGCAAGCCCGAGGTATCACGAGCGACTGCTGCGTCCCGGGCACGTGGGGAAGCGACTGGTTCGGCGTGGCGCCGCAGCCCCACGAACCGGTATTCACCAAACATACGTACAGCGGCTTTCACGGGACAGGCTTGCATGAAACGCTGCAAGCGCGCGGCATACGGACTATTGTCTTCACGGGCGTGCAAACGCACATATGCGTCGAAACGACGCTGCGTGCCGCCCATACCTTAGGCTATTACTGCGTGGTCGCCGAAGACGCCGTCGCCTCCCACAGCCCTGCCGAACACGCGGCGACACTGGCCAACGTCCGCTTCCTGTTCGGCGACGTGTGTCCGAGTACGACGCTGCGTCAAATCTGGGACAAGGCTTGAGAGCAGCCCACTGTCGCGGCATTCCCGCGCCGTCCGGGCTCGCCGGCCATCACCTCCGCAGGAGCCGGGACAGGGAAGGAAAACCGGCATTGCCTGCCGCGGCACGTTGACCGACCCATCGTTTTCATCGAACCAAGGAGTCAGCATGGGAATCCGAGACACCGACAAGACTCTGCCCTCCAACCGCATGGTGTTCGAACTGCGGCGCGACGAGCAGAAATACCGTGCCTTCAAGGAAGACCTCGAAGCCACCATGACGGCTTACGGCCTGAGCGAGGAGGAAAAACGCGCCTGGCGAGCCATGGACATCGAGGCGCTCGGCAAGCTGGGCGTCCATCCTTATTTCCTGCCCCAGGTGTCGCGGCTCTTCAAGGGCGCCGCGCGCAATCACAACGATAGCGAAGCGGCTCGCCTGTACGCCGAGAAAATGGGTATCGCGACCAAGAACTGAACGCGGAGATTCGTATGGCAAAAATCGTAGCAGCCCTGGGCGTGGCCCACGCTCCAGGCGTCACCGGTTGGATAGACAAGGCGCCGCAGCACGAGCAGGAAGGCGTGCTGGCCGGCTATGCGAAATTCCACCAGCTCATGGAAGAAGTCGAGCCGGACGTGGTGATTGGCATCGCCAATGATCACCTGCTCAATTTCTCGCTCGACAACATCCCGGACTTCTGCGTCGGCATCGGAGACGAATGGGAGGGCCCAGCGCCGTGGTTCCGCGACTGGCTCAACATTCCCGATTACAAGGTAGCGGGCCATCGAGAGCTCGGCCGGGCGCTGGTGCGTGAATCGGCCAAGGCCGGCTTCAATCACGCCTTCGCGGAAAAACTGCTGTTCGACGACAACTGGTCGGTGCCGCTCAAGTTCCTATTCCCGCGCTACGACGTGCGCTTCGTTCCCATACACATGAACTGCATCGTGCCTCCCGTCCCGACGGCGTCGCACTGCTATGCAGTGGGGGAAAGCCTTGCGCGTATCGTGCAGCAATTCCCCTCCGACGAGCGCGTCGTGATCATGGGCACGGGCGGCCTGTCGCACGACCCAGGCGGCAAGGACTATTTCACCGTGCACGAGGCGTTCGACCGCTGGTTCCTGGAGCTCATGGAATCGGGGGACGCCGAACGCGTCAAGCGCGAGCTCACCTTCGAAAAGCTGCTGACCGGCGGCGACGGCGGCGCGGGCGAATTGCTGGCCTGGGTGGCGGCGATGGGCGCGGCGAGCGTATGCGGCAATACGCGCGCGGAGACGGTGTTTTATGTTCCTTCCGCGCCGATGCGCTGCGGCATGGGTGGGGTGTATTGGCGGCTGAACTAGGGGTGCCGTAAGCTTGCCGGGCGCAATGCCCGGCCTCTAGCCTCAGGATGCGCGCGCGCGGCGCAGGCGCTCGTCATGCACGGCTTCGGCGGCGTCTTGGCCGGTTTCTGCCGGATCTGTCGCCGCTTCCAATTTCCGTTCCAGCTCCCGATCGAGCTCGCGCTCTTCCTCGATGTCTTCCGGCCGCTGCGCAAGGGCCTCGGCGATGGTTATCGAACCCTCCTCCCACGCGGCATTCACCGCGCGCAGCAGCGCAGGGTCGCCAGCCAGGGGCTTGCGATCGAGCAGGAGTTTCTCCACCACGGGCTCGAGCGTGGCGACGGTGGGATCGCACACCATCGCCCACCGTTCGCGCGCGCTGCCGGCATCACCGATCCGGGCGATGTACCCGATGCTGGCGAGGGTATCGAGCACGACCATCAATTCGTCATGGTGAAGGTTGAGGCGGGCGCGCAGCGCGATCGTGCTCAGGCCGGGCGGATTGCGGTCGCGCGCAACGGCCAGGGCCCGCAAGATCGACAGCGCATCCACGAAAGCCGCCCCAGGGTGCCGCGCCGTCTCCCAGCGGCCCATGCGAATCAGGGGCAGGCTGGCGGCCAGCGTCGCGCCGAAGAGCGTCACGAGCCAGGAAAGGTACACCCACAACAGGAAGATGGGCAGCGTCGCGAAGGCGCCGTACACAATGGTGTAGGTCGGAAAACGTGAAAGGTAGAACGCAAAGCCCGATTTCATGATTTCGAGCACGATGGCCGCCGCAAAGCCCCCCGTCAGCGCGTCGCGCGCCTCGACATGCCGATTGGGCACGACCATGAACAGGGCCGCGAATGCAAAGCCGGTCAGGATCAGGGGGATGAACGAGACGAGGACGCCGATGGGCGCGGGCACGTCTCCCACCAGCCCCATGGACTCGCGCACGAGGAATGAAGTGGCCCAGAGGCTGGCACCGATCAGCACGGGGCCGAGCGTCAGGGTCGCCCAGTAGATCAACACGCGCTGCGGCAAGGGGCGGCGCTTGCGCACGTGCCAGATCTCGTTGAGCGCCTTGTCGATGGTCAGCATCAGCGAGACGGCAGTGAACATCAGGAATATGCCCCCGACTGCCGTCAACTTACTCGCTTTCTGGGCAAAGTCGTTGAGGTAGTCCATGATGTTGTCGGCCACTGCGGGGGGCATGAGGTTGCCGACTAGAAACCCTTCCAAGGCTCCTTGGAACTCACGGAACAGCGGAAACGCGGTGAACAGCGCCAACGCCACGGCAAGCAGGGGCACCATGGACAATACCGAGGTGAAGGTCAGGCTGGAGGCTACCTGTGCAATGCGCTCCTCTGCCGCCCGCTGCATCGCAAACCGGAGCAAGCGCCCCAGCCGCGCCAGCCAAGACTCCCGGGCCAGGAGGCGGCGGCGCAACGCTGCGGTGCGGGATTCCGGGCGCTCCGCGGCGTCGGGACCGGAAAGGGCGGGCGTGGCCGCGGAAACGTTGGACATTTCGGAAGCGTTCTGGACCATGAGGGGAGATAATAGCGGCCTATGGACATCCTGATCTTGTACTACAGCCGGCACGGCTCGACCCGTCAACTGGCCGAGCACATTGCGCTGGGCGTGGAGCGAACGCCCGGCGCACATGCCCGCTTGCGCACCGTTCCGCCCGTCTCGACCGTATGCGAAGCCACGGCGCCGGCCATTCCCGACAGCGGCCCGCCGTACGTGGAAGCCTCCGACCTCGAGGAATGCGCCGGGCTTGCGCTCGGATCTCCCACCCGCTTCGGCAACATGGCGGCGCCGATGAAGTATTTCATCGACCATACCATTGAGCAATGGCTGGCCGGAAGCCTGGCGGGCAAGCCGGCGGCCGTCTTCACGTCCACGGGCTCGATGCACGGGGGCCAGGAAAGCACTTTGCTGAGCATGATGCTGCCCTTGCTCCACCACGGGATGCTGTTGGTTGGCTTGCCCTTCACCGAAAGCGCCCTGATGAGCACCCGGCAAGGCGGCACGCCCTATGGCGCCTCACACGTCGCGGGCGTGGACAACCGCCAGCCTTTCCACCGGGATGAGCTCCAGCTGGCCGAAGCGCTGGGCGCCCGCCTCGCCCGCACCGCCCTGGAACTTCACGCCGGCCGGCAGGCCCGCGCGCGATGAAGGCCGCGCCCGTCATCCTGAGCCGCCGGCTGCGGCTCGCCGCATCGGCCTCGCTCATCGCCCTCATCGTACTGTGCATCGTCTGGGAAACGGTGCTGGCCCCGCTGAGGCCGGGAGGATCGATGCTGGTCCTCAAGGCCGTTCCGCTCCTGCTGCCCTTGCGAGGCATACTGCGGGGTAGCCTATATACCTATCAATGGGCCTCCATGCTGATCCTGGTCTACTTCATGGAAGGCGTGGTCAGGGCCACGAGCGACCCCGGCTTTTCTGCGCAGGTGGCGTGGGCCGAGGTTGTACTGACGACGATTTTTTTCTGGTGTGCGATCTTGTACGTGCGACCGGCGAAGCGAGCCGCCAAGGCAGCCCAAAAGGCAGCCGCCGGCCCTCCGCGTTGAGGGCCGCGCCATGTCCCGTGTTTCGCCCGGCCGGGCGCCAATGGAGGATGCATGGATTTGCTGACCGAGCTCAAGAGCGCGTTGGGCGCCGAACAGGTGCTTACCGGCGCCGACGCCGCACCCTACCTCACCGACTGGCGCGGGCGCTATACCGGCTCGGCCTATGCCGTCACGCGGCCGGCCAACACGCACGAAGTCGCCCAAGTCGTCAAGCTCTGCCGCCGGTATGGCGCGCCCATCGTGCCCCAGGGCGGCAACACCGGCCTGGCCGGTGGTGCAACGCCTGACGGCAGCGGCCGTGCCGTCGTCATATCGACCCGGCGCCTGGACCGCCTGCGCGCCATCGATACCGACAACGACACCATCACCGTGGAGGCGGGCTGCGTCCTGCAAACGGTACAGGATTGGGCGCGTCAGGCGGGGCGGCTCTTCCCGCTCAGCCTCGCCTCCGAGGGCAGCTGCACGGTGGGCGGCAACCTCGCCACCAACGCCGGCGGCACCCAGGTGCTTCGCTACGGCAACGCCCGGGAACTGGCACTGGGGCTCGAGGTGGTCACGGCCGAAGGCGAAGTCTGGGATGGATTGCGCGGCCTGCGCAAGGACAACACCGGCTACGACCTGCGCAACCTCTACATCGGCAGCGAAGGGACGCTCGGCATCATCACCGCCGCCACGTTGAGACTCTTTCCCCTGCCGAAAGCCCAATGCACGGCGATGGTCAGCCTGCCGTCGCTGGAGGCCGCCGTGGCCTTGCTCAATCAGGCGCGCGCGGGCCTGGGGGCGGACTTGACGGGGTTCGAGGTCATGTCATATGCCAGTCTCGAAGTCGTCACCCGGGCATTTCCCGACCAGAAGCTGCCGCTTCCGGCGGCCCCTTGGTACGCGTTGCTGGAAGTTTCCGACAGCGAGAGCGAGGAGCACGCACAGGCTCGCTTCCAAGAGGTACTGCAGGCCGCGGTGGAACAAGGCACCGTGGAAGACGCTGTGGTGGCCTCCAGCATTGCGCAGAGCCGGGCGCTGTGGCTGCTGCGCGAGAACATTTCAGCCGCCCAGGCGTGGGAAGGCAAGAACATCAAGCACGATATTTCCGTGCCCACTTCCCGCATCGCCGCCTTCGTGGCCGCCACCGACGCCATGCTCCAGGCCGCGGTTCCGGGTGTGCGCCACATCACGTTCGGCCATCTCGGCGACGGCAACCTGCACTACAACGTCAGCCGCCCGCCAGAAATTCCCGAGGCCGACTTCCTGGCCCGGCAAGACGAGGTCTACCGCTTGGTGCATGACAGCGTCCATGCCCACGGCGGCTCCATCAGCGCCGAGCATGGCATCGGCCAGCTCAAGCGCGAAGAAATGGCGCGCTACAAGAGCGCGCTTGAACTCGACCTGATGCATCGGATCAAGCGCGCGCTCGATCCCGAAGGCCTGATGAACCCGGGCAAGATCCTGCCGCCCTGAGCAGGACTCACCGGGCGCTCGCCTTCCAAGTACCGTCGTCCTGCTTGCAGAACCAGAAGCCCCAGTTTTCCCTCGACTTGCCCTGGGTGACGTCCGCGGCCAGGAAGCGGCAGGTCTGGCCCTTGGCGGTTTGCACGGTGTTGCGGGGCGCAAAGGAAACCGTGACCGGAGGCACCTGGCGCACCGGGGTGCTGGCCCACGTGGCGCGCTGGCCGTCTGCGACCTCGTTGAGCACACGCCCGACTTCGTTCGAGAAATTCGACACCTGCGCCTTGGGAATGTGCAGGAGAACGGATTCGTTCAGAAAACTCAGGTTGTCGGCCTGGGCCGCACCCATGCCGGCGAGCAACAGGAGCGAAGCGGCGAGGAAGGAGGTGCGCATGGGGAGGGCTCCAGGTGAAAGGTGACGAGATGATATCGCGTCCTGGCCCACCGCACACGCGGGAGCCCCGATGGCACGGCCGGCGATTGCCCGATTGTGGCGCCTGGCCCCCCGCACACGCGGGAGCCCCTGCGCCGGCGGGTTATCATTTCCCCTTATGCTTTCCCACCAACGACCTGCCGGCTGGGCGCTGTGCGTAGCCCCCATGATCGACTGGACGGACCGTCATTGCCGGTTCTTCCATCGACTTCTCGCGCCGCGGGCGCGCCTCTATACCGAGATGATCGCCACCGGCGCCATTTTGTACGGCGACGCGGCCCGGCACTTGGATTTCGATCCGGCCGAACATCCGGTTGCGCTGCAATTGGGCGGCAACGAGCCGCATGCCCTCGCCCGTGCCGCCAAAGCCGGGCGGGATTGGGGCTATGACGAGATCAACCTGAACTGCGGCTGCCCTTCGGACCGGGTGCAAAAAGGGGCCTTTGGCGCCTGCCTGATGTCCGAGCCGGCCCTGGTGGCCGATTGCGTCAAGGCCATGCGCGATGCCGTCGACATCCCTGTCACGGTCAAACACCGGATCGGATTGGACTACGACGAGTCCTACGAATTCGTGCGCGACTTCGTGGGAACGGTGCACGCGGCGGGCTGCGAAGTGTTCATCGTGCACGCCCGCAACGCCGTCCTGAAAGGGCTCTCCCCGAAAGAAAACCGAGAAATCCCGCCGCTGCGCTATCACGTGGCCCGCCAGCTCAAGCGGGACTTTCCGCAAGCATCCTTCGTGCTCAACGGCGGCCTGGTCGAAGCCGGGTCCGCCCTCTCGCACATCGGGCACGGCGGCGGCGAGCTCGATGGCGTCATGCTGGGCCGGGAGGCCTACCAGCGCCCCCGCGTGCTGTCGGAAATCTCGCAGGAACTCTGGCCTGAGACCCCCATACCCGACGATGAGGCGGTCATCGCCGCGATGACCGCCTACGCCGGTGAGCAGGTCGCCCGCGGCGTGCCTTTGCGGGCGATCGTGCGGCACATGCTGGGTTTGTTCAACGGCCAGGGCGGGGCGCGACGGTGGCGCCAGATGCTCTCCGACAGCCGCCTGCTCGCAGCCAATGATCCCGCACTGATCGGGGACGCCTGGTCGACCGTCGCGCAAGCCAACCGGCGGCGCGCTGCGTGAGCGATGCAGCGCCCCACGAAGCCCCATTACGGAACTAACCCGCCGAAAGCCTTCTAATCCAGGCTTTGCGGCCTGCCCGTTCACGCCATACTCCTGCCCGGGTACGCTGCGCCCGTGCCCCGCGGTCATTTTCCGTTCATGCGGCGCCCACGCCGCCGGGACTCACGGCGCATGAGGGCAAGGGTATACAGGCATGGCCCAGATCGTGTGCATCCTGGGTAACAAGGGCGGCACCGGCAAGACGACGCTGTCCCACATGATCTCGCACGGCATGGCGCTGCTCGGCAAGCGCGTCGTGTGCGTGCTCACGGATCTCGAGCGCGAGCGCCTCTCCAAGGATGGGCGGCGGTACCTGCCATTCGACGCAAGGGAGCCCGGCAACCTGTCCAAAGTCGTCGCGACGCTGAATCATGTCGACGACTGGTTCGGCGTCATCGACGGCGGCGGCAATCGCCCCGACATCGACAGCCATCTCGCCAACCAGGCCGACCTGGTGCTACTGCCCTTTCGCGACTCTCACGAAGACATGCGCACGGTGCTGCGCGACCTCGAATGGATGCCTCGCGCCTGGGGGCTCCCCTCGCAATGGCCGACGGACGAGCCGGCCAGGCGGGAAGCCGAGGCATCGGTCTCCCTGCTGCTGGGCGACTATCAGCATCGCCTGCTCGACCCGATCCCGCATCTGCACGCCACCAAACTCCTGCTGCAAGACCGCATTCCCCGTACGCTGCCCTGGCAGCTGACCAACGCCTGCCTTGAATTGGCGATGCAGGTTTTCGAGCTGCTCGACGTGCCCTACGAAGGCGGCCCCGCCGTCGACGCGGTCCCAGCCTAGATGCCTCGCGCGGCACGGTAGTTGCTGCAGGCCCGGCATGCACACTTCTCCAGGAGACGACCATGCCGGGCGATCCAGAACAACGCACGCTGCCCCCACAGGCGCAATCCAAGCAGCCGGGGATCCAAAGCGCGATGCATCCGCAGCCGAAGTCCACCGGCCCGGGATATCGCGGGTCCGACAAGCTGAAAGGCCGGTGCGCCATCGTCACGGGCGGCGATAGCGGCATTGGCCGAGCCGTCGCGGTCGCCTTTGCCATAGAAGGCGCGGACGTCCTGTTCACTTACCTCGATGAGAGTGGCGACGCCGAAGACACCCGCCGGCAGATCGAGAAGACCGGCCGACGCTGCGTAAGCATGGCGGGAGACCTGGGCAGCGAGTCCCACGCCAGGGAAGTCGTGCGGCGCGCCTTGAGGGAATTCGGACGCATTGACATCCTGGTCAACAACGCGGCCGAACAACATCCGCAAAACGCCCTGGAAGACATCGATAGCGCCCAACTGGAACGGACCTTCCGCACCAATTTCTTCGGCATGTTCAACCTGACCCGGGAGGCGTTGCCGCACCTGACTGCCGGAGCTGCCATCATCAACACGACATCGGTGACGGCCTACCGCGGCAGCGCGCACCTGATCGATTACGCCTCGACCAAGGGCGCGATCGTGGCATTTACCCGCTCGCTCTCGGCGGCGGTTGTCGAACGCGGCATACGCGTCAACGCCGTCGCGCCCGGCCCCATCTGGACGCCGTTGATTCCCGCTTCATTCAGCGCCGAAGAAGTGGCTACCTTCGGCGCCAGCGTTCCAATGAAACGCCCCGGGCAACCCGAAGAAGTCGCGCCGTGCTACGTCTTCCTCGCGTCGGACGACGCGAGCTATATGACGGGCCAAGTCTTGCACCCGAACGGAGGGGAGATCATCAACGGTTGAGCCCGCGGCGGCGACAATGGCTTACCGGCCGAGCAAGGTCATCAGCGCGTCGAAGCTGCTGGCCTCCCGCACGGAAAACACGAAGCAATCGCCGTCGCGATAATCGGTGTCACGCAGGTTCGTTGCCAACCGCTCCGCATCCTCGAGCGCTTCATTCCACGTCCCGCGGATCAGCGGACAGTATTTGAGCCGGCTGTCCAGCATATCCTTGCCCGAGCGGGCCGTGACCTCAACATACCCACGGAACTGCCCTTCAGGGAGATCGTGGACCCGGGCCTTCAGGAAATACTGTACGGCGAGATGGTCGACGACATGATTCATGGCCAGTCTCCAGGAGTGCTGTGATTCGATGCTAGCTCATCAGAAAGAAACTTTCGGCCCCGGATCCCGGCCGATAGCAAACGTTTACGTTCCATACAGTCCTGTGGCGAACCACGCGACGCCGGCGCAACACTTTGCGCCTGGGAGCGGCTGCACCACGACTGAATGGCTGCGCAGCGCGCTGGGAAAATCAACGCCGGGCACGCGCTTCGAGGCCTGCGTAGAGGCAAACCGCGAGGACGAGCGGACCGAGGTAATACACCGCGCGATAGGCCAGGAGCGCGCCCAGCAGTTGGTGGGCAGGCACCTGCGCAGAGAGCAGCGCAAGGAATACCGTTTCCAATACGCCCAGTCCTGCGGGAACGTGCGTCAGCGCTCCGGCCACGGCGCTGACTAGCAACACGGCGAGCACCCGCCAGTAGTCGACCTCACCCCCGAGCAGCACATAGAGGATCCCGCCCATGATCATCCAATTGGCCACCGACATGACGACCTGCGCCAGTGCCAGGCGGCGTCCGGGCACGGTGACCTCCACCTTTCGCACCTCGAAGCTGCGCCTCCCCCGCACCGCACACATCGCAAGATAAGCCGCCGCCACGGCCCATGCCGCGACGCCGGCCACGGGCAGCATTCCTGCGGGAATGCCCCATTGCCGCGGAGGCTGCAATCCGCCCCACACCAAGACCACGCCTAGCAGAATCAGGTAGCCCAGCCAATTGGTCACGACGCTCAAGGCATAAATCTTGGATATGTCGGGTGCGGAGAGTCCCTCCCGCGAATAGAGCCGGTAACGGAAGCCCACGCCGCCGATCAAGGCACCAAGATTCAAGGTAAACGCATAGCAGACGCCGGCAATCATGGCGACACGCGCCACGCCGAGCTTGTGGCCGACGTAGCGCTTTCCCAGCTGGTCAAACGCGCCGAACAGCAAATGGCTTGCCACCGTCAGCCCTCCCGCGGCGAGAAGCATCTGCGGGGAATAGGACCGGATCGATTGCAGCACGCGCTCCCATTCGACCTTCTCCCATTGCTGGGCAAGCAGGAAGGTCACGAGCGCCAGGAATCCGAGGGTGAGCGCATGCCGCCCCCAACGCCACCAGGCACGACGGCTGGACGGCCGAGTGTCGTCACGCCCTGAAGGCGCGGCCTCCCTATCCGATC
This sequence comes from uncultured Pigmentiphaga sp., assembly GCF_937950555.1. Lineage (NCBI taxonomy): Bacteria > Pseudomonadati > Pseudomonadota > Betaproteobacteria > Burkholderiales > Alcaligenaceae > Pigmentiphaga > uncultured Pigmentiphaga sp. The sequence continues at coordinate 95,744 of NZ_CALFCW010000014.1, read as the reverse complement.
TCACGAGAGTGGGCATCTGGTGTCTCCGTCGGGCGTGATGGGCCGGGCTCGACTTTTTCGAGCCTGGGAGCATGCGCAGGCAGCCAGCCGGCCCACGCGGGGAAGCGTCGCAGGAAATGGAAAACGATGAACGACGTCGCCATCCGCCAACGCGAGCGCGGCCGCGTGTCGCGCGCAGAAACTTCCCGACAATGGCGCTCGACCAGCGCATCCAGCCGTTCGCGCAAGGTGCGGCTGAATGCCGGATCGCGAATGATGAGATTGGCTTCCAGGTTCAATGACAGGCTAAGCGGATCCAGGTTGCTCGACCCCACCGTGGCCCACACGTCGTCCACGACCGCGACCTTGCCATGCAGCGGACGCTCGCAATACTCATAGATCTTCACGCCCGCGCTGAGCAGGTAATCGTGCAGCATGTGCGCGGCCACCTTGACGATGGGCATGTCCGGCTCGCCCTGGAGAATGAGCCTGACCTGCACGCCGCGCCTGGCCGCTTTGCGCATGTCGCGCAGCAGCCGGTAACCGGGGAAGAAATAGGCATTGGCGATGGTCACCTCGCGCTGCGCCGCCCGGATGGCGATCCGGTAATGTTGCTCGATGTCCGTCCGGTGGGCGTTGTTGTCGCGCACGACCAGCAGGCACTCCGCGCCCGCCTCGTTCAACGGCTGTTCCTTGGCGGGAGAAGCCGGCCTGGCGGCCCGACGGCGCGCCTTGTCCCGCGGCACCGTGCCGTTGCGGACGAAATCGCGGATCTGGGCCACGATCGGCCCGCGCACTTCGATCGCGTAATCCTGTTTGGCGCTCGGACCGAAATCCGCGAGGTGATCGGCGGAGAAGTTGATGCCGCCCACGAAGGCCGTTTCACCATCCACCACGAGCAGCTTGCGATGCAGGCGACGAAACACGTTGGTACGCATCCCCAGCAGCTTGGGCCGCGGGTCGAATACCCGGAACTGCACGCCGGCTTCGATCAGGCCAGCCAGGAACTCCTCGGGTAGATCCGTCGACCCATATCCGTCGACGAGGACCGAAACATAGACGCCCCGGCGGGCGGCATCGATCAAGACGTTGCGCAGCGCATTGCCCACCTTGTCGTCGAACAGAATGAACGTCTCGAGCAACACCTCGGCGCGCGCCTGGCTGATGGCCTCAAAGACCCGCGGGAAAAAAGCCTCGCCGTTCTCAAGCAGCGCAATCGCGTTGCCCTGCGTCCATTGCACGCTCGCAGGTGCGGCGGACTGGCCGCGAACGCGCCCTGCTTCCTCGCCGCGTGGCCATCCTCGCCATCGCCCGCGGCCGAACAAGCCATTGGCGCTCCCTTCTTGCGAATAAGGCTTACGTGGAAACGAACTACTCATAGCACGATCTCCGCAGCCAGCGGCGCATGGTCCGACAAGGATTTCCACGGATGGGGCCCGAGGTGGATAGGCCGCATCGCCCGTGCCCCGCGCACGTAGATCCTGTCGAGCGGCAGCAGGGGATGCCACGCGGGAAAGGTGCGGGCCAAGCGCCCCGTGGCATGTTCATAGACCTCACGCAGGCCCGCGCACCCGTTCAGCACGCGGCCGGCGCGCTGCAACCAGTCATTGAAGTCGCCCGCCACCACCAGCGGCGCGTCCGGCGGAATTTCTTCCTGGACGAGATGGCATAACAACTGCAACTGCTTGCGGCGGTGGCGCTCTTGCAGACCGAGGTGCACGCAGATGGCGTGGAGCTCTCCACCGGTGTTGGGCGCCTTGACGATGCAATGCAAGAGCCCCCGTCGCTCGGGCCCGCTTATCGAGACGTCGCGGTTCTCGAAATGGGAGATCGGAAACTTGGAGAGCACCGCGTTGCCGTGATGCCCGTCGGGGTACACGGCATTGCGGCCATACGCGAAATCGGACCAGATCGTATCGGCCAAGAACTCGTATTGCGGCGCCGCCGGCCAATCGGCGAAGCGCAGCGCGTGCCTGGCATGCGTGCCTAGCACTTCCTGCAGGAACACCATATCTGCAGACACGCTGCGCACCGCCTCGCGCAAATCGTGCAGAATCAGCCGACGGTTGAAAAAACTAAATCCCTTGTGGACGTTGACCGTCAATACCCGGAAGCTCATCCGGCCCTGCGCATCCGGCGGTCCTTTATCATCGTTATCCTGGTTCATGCGGAGCGCACCGCAAGAACCGTTCCCGCTACTCCAGCGACAACCAGCGCCGCCCGTCGCGGGCCAGGAGGACATCCGCGGCCGCCGGGCCGTGGCTGCCGGCGCGATAGAAATGGATCTCGCCGCTCTCGGCCCAGGCCTGTTGGAAAGGCTGCACCGCCTCCCACCCCAGCTCGATGTCGGCGGCCCGCTGGAATAGCGTGGCGTCGCCGACCATGCAGTCGTAGATCAAGGTCTCGTACCCTGAGCTATGGGAAGGCGGAAAGTGATCAGCGTAGCGGAAGTCCATGCTCACCGGCGCAATGCGGATCTTGGAGCCGGGCACCTTGGCCTTCATGTGGAAGAACAATCCCTCGTCCGGCTGGATCTGCAGCACCAAGGTATTGGCCGGGGGTTTCTCCTGCGCGCTCTGGCGAAACAGCGCATGGCCGGCATCCTTGAACGCGATCACGATTTGCGTCTGCCTGCGCGCGAGCGCCTTGCCCGTGCGCAGGTAGAACGGCACGCCGGCCCAGCGCCAGTTATCGATGCTGAGCTTGAGCGCGACATACGTTTCGGTCGTGCTGTCGGGCGCGACGCCCTCCTCCTCCCGGTAGCCACGCATGGGCTTGCCGTTCACGAGCCCGGACTGGTACTGCCCACGCACGCTGTTCTGCAACGCCTCGGCCGGTGTCTGGATGTGTATGGCGTCGAGCAGCTTTTCCTTCTCCGTACGCACGGCATCGGCGTCGAAAGAATTGGGCGGTTCCATGGCCACCATGGCCAGCAGCTGGAATAGGTGGTTCGGCACCATGTCCCGCAAGGCGCCCGTCTGCTCGTAAAAGGCAGAACGCCGCTCTACGCCTATCGACTCTGCTGCCGTGATTTGCACGTGATCGATATACAGCCGGTTCCAGTTGCTCTCGAACACGCTGTTGGCGAAGCGCGAGACCAGGATGTTCTGGACGGTTTCCTTGCCCAGGAAGTGATCGATGCGGAATATCTGGTTTTCGTGGACGACCCGCGTCAACTGCTTGTTCAACTCGCATGCGGAAGCGAGATCTCTTCCGAACGGCTTCTCGATGACCACGCGGCGCCAGCGGCCTCCGGCCTGCTTCAGCAGGCCTGCTTCGTACAGGTGCCGGGCGATGGTCTGGAAGTAGCCGGGCGCGGTCGCAAAGTAGAAAATGACCCCGCCCGGTTCGGCCGCCAGCGCTTGGCTCAAGTCCGCGTACGTGCGTTCTTCCTCGAAATCGCCCTGCAGGTAAGACGTCCGGCCCATCAGCCATTTCCAGACGGGGGCCTCGAAGCTGGCCTGCGCCTCTTCCCCGCGCGAGGCGAAAACCTGGTCGGCGGCCTCCTTCAAGCGCCGCCGGAACCCTTCGTCATCCAACGCGCGATGGCCGATGCCAATGACGCGGAACTCGGGATGCAGCGCCTTCAGGCGTGCCAGGTTGTAGAGGGCCGGGACCAGGAGCCGGCCCGTCAGGTCGCCGGTCGCGCCGAAAATGACCAACGTGCAACGTGGAGCAGGCGGCAGTTCCGCCTGGGACGTTTGCCTGTTCGTCTGGAAGTCCATGACTACCTCCGAAGCATGCGTCGATTATGGACGCGGGGTTATCGCGCTGCAACAAAGCCGTACGCACCGCTCCCCGGGGAGGGGGCCTCGGGCCATCGGACCACAATGCGCATGAGTCGTTCCCGCCGGCGGAGCGCACGCTCAGGCGCTGGGCTGCTCCGAGCCAGGCCCTGGTGGCTGGCCATCCAATGCCCCCGCCTGGATGCGCTTCTTGATCAAGTCCATGGTGGCCTGGGCAAGGCGCGTCAGCGGCCGCTGCGCGGCCGTCGCGATCACGAGCTGACTGGTCAGCCCCGGAGAGACGATGCGCGCCGCCCGCAAGTGCGGCCGCTGCGAGCGGCCGTATATGGCGTTGCGGGAAAGTACGGCATACCCCATGCCCCGGTCGACGAGGTCGAGCAGCGACTCGATGGCGTCCACCTCCAGGGCGATGGACAACTGCACGCCGAGCCGGGCGCAATGCACGTCCAGCAGGTTGCGGATGGCATTCGGCTGCCCGGGGGTGATCAAGGGGTACTGGGCCAGGTCGCGCATCTTGACAGTCTCAGGCATGGCCTTGCCGCCCAGGCCTTTGCGGCCGATCAGATACAAGTCCTCGGACCACACGTGTTCGTAGACGGCCTGCTGGCTGACCGGCGGGTTGTAGAGCAGCGCAAAGTCCAGGCGCCCCAGCAGCAGCCATTCGTACATGGACACCGTCAGCGCCTCCACCACTCCCAGCGACGCGCGGGGAAACTCGGCCCGGAAATCGGTGACGAGGTCCACCGTGATCGATTTGCCGACGCTGGGCGGCATGCCGACCACCACCTTGCCTGCCGGGGAGCCCCTGAGCTCTTCGATCTCCTGCTTGGCCAGGCGCACCTGGTGCAGGATGCCCCGGCCGCGCTCGAGCAGCCGCTTGCCGGCGTCAGTGGGCACCACCCCCCGGCCATTGCGCTCGAGCAGGTGCTCCTTGAGCTCGATCTCGAGCTGTCGCACATGCCGGCTCACCACCGGCTGCGACAGGTTGAGCGTGACGGCCGCCCGCGTCACACTGCCGAACTCGACCACGCGCACGAAGCATTCGAGCTGTTTCAGGTCCATTTGGAAACCCCGATTCATGTTTTTTAAGCATAACAGCTAGTCCCGATTTGCGTTTTCCAAACGCCAGTTACAGTCCACAATGCAAATTCGCCCGCTTGGCGCCCAGCGCGCCAAGCAGCATCAAAAGATGGGCCACCCCACACCAACGACTCGAGGAAGACAATGATCCGCACACTACTCGCCCGCTTGTGCCTCGGCGCTACCGCCACCTTGGTCGCCGCAGGCGCCTATGCCCAGGAATTTCCTTCCAAGCAACTGCGCCTGATCGTGCCCTTCGGGCCTGGCGGCGTGGCTGACGTCACGGCCCGCATCGTCGCCCAGGGCCTGTCGGACAAGTTCGGCAAACCGGTAGTCGTCGAAAACATGCCGAGCGCCGGCGGCATCACCGGCGCGACGACCGTCATCCGCGCCACCCCCGACGGCCACACGCTGTTCCTGGTCAGCAACCAGCAGGCGGTCAGCCCCTCCTTGTTCAAGTCGCTGCCTTACGACCCGGTCAAGCAGTTGGCGATGATTTCCATGGTCGGCTCGTTCGACATCGTCATGGCGGTGGACCAAAACAGCCCGCTGAAGACCGTCGGCGACGCCATTGAAGCCGCCAAGAAGAATCCCCAAGGCTTTAACCTCGGCACCATCGGCGTGGGTAGCACCCAGCACCTGTCGGCCGAGATGTTCCGGGCCATGGCCGGGTTGTCCGTGCCCACCATTCCGTTCAAGTCCAGCGGCGAAGTGATCTCTGCCGTCAAAGGCAACAACGTGCAGGTCTTGTTCGAAACCGTGCCGGCCGTGATCGGCAACATCAAGGGCGGCAGCCTGCGCGTGCTGGGCGTCGCGTCGGAGAAACGGAGCCAGGTGTTCCCCGACACGCCCACCATCGCCGAAACGGTACCGGGCTACGTCGCCGTTTCGTGGAACGGCCTTGCCGCCCCGGCCGACACCCCGCCCGCCATCATCGAAAAGCTCAGCGCGGCGGTGCGCGAAGTGGTCGCCGATCCGGCCATCAACAAGAAGCTGATCGACGTGGGCATGATCCCGCAAACCAATACGCCCAAGGAGTTCCAGAGCTTCCTGGCCGCCGAGATCCAGAAATGGAGCAAGGTGATTGAAATGGCCAAGATTGAAAAACAATAATCCGCTTGCCGACGGGCGCCAGCCGCCGGATCGCCCGGGGCATGCCGGCATGCCCCGGACAGGCGGCACAGCCGGCGCTGCCGTCCCGCTTCGGGCCCATCCATGTGCCGCAACCTGCCGGGGATGGGCCTGCTTATTGGAGAACCATGATGTTGGGTGTTGTCGTTAGGAAAAAGCCGTCGCTGCCCGAAGGCGCGGCGGAAAAGCTGGCTGCGCAGGGCGTGGCCACCGTGCATGAAGCGCAGGGCCGCAGCGTGGGGCTTATGAAGCCTTACATGCGTCCCATTTACCCCGGCGCGGCGATCGCCGGCCCGGCCGTGACCGTGCTCGCCCAGCCCGGCGACAACTGGATGCTGCACGTGGCCGTCGAACAATGCTCGCCGGGCGACATCCTGGTGGTTGGCTGCACGACCGAGAACGCCGACGGCATGTTCGGCGAGCTGCTCGCGACCTCGCTCAGGGCGCGCGGCGTGCGCGGCCTCATCATCGACGCCGGCGTGCGGGACGTGGCCGCGCTCACCGAGATGCGCTTCCCGGTTTGGTCCAAGGCCATCAACGCCCGCGGCACGGTCAAGGCAACCATCGGGTCGGTCAACGTCCCCATCGTCTGTGCCGGCGCGCTGGTTCATCCCGGAGATGCCATCGTCGCCGATGACGACGGCGTAGCCATCGTCCCCAATGCGCAGGTCAGCGCCGTCATCCAGAAGGCCGACAAACGCATCCAGGAAGAAGAAAGCAAGCGCGCCCGCCTGGCGGCCGGCGAACTAGGCCTGGACATCTACCAGATGCGCCCCAAGCTGGAGGCGGCGGGGCTGCGCTATGTCGACTCGCTGGACGAGCTGAAAGACTGACGCCGCGCCTCAGGCCGTCTACCTCGGGCCGGGCCCGGACCCGGCCTCCCCTCCACTCACGATTGCTGAATCATGAAAACTTGCGCTGCACCTGATCCGAATCCCATCAAACCGCGCGAACCCTTGCCTCCCGGTTCGTGCGATGCCCACTGCCACGTATTCGGTCCCGCCGACCGCTTCCCGTACCATCCAGACCGAAGCTACACGCCGCCCGACGCGCCGTTCGAACGCCTGCGGCAACTCCATGACTGGCTGGGCCTGGACCGCGCCGTCATCGTGCAGGCGAGCTGCCATGGCGACGACAACTCCGCCATGCTCGACGCCATCGCGCGCAGCGAAGGCCGCTATCTCGGCGTGGCCATCGTCAACGGCAACGAAACCGATGAACAGCTGGCCGACCTGCACGCCGGCGGCGTGCGCGGCGTGCGCTTCAACTTCGTCCAGCACCTGGGAGGTGCCCCCGACCTGGAGATTTTCGACAAGACCATCGGGCGGCTGAGCGAACTCGGCTGGCACGTGGTGCTGCACCTGGACGCGCAAGACATCGTCACCTACCGCGATCGCATCAACCGCATCAACGTGCCATTCGTGATCGATCACATGGGACGCGTCCAGGCGGCCCTGGGCATGGACCAGGAGCCCTTCCGCGCGCTACTCGAGTTGATGAAGAATCCCCTGGCCTGGGTGAAGGTGTGCGGAGGAGAGCGCGTGTCGGTCGGCAAGCGCCCCTTTGCCGATGCCGCCCCATTCGCGGCCAAGCTCATCGAAGCCGCGCCGGACCGCGTACTGTGGGGCACCGACTGGCCGCACCCCAATATCTCCAAAGACATGCCCAACGATGGCGAGCTGGTCAACCTGATGCTGGATTTCTGCCCGGATCCGGCGCTGCGCCATAAGCTGTTGGTCGAAAACCCGGAACGGCTGTACGGATTCAAGCCGCTGGCCTGACCCCTGGCGCCCGACTTACCCCTGGCCCCGGACGCGCGGATGCCTGCGCCCCGGGGCCGTTTCATTGGCAGCCCCCAAAAAGCGCGGCGCGCTGCGGCGCCGCCCGGGATGCCTGGTGCAGCCGGTCCCGGGCTACCGCTGCTGTGCTACCGGCTTGCGGCGAGTGGTGCGCCGGCTTGGAACCACCTGCCCAGCAGCGCCCGCTCTTCCTCCGTCATCGCCGTCGCGTTATTCAACGGCATGGTGCGCTGGACGACGGCCTGCTGATACACCACCTGCGCATGCGACTTGAGCAGCTCCGGCGTCTGCAGCTGAATGCCCTTGTTGGGAAGTTGTGCGTTGTGGCACACCACGCAGCGCTGGGCCACGACTTGCTGGACCTGCGTGATGTCCTGGGGCTCCAGGGGCTCGTGAAAGGCCGCCGCCCCAGTGCCCGCCCCGGATGGCGCAAGCGACCATGCCACGGCCGCCAGCAGCGCCACGCCGGCGGCGGGATACCAGAAGTTGTAGACCTGCTTGTGGCGCAGCACGAAAAACTGCCGGATCAGCGCCCCCGCCAGCATGATGGCGATCAACACCAGCCAGTTGTACTTGGCCGAATACACCATGCTGTAGTGGTTGGACAGCATGGCGAACAGGACCGGCAGCGTGAAATACGTATTGTGCACGCTGCGCTGCTTGCCCAGCTGGCCGTGGATGGGATCGACCGGCTCGCCGGCACGCATGGCGGCGACGACTTTCCGCTGCCCGGGGATGATGACCATCAGCACGTTGGCGCTCATGATGGTGGCAATCATGGCGCCCACGATCAGGAAAGCCGCGCGGCCCGCGAACAGGTGGCACGCGAGCCATGCCGCGGCGGCCACGAAAACCGCAACGGCAATGCCCACGGTGCGGTCGGCCCGCTCCCCCGTACCCGCGATGCGGCAGATGGCGTCATACACCAGCCACCCCACTACCAGGAAGCACAGCGCAGCGACCACGGCCGCAGCCGGGCCCCAATTGAAGACGTTCGGATCGATGAGGTAGGTGCGCGCGTTGAACAGGTACAGCACCACCAGCAGCGCGAAGCCGGACATCCAGGTGGAGTAGCTCTCCCAATAGAACCAGTGGAGATGCTCGGGCAGCTGCTTCGGCGCTACCAGATACTTCTGCGGGTTGTAGAAACCGCCCCCGTGCACCGCCCAGAGCTCGCCCGACACGCCTTTCTCGAGGAGTTCCGGGTCCTGGGGTTTCAGAAGGCTGTTGTCGAGCCAGACGAAGTAGAACGAAGAGCCAATCCAGGCGATGGCGGTGATCACATGCAGCCAGCGCAGCAACAGATTGGCCCAATCAAGAATGTAGGCTTCCATGCCCTTCCTGCTAGAGACAATCGCTCACCACTGCGGGCGCTGTGAGCAAGAAGGTCGCGCCAATAAAGCACCGCGGCGACCGTAAGGCGGCGAGGACTACGCCTCGCTTGTTACAGGCTGCATCTTCTCGCGACGCGCCGCTGCTTGTCAACGGTCCGCGCCCGCCCCCGGACCGGACGGGGCGCCTCAATGGGCCACGCTTCGATCCGCTAGAATGGATCGGTCGCTCCAGGTCGGAGCCCCCTGCAAAAAGACCTGAGATAAGCCATGAGCTGCGCAACCGCCCCATCTCGACTATCTGACCCCACTCTTTTCAAGACCCAGGCGTACATAAACGGTGCCTGGGTCGACGCCAGCGACGGCGCCAGCTTCGCGGTCGACAATCCTGCTGACGGCACCCTGGTCGCACGTGTCGCGGACGTCGAACCTGCGCAGGCGGAGGCTGCCATCGCGGCGGCACAGGCCGCCTTCGGCCCCTGGCGTGCGCGCACGGCCAAGGATCGCGCCGCGCTCCTGCGACGCTGGTTCGAGCTGATGCTCGCCCACGCCGATGACCTAGCGGCCCTCATGACCTTGGAGCAAGGCAAGCCCCTTGCCGAAGCCAAGGGCGAAGTGGCCTACGCCGCCTCGTTCATCGAATGGTTCGCGGAGCAAGGCAAGCGGGTCGCCGGCGACACCCTCTCGCCGGTGGCACCCAATACGCGCATGCTGGTGCTACGCGAACCGATAGGAGTATGCGCCGCCATCACGCCCTGGAACTTTCCGCTCGCCATGATTACCCGCAAGGCGGGTCCTGCCTTGGCCGCAGGCTGCACCATGGTCCTCAAGCCGGCAGAACAGACGCCGCTTTCCGCCCTGGCGCTCGCCGAGCTGGCGCACCGCGCCGGCCTGCCGCCCGGCGTGCTCAACATCGTCACCGCGGGCAGCGAGCGCTCCATCGCCCTCGGCAAGACCCTCTGCGCCAGCCCGGTCGTGCGCAAGCTCAGCTTCACGGGCTCTACGCCGGTGGGCCGCATCCTCATGCAGCAAAGTGCGCCCACCATCAAGAAGCTCTCACTGGAGTTGGGCGGGCTGGCGCCGTTCATCGTATTCGAGGATGCCGACCTCGACGCCGCGGTAGACGGGGCCGTCGCCTCGAAGTACCGCAATACCGGGCAAACCTGCGTCTGCACCAACCGCTTCTACGTGCATGACGACATTTACGATGCATTCGTCCAGAAGCTGGCCGAAAAATCCCGCTCGCTGAAGGTCGGCAACGGCTTCGACCCCGGCGTCGTGCAGGGGCCGCTGATCGACGAAGCGGCCGTCGCCAAGGTCGAAGAACACGTCAACGACGCGGTCGCCAAAGGGGCTGCCGTCCTGGCGGGCGGCAAGCGCCACGCGCTGGGGGGCCGCTTTTTCGAGCCGACGGTCCTGGCGGACGTCACGCGGGACATGCTGTGCATGCGCGAGGAAACCTTCGGTCCGGTGGCGCCCGTCATGCGGTTCCGGGATGAAGCCGAGGTCATCCGGCTCGCCAACGACACGCAGTTCGGCCTCGCCTCCTACTTCTACAGCCGCGACGTGGGGCGCATTTTCCGCGTGGCCGAGGCGCTGGAATACGGCATGGTGGGCGTCAATACCGGCTTGATCTCCAACGAAGTCGCGCCTTTCGGCGGCGTCAAGCAATCCGGTCTCGGCCGGGAAGGTTCGGTCTACGGCATGGACGATTACCTGGAACTGAAGTACGTGTGCCTGGGGGGCATATGAGCGAAGGATTCGCGCCCCACCCTGGCGAGGCCTCGATCCGGCCCGCACGGCCCGAGGACGTCGGTCCGGTTCTGTCCCTGATGCGTGGACTCGCGGAGTACGAGCACCTGACGCATTTATTCAAGGCGCGCGAGGAAGATCTTTTCGATGCGTTGTTCGGCGCCCGTCCCGCCGCTGAATGCCTGGTCGCCGAGGTCGACAGTGGCGTGGTGGGCTACGCACTGTTCTTTCATAACTACTCCACCTTCCTCGGGCGGCGCGGCTTGTACTTGGAAGATCTCTACGTACGCCCCGACCACCGCGGTCGCGGGCTCGGCAAGCGCATGCTCAAGACGCTCGCCGCCATCGCCGTCGAACGCGGGTGCGGCCGCTTCGAGTGGAGCGTTTTGGACTGGAACCAGCCTGCCATCGATTTTTATCGCGCAATGGGAGCCGACGTGCTGCCCGACTGGCGCATTGTGCGCGTGACGGGCGACGCGCTCGCGCGCCTGGGCTCAGCCGGCGATTGAACTGGCGCCGCCGCGCACACCATGCTGCGGCGGCGCAGCCTGGTCAGACTTTGAACCGGCCGACCATGGCGTCCAAACGCGCGGCCATGTCACGCATCTCCTGGGCCGACCGGGTCGTCTCCCGCATCGCGGCCGTGGTTTCTTCCACCATCTGAGCGATGCTTTCGACCTGCTGGGCGATGGACGTGCTGGCCGACGACTGCTCTCGGGTAGCATGGGCCACTTCGCGCACGCGCTCGAGCGAGGTGTCGGCACTGGAGCTGATCTCGCGCAAGGACATGGCGACTTGGTCGGCCAGGTCCGTGCCTTCGGCCACCATGGGCAGGATGTGCTCCATCGTGGCGGCGGATTCAGCGGTTTCCCGCTGGACGGCGCTCACCATTTCCTCGATCTCGACGGTCGCCGAGGACGTGCGCTCGGCCAGCTTGCGGACCTCGTCCGCCACGACGCTGAAACCTCGGCCCTGCTCCCCTGCCCGGGCAGCCTCGATGGCGGCGTTGAGCGCCAACAGGTTGGTTTGCCCCGCGATTTCCTTGATCGATGCGGCAATCGAGTTGATCTGCAAGGCGCGGGCCTCCAGGCCCCGGATTTTTTCGGACGCTTCCCCTACGGCGGCGGCGATGCGCTTCATGCTTTCGGCTGCACTCATGACGCCGGCTTCGCCGTTGCGGCAACGCTCGGCGACACCCTCCGAGTTCTGCTGCGTCTGCATGGCGGCATCGGAGATGTGCGCCACGGAAACGGTCAGCTCTTCGACAGCCGCGGCCATCGAAGAGGTGGCATCGCTCTGCTGCGCGGCGGCCGTCGTCACTTGGCTCACGGAATCAGCGATGCGCTGGGCGTCGCGCTTCATGGCGCCGGCCTCGTCCCGCACCGAGGCTATCAGTTCGCGCACGGAGTTCGACATGCTGGCGAACGCATCGAGCAGGCTGCCGGGTGGGGCGTTCGGCAGCCGCTGCCGGAAATCGCCGAGCGCGGCCCGGCGCATGATTTCGATCACCGCCAGCGGCTCGTCGCCTATCTGCCGGATGACTCCCCGTGCAATGAAGCCGCCGCCCAGCAGCAGTACCACTGCGAGGATCACGGTCGAGCCGGCGCCGAGCATGAGTTGCCGGAACAGTGCAGCATCGAGATCATCGATGTACACCCCGGTGCCCACGACCCAGTTCCACGGCTCGAAGCTCTTGAAGACGTTCAGCTTGGGGATGAGCTTGCTTTCGCCGGGACGCGCGAACATGACGGGCAGGAACGCATGCCCGCCGCCTTCGCGCATGGCGGCGAAACGCTCCTGCATCACCAGCGCCCGGTCGCGCTTGTCTCCGGTCAGGGCAACCGAATCCGCGCCCACGAGCGCAGGATTGCCGCCGTTCATCACCATGATGCCGTCGGCGTCGGTGATGAAGACATATTCCGCCTTGCCGTTGCCCCCGCCGTACCGGAACCCGAGTAGCGCCGTCTTGGCGGCCTCCTGCGCTTGCTCCCGGCTCATCACCCCCTTCCGCTGCAGCTCGTAGTAATGGTTGGCGACGCTCCAGGCACCTTGCGCCACGGCCAGGATTTCGGCCTTCTTGGAATCCAATAGCACTTGCCTGTCGTGGTAGAGCGCCCAGCCGCGGTCGACCAGGAGCAGGATGACCGCCAAGGCCACCAGCGCCCACAGCTTGCCCCGCAAGGACAGCCGGTTCACGATGGACGCCGAAACGTCGCCTCCCGCGCCGGCGGAATAGCGACTTGTATCATGCATTACCGCACTCATTGAGACCCCTTGCTCGCACAGGCCGGTGCAATGCGCGCCAGCCCGGAAACGAAAAACCATGCCTACCATTAACGGCATGCCGGGCGGGATCTGTATGGGCGAAACACGGTTCGCCTCAAAAGAGAAAGGGGGCTGCTCGCCCCCTTTTCTCCTCACGCTCCTGCGCGGGCTCAGGCCGCTTCGCGGCTTGCGCGCTTGCGCTCGTGCTCCTTCAGGTGCTTTTTCCTCAGGCGTATGCTCTTGGGCGTGATTTCGACCAGCTCGTCGTCCGCGATGAATTCCACCGCGTACTCCAGCGTAAGCTGGATAGGCGGAATCAGGCGCACGGCTTCATCGCTGCCCGACGCGCGAATGTTCGTGAGCTGCTTGCCCTTGATCGGATTGACGACCAAGTCGTTGTCGCGGCTATGGATGCCGATGATCATGCCTTCGTACAGTGCTTCGCCCGGCGAGACGAACATGCGGCCACGCTCCTGCAGCTTCCATAATGCATAGGCCACGGCGTCGCCGTCCTCCTGGCTGATGAGCACGCCGTTGCGGCGTTCGCCCAACGTGCCCTCGCGAACCGGCGCATATTCGTCGAACACGTGGCTCATCAGGCCCGTGCCCCGCGTCAGGGTAAGGAACTCACCCTGGAAGCCGATCAGGCCGCGCGCAGGAATGCGGTATTCCAGCCGGGTGCGGCCCTTGCCGTCCGAGGCCATGTCGAGCAGCTCGCCCTTGCGGCGGCCCAGCTCCTCCATCACGGCCCCCTGGTGGCCGTCTTCGACGTCCACCGTGAGGAGCTCGTAGGGCTCGCACTTGACGCCGTCGATTTCCTTGTACACCACGCGCGGGCGGGAGACGGCCAGCTCGTAACCCTCACGCCGCATATTCTCCAGCAGAATGGTCAGGTGCAGCTCGCCGCGGCCTGACACTTCGAACACCGTATCGTCTCCGGTGTCGCGCACGCGCAGCGCTACGTTGGACTTGAGCTCGCGCTCCAGGCGCTCGCGCAATTGCCGGCTGGTGACGAACTTGCCTTCCCGGCCCGCCAGCGGCGACGTGTTCACGCAGAAGTTCATGGTCAGGGTGGGTTCGTCCACCTTGATCATCGGCAGCGCCTCAGGCGCCTCGGGCGCGCAGACGGTGCAGCCTATTCCCAACTCGTCGATGCCGTTGATGAGCACGATGTCGCCGGCTTGCGCCTCGGGCACGATTTCGCGCTCGAGTCCGCGGAACTTGAGCACTTGGTTGACGCGTCCCTTGATGGGTTCGCCTTCCGGGCCGAACTTGACCACCACGTCCTGCAACGGGCGGACGCGACCGCGGTTGATGCGGCCGATGCCGATCTTGCCCACGTAGCTCGAGTAATCCAGCGAAACGATCTGCAATTGCAGGGGGCCGTCGGCATCGTCGGCGCGCACGGGCACCTTGTCCAGGATGACGTCGAACAAGGGCTTCATGTCGCCGTCGCGCACGTCGGCGCTCAGGCCGGCGTAGCCGTTCAGGCCGGAAGCATAGACGACCGGAAAGTCCAGCTGCTCTTCCGTTGCGCCCAGCTTGTCGAATAGATCGAAGGTCTGGTTGATGACCCAATCTGGACGGGCGCCGGGGCGGTCGATCTTATTGATGACCACGATGGGCTTGAGCCCCAGGGCCAGCGCCTTGCGCGTGACGAAGCGCGTTTGCGGCATGGGGCCTTCGACGGCATCGACCAACAGCAGCACGCCGTCGACCATGGAAAGCACGCGCTCCACTTCGCCACCGAAGTCCGCGTGCCCCGGGGTGTCGACGATGTTGATGTGCGTGCCTTGGTATTCGACCGCACAGTTCTTGGCCAAAATCGTGATGCCGCGCTCTTTTTCGATGTCATTGGAATCCATGACGCGTTCGGCGACCTGCTCGTTCTCACGGAACGTTCCCGCCTGCCGGAGCAGCTGGTCCACCAAAGTGGTCTTGCCATGGTCCACGTGCGCGATGATCGCCACGTTGCGCAATGCGCGTGTCATGTCGTTTCCTTGAATGAAATCAATCTATCTGGCTGCAGCCAGCCGTCCTCGCGACGGGCCGTTCCCAGAAACTTTCCTTGCGGGTCGTATACCCGAACCTTGTCGGTCGAGCCCGACGCACCGACCGCCGCCGCACTTTGCTTGCGCCCCTGCATGAAGCGGGATGCCGCGGCCGCGTCGAGCGTCACGGCGTCCAGGTCTTCCAGCATCTTGTCCGCCGCAAGCAGGGCCGACGCTGGATCGTCCAAGGACTCCAGGGCCTCCAACGTCCATGCCTGCTCCAAGCCAAAGCCGGCGGTACTCGTGCGCCGCAACGCCGTGAGATGGGCGCCGCAGCCCAGTGCCCGACCGATGTCTTGGGCAAGCGTGCGGATGTAAGTCCCCTTGCTGCAACGCACGTCTATCGTCGCGGCGCGACCCTGCATCGACACGAGTTCCAGTTCGTAGATATGGACCTCGCGCGGCTCGCGCTCGAGCGTGACGCCCTCGCGCGCGTACTCGTACAGCGGCTTGCCGTCGCGCTTGAGTGCCGAATACATGGGCGGAACCTGGGAGATCCTGCCGACGAATCGGCGCAGCACATCGCGCAGCTCAGCTTCGTCCACGACGCGACCGGGCTCTTGCCCCGGAAAAGCAACCGGCAGGCCGGTGCAATCGCCGCTATCCGTTTCCTCGCCCAGCGCGAGCGTGGCCGTATAACGCTTGTCGGCATGGAACATGGCGCCGGAGAACTTGGTCGCTTCGCCAAAGCAGAGCACCATGAGTCCCGTCGCGAACGGATCCAGCGTTCCCGTATGTCCGGCCTTGCGCGCATCCAGAATGCGGCGCGCCCGCTGCAGCGCATGGTTGCTGGACAAGCCCTCGGGTTTATCCAGCAACAACACACCGTCCAGCGCACGTCCGCGTCGGGAAGCCATCGCAATCGTCGAAATAAAAAGACGCAGCGCGGCTTACGCGCGATCGTCGTCAGGCGCGGACGGTTCGGCCGGCTCAATTTCCTCGCGGCCGTCCTCGGCCGAGCGGGAAGCCTCGATCGCGTCGGCCTTGACCCCCGGCGTGTTGGCCTGGGTAATGAGCTGGCTCATGGCGATGCCGCGCGACATCTGCCGGTCGTGCACGAAACGCAGCGTGGGCACTGTGTGGATGTGCAAGCGCTTGAAGAGCAGCGAATGCAGCCAGCCCGCCTTCTCGTTCAGGGCCGCTTCGGCATCGGCCGGCTCGGCCCCCATGACGGTGAAGTAAACCTTGGCATGGGCGTAGTCGGCGGACAGATCCACACCCGTGAGCGTGACCAAGCCCGCGCGGCTCACGTCGACCTCGCGCTGGATCATCTCGGCCAGATCCTTCTGGATCTGGTCGGCGAGCCGCTGGTTGCGGCCGCCCGGCACCTTTCTCTGTCTATGACGACTCATGTATCTACGACGCGCCCTTTACAGCGTGCGTGCCACTTCCTTCACCTCGAACACCTCGAGCTGGTCGCCGATCGCGATGTCGTTGTAGTTGCGCAGCGTAAGGCCGCAGTCGAAGCCAGCCTTGACTTCGCGCACGTCGTCCTTGAACCGGCGCAGCGAATCGACTTCGCCCGTCCACATGACCACGTTGTTGCGCAGCAGGCGGACCTGCGAGTTGCGGCGCACCACGCCGTCGAGCACCATGCAGCCGGCGATGTTGCCGATGCGCGAGACGTGGTAGACCTCGCGGATCTCGACCAGGCCTATGACCTCTTCGCGCTTTTCCGGAGCCAACATGCCCGACATGGCCGACTTCACGTCATCTACGGCGTCATAGATGATGTTGTAGTAGCGCACGTCGACACCGTTGTTTTCGGCCAGCTTCTTGGCGCTGGCATCGGCCCGCACGTTGAACGCGATGACCACGGCCTTGGAAGCGATGGCCAGGTTGATGTCGCTCTCGGAAACGCCCCCGACCGCGGCGTGCACGACCTGCACGCGCACCTCGTCGGTGGAGAGCTTCGTGAGCGCCTGCACCAACGCCTCCTGCGAGCCCTGCACGTCGGTCTTGACGATGAGCGGGAGCGTCTGCACGCCTTCGCCCATGTTCTCGAACAAGGACTCGAGCTTGGCCGCTTGCTGGCGGGCCAGCTTGACGTCGCGGAACTTGCCTTGGCGGAACAGCGCGATTTCGCGGGCCTTGCGCTCGTCGTTGAGCACGATGAGCTCGTCGCCGGCGGCTGGCACCTCGGTTAGGCCCTGGATCTCGACGGGAATCGACGGCCCCGCCTCGGTGATCGGCTTGCCAACCTCGTTGAGCATGGCGCGCACGCGGCCGAAGCTCGCGCCGGCCAACACGACGTCGCCGCGCTTGAGCGTCCCGCTCTGGACCAGGATGGTGGCGACCGGCCCGCGGCCCTTGTCGAGCTTGGCCTCGATCACCAGCCCCTTGGCCGGCGCATCCACGGGCGCCTTCAGCTCCAGGATTTCGGCCTGCAGCAACACTTGTTCGAGCAGCTCGTCGATGCCGGCACCGGTCTTGGCGGACACAGGCACGAACGGCGAATCGCCACCGTACTCTTCGGGCACGACCTCTTCGGCAACCAGCTCCTGCTTGACGCGCTCGGGGTTGGCCTCGGGCTTGTCGATCTTGTTGACCGCCACGACGATGGGCACGCCCGCTGCCTTGGCGTGATGGATCGCCTCCTTGGTCTGGGGCATCACGCCGTCATCGGCAGCGACCACCAGGATCACGATATCCGTGGCCTGGGCGCCACGCGCGCGCATCGCGGTGAACGCCTCGTGGCCCGGGGTGTCGAGGAAGGTGATCACGCCGCGTTCGGTTTCCACGTGATACGCGCCGATGTGCTGGGTAATGCCACCGGCCTCGCCCGAAGCGACCTTCGAACGGCGGATGTAGTCCAGCAGCGAGGTCTTGCCGTGGTCGACGTGGCCCATGACGGTGACGACCGGCGCGCGCGGCAGCTGGGCCGCGTCGGTGGCGGGCGCCTCGTCGAGGAATGCCTCCGGATCGTCCAGCTTCGCGGCGATCGCGGTATGCCCGAGCTCTTCGACCACGATCATCGCGGTTTCTTGGTCCAGCACCTGGTTGATGGTGACCATCTGGCCCATCTTCATGAGCACCTTGATCACCTCGGCAGCCTTGACCGCCATCTTGTGGGCAAGGTCGGCCACCGAGATCGTCTCGGGCACGTGCACTTCGCGCACGATGTTCTCGACGACCTGTTGGTGCTGCTTCTGTTCCTGCTGGCGGTGCTTTCCACCGCGGCCGCCGCCGCGCCATCCGTCACGGCTCGCGCCGGCCGAGGCGTCGCCGCGGGTCTTCAGGCCCTTCTTGCGATTGGCATCTTCCGACCACGTGGACGCGACCGCACCGGCCTTCAAAACCTTCTTGCCGGCCGCGGGCTTGTCGTCCTTCTTGGCCGGAGCGCTTTCCTTATTGGCATCCTGGGCCTGGGCGCCCGCCTTCGCGGCAGGCTTGTGCAGCGTGCCGGCGATGGGTGCCGCGGGTTGGGCTGGCGGCTGCGGCGCGTGCAGGACCTTGCGCGGACGGTTCAGCATCTCGCGCAGGGCCGCGGCTTCCGCCTCGGCGGCGCGACGCGCCCTCTCGCGCGCCTCTGCGGCCTTGGCATCGGCCTGACGCATTTCTTCGGCTTTCTTACGGGCCTCGTCGGCCTTGACGCGCGCCGCCTCGGCGCTCGACGCAGCCTGGCTTGCTACGACATCGCTCACTGCAGCCCCTCCCTCGGGCACGGCAGGGTGGGTGGATTGGGCAGCTGCCGCCTCGGCGGCAGCCTGTTTGGCTCGTTCGGCTTCCGCCGCGGCTCGCTCGGCTTCCTTGGCTGCTCGTTCGGCCTCCTGGCGGGCCTTTTCCTCCGCCTCGCGCAGGCGGGCCTCGGCTTCGCGACGCTCGCGCTCCTCGGCCTCCGCGCGCGCACGGGCTTCTTCCTGCTCGCGCGCGGCCGCTTCGGCGTCGGCCGTAGCGCGCGTTTCCTCGTCAGCACGAACCGGCGTGCCCGACTCGGCTTCGGCGCCGTCGGCTATATCGCGCTTGATGAACACGCGCTTCTTGCGGACCTCGACCTGGATCGTGCGGGCCTTGCCGGTGGCGTCGGCCTGCTTGATCTCGGAAGTCTGCTTGCGGGTCACCGTGATTTTCTTGCGGTCTTCCGACGCACCGTGGGCGCGGCGCAACGATTCGAGCAGTTGTGCCTTGTCGCTTTCGGTGACGGTGTCGTCGACCGAATTGATGCTTACGCCCGCGGCGCGCAGCTGTTCCAGCAGTACATTGGCGGGCAATTTCAGCTCATTTGCGAACTGGGCGACAGTGTTACTCGACATTCGTTTCTCTTCCCCGGTGTGGCTGATCGACGGTATGGGTTGGCTCAAGCCTGCTCAAACCAGTGCGCACGGGCACGTACGATGAGCTGCTTGGCTGCCTCTGCGTCGATGCCTGTCAATTCGGTCAGCTCGTCGACGGACAGGTCCGCGAGGTCGTCGCGCGTGTACACCTGCCCTTCCGCCAGCTTGGCGGCCAGCTCCGGCGTCACGCCCTCCAGGCCCAGCAGGTCCTGCGCCGTCTCGACCCGCTCTTCCTGCGCGATCGCTTCGGTCAACAGTGCGTTGCGTGCGCGATTGCGCAGTTCATTGATCGTATCTTCGTCGAACGCTTCGATTTCCAGCAGTTCCTGGATCGGCACGTAGGCGATTTCCTCCAGGCCGGTGAAACCTTCCTCGATCAGGATGTCGGCCACTTCTTGGTCGACGTCCAGCTTGGTCATGAAGGTCTCGCGCAGGGCATTGTGCTCCTGCTCCTGCTTGGCCTGGCTTTCTTCCGGCGTCATGATGTTGATCTGCCAGCCGGTAAGCTCGGAAGCCAGGCGCACGTTTTGGCCGCTGCGGCCGATTGCAATCGCCAGGTTGTCCTCGTCGACCACGACGTCCATCGCGTGGCGATCCTCGTCGACCACGATGGATTGGACGTTGGCCGGAGCCAGCGCGCCGATCACGAACTGCGCCGGATCCTCGGACCATAGCACGATATCGACCTGTTCGCCTCCGAGCTCGTTGCGCACAGCCTGCACGCGCGAACCGCGCATGCCGACGCACGTGCCGATCGGGTCGATGCGGCGGTCGTGCGCCACGACGGCGATCTTGGCGCGCACGCCCGGATCGCGGGCCGCGCCCTTGAGCTCCAGCAGGCCCTGCTCGATCTCCGGCACTTCGTTTTCGAACAGCTTCGCAATGAACTGCGGCGCGGCGCGCGACAGGATGATCTGCTGCCCGCGTGCCTGGCGGTCGATGCCCTTCAGGTACGCACGCACGCGGTCGCCCACGCGCAGGTTTTCCTTCGGGATCATTTCCGAGCGCGGCAAGCGGGCTTCGATCTTGCCGATCTCGATGATGGCGTCGCCCTTGTCCATGCGCTTGATGGTGCCGGAGACGATGGACTCGCCGCGCTCCAGGAAATCGTTGAGCAGTTGCTCCCGCTCGGCATCGCGGATTTTCTGCAGGATGACCTGCTTGGCGGCCTGCGCGCCAATGCGCCCGAACTCGATGGGTTCGAGCGGCTCTTCAATGTATTGCCCCACTTCGATGTCGGGATCCACGTCGCGCGCGTCAGACAGCAGCGTCTGCTGGTCCGGCATCTGCAGACCAGCCTCGTCAGGCACGACGAGCCACCGGCGAAACGCCTCGTGAGAGCCCGTGTCGCGGTTGATCGCGACACGGATATCGACATCTTCTTTGTAGAGCTTCTTCATGGCGGAAGCCAGCGCGCTCTCGAGTGCGCCGAACACCACGTCGCGCGTGACATTCTTTTCGCGCGCCAGCGCATCCACCAACAATAGAATCTCGCGGCTCATCGCTTTTTGCCCCTGAAATTCAGAACCGGATCCAGCTTGGCGCGCTCGACCTCGTCGAGCGTAAACCGCAAAACCTGGATCTCCCCTTCCTTTGCTTCGAATTCGATACCGAACGTCGCGGGTTCGGATCCCGTACCTGCGTCGCCGTCCGGATCGGATTCCGGACCGACCAGCGTGCCAATGAAGACCTTGCGGCCCTCGAACGGCTGGCGCAGCTTGATTTGCGCACGCTCGCCGGCAAAACGCATGAAGTCCCTGGCGGTGCGCAACGGCCGGTCGATGCCGGGCGAGCCGACTTCCAGCCGCGCGTAATCAATGTTTTCGACCTCGTAGACGCGCGACAGTTGCCTAGACACCGCCTCGCAATCTTCTATGCGCACTCCGCCTTCCTTATCTATCGTGACACGCAGCAGCCCCTGCCCGGCGCGTTCCACGTCGACCAGTTCAATCCCCATCCCAGCCAGGGATTGTTCGGTAAGCTGAAAAAGATCTGCCATGCCTCGTTATGCGCCCTCGTTCGTAACCGGCACGCATCGCATGCCGCGTACCCGCCGCAGTCCATCGTCCGGCAGATGCCGACGGCCCGACGGACGCGAACCGGAAAACCAAAAAAAAATGGGCTGCACGGCCCAGCCCATTTTGCGACATCGCCCGGACCGAGCGCAGCTGCGCTGCAAAGTACCGAACGCTCGCCTGTTCTGTTGTCGGAGGACTCAACCGAAGACCAGCCTTGGGCACGGATGCCGAAAGCCGCCACAGCCGGAGAACCCTCCCGCCATACACACACTGGTGGCCCGTCGCCCAACAAACGCCAGGGCATTGCAGGCCGCCACCATCGCGCAAGGTGGAATCACTGAAACCGGCTTGGAAAGCGGCTATTCGTGCACTGGACCCTAAACGCGGTGTCTAGCCTGTAAATGTTAAGCTAAATTGGCCTTTTTTTCAAGCCAACACCGCCATTTCGCCAATAGATGCCGCTCAGCGTCCACGCCGGGCGCGCCCGGCAACGCCCCCTAGGAAGCCCAGGTGCGACTCGTGGGCCGACGGGCTGCGGGGTTGGCGCTCGTCCGCGCCGCGTGCCCCACCCTTGCCCGACTTGCCCCGGTTGCCGGACTTGCGGCCGCGCTGCGCTCGGCCGTTGGCGGAAACGTCGCCCTCCGGCTTGACGCCCGGCTGCCCCGGGCGGGCGGCCTTCTTGCCGCGCTTGCGGCCGGGCCCGCGCTCCGGCGCGACATAAGGATGCCCGTTGGGCAACCCGCCGGCGAAGCTCAAGCCCGTGCCGAAGGGGTCGGAAGGAAAGGTTTGGTTCAGGGCGACCACTCCGGCCTTGCCGCCCTGGAGCCGTCCTTTGCGCCCGATGCGCGCGCCATGCATGCCGTTCTGGGTGAGCGTGCCAAAGCCGGGCGGCAGCGCCGCTTCGTGGGAAACAGGCTGGGCGCCCCGGCGGCCGCGCCGACCGCCTTCGTCATCGGCCCGGATCAGCCCCAACTGCACCTGCAGGGCGGTGACCAGCGCCGGATCGAGCTCTTCCCATCGCCCGCGGCGCAGGCCGCGCGGAAGGGAAATGTCGCCGAAGCGGGTGCGCAGCAGGCGGCTCACGACCACGCCCTGCGATTCGAACATGCGCCGCACTTCGCGATTGCGCCCCTCCTGGAGCGTGACGCGGTACCAGCGGTTGGCGCCTTCGCCGCCCAGATACTCCATGGAGCCGAACGACGCCACGCCATCGTCGAGCTGCACGCCCTGCAGGAGGGCATTGCGCTGCTCCTCGGTCACCTCGCCCAGCACGCGGACCGCGTATTCGCGCTCCAATCCGTAGCGAGGATGCATCAGGCGGTTGGCGAGGTCGCCGGAGGTGGTGAAGATCAGCAAACCTTCCGTATTGAGGTCGAGGCGCCCCACGGAAATCCACTTGCCGTTCTTGATCTTGGGCAGGCGGGAGAACACCGTCGAGCGGCCTTCCGGGTCGTCCTGCGTGACGATTTCCCCGGCGGGCTTGTGATACAGCAGCACACGCGGAGGCCGCGAGGCATTGCGCCGCTGCACCAACTTGCCGTTGACGCGCACTTGGTCGTTCGGCCCGACGCGCTGACCGATATGCGCGGGCTCGCCGTTGACCGAGACGCGGCCGGCGATGATCAGCTCTTCCATTTCGCGCCGCGAGCCTATGCCTGCATCGGCCAGCACCTTGTGCAGCTTGGGCATGACCGCCTCGCTCGCGAGATATTTGCTCAGGCGGCGCTTCAGGTCCGGCGCCTTGTCTAGGTAGGACAACGCCTGCTCGGCTTCCTTTTCCGCTGCCTTCTGCTCTTCCGGACTCAACTCGGGCAACGCCGGCTGCATCGCCTCGGCAACGCCCTGCGGGGGCAATTCACCGCGGTTCGACTTGGTTTTTTTCCCGTTGCGGGATTTGCGGCGGGGAGCCTTGGCTTCCCCGGCTGGCGAGGAGGGAAGATCGCCTTCGGCGGTGGGGGCCGCCTCCGTTGCGGGCTGCGCCTCTTCGGCGGGCCGGCGGCGGCGGAATGGCGTGCGCAAATTCCGCCGCCCCCGTGCCTTTTCCTGCGTGGGAGCGCCTGTCTCCAGCGGAACCACGGGCGCCTCCACGCTTTCGGCAGCGGGCATTTCTTGCGTTGTGTCGTTCATCTATAGTCTTCGTCGCTTGTCTTCGTATCGGAGGACGCACCGTCCTCGGCGCCGGACGCCGGCTCGGCGTCGGGCGACTGCATGTTCGTACTGTCAGGGCCGGCTTCCTCGACTGCAGCCCCCGGGTTCGCGCCCGGTGCATCCTCATGCGCAGGGGCTGCGGACATTTCTGCCTCGGGCCCGGGCAAACCGGAAGCCGCGGCCTGTTCCTCCCCGACTTCGTCCTGGGGCTGCGCCTCTTCGTTCGCGGCTGCCGCAGCGCCCGGGTCAGCGGCGTCCACGGCCAGCGACAGATCGCCCGAGCCATCCAGGCCACTCAATGCCGCCACAGACTCGGCTGACTCGAGCGGAGGCAGCTCGTCCAAGGCCTTCAGCCCCAAATCGTCCAGGAACTGGCGCGTGGTCCCAAACAACGCCGGCCGGCCAGGCGCATCCCGATGCCCGATGACCTCGATCCAGCCGCGGTCTTCGAGGGTCTTGATGACTTGCGAAGATACCGTCACGCCACGGATCTCTTCGATGTCGCCCCGCGTCACGGGCTGCCTGTAAGCCACGATGGCCAACGTTTCCATGACCGCCCGGGAATACTTGGGCGGCTTCTCCGGATTCAGCCTTTCGAGATAAGGCCGCATCGACGGACGGCTCTGGAATCGCCAGCCGCCCGCCAGCGCAACCAGTTCTATGCCCCGATCGCTCCACGCCTCGCGAATATCTTGCAGGAGGCCACGGATCGTGTCGTTGCCGACTTCATCGGCAAACAGCTTGCGCAATTCCGACAACTGCAACGGTTCCTGCGCGCACAAGAGCGCAGTCTCCAGCACGAGTCTTGCCTCGCTGGTGTTCATGAGCGTGTGATCAAACGGGCGTAATCCGTATGATTCCCAATACGGGTTCTGATTCTTTAGAGCAATGCGGCCTGGACGGCCGGCTCGACCGACCTTCTGGGCGAGCGGGCTGAGTTCTACGTTATGCTGAACCGGCCTGTGATGATGCAAGAGCGATCTCGGCACCGGCTTGTGATGGCCGCCGGCATTGGCTGCCCCGCTCGTTGGCGAGAGCGGCCGCTCTTGCAGCGGTTCTAGTGTAGCGCCTGGCCGCGGTTGTCACAAGCTTTCGAAAATCCCCAGGAGAGCCAAGGACTTTCCGGCCGCCGTGCGCCGGACAGCCGGCGGACCTCCGTCATTGCCTGAATTCGCCCATGCTGTTTTCCCGACTCTGGAACTCTGCTTATTTTCTACTCACCGCCACGGCCCTGCTCTGGTCGGGAAACTTCATCGTCGGACGCGCGGTCGACGGCATCGTCCCGCCCATTGCTCTCGCGTTCTGGCGCTGGGCGGGTGGAACGGCGATCCTATTCGTGCTATTTCGCCACCACGTGCGGGCCGACTTGCCCGTCATCAAACGCCACCTCCCCCTGCTGCTATTACTCGCGCTGCTCGGCATCGCAGGATTCAACACGCTCGTCTATATCGGATTGCAGGACACCGCGGCCGTCAACGCCTTGCTGATGCAGTCAGCGGTGCCCATGGTTACGCTGTTGCTCTCCTTCCTGCTGCTGGGACAAAAAACCACCCTGTTGCAAATCGCGGGCGTGGTCGCCTCGCTCGCCGGCGTGGCCACCATCGCCACGCGCGGGCAGCCGCAGGACGTCATGGCGCTGGCGCTGAACCCGGGCGATGCATGGATCATCGCCGCCGTCATCGTCTGGGGCCTCTATACCACCCTGTTGACGCGGCGCCCGGCCATTCATCCGCTCAGCCTGCTGACCGTCACCTTCACCTTGGGTGCGCTGATGCTGCTGCCGCTCTACGTGCGCGAATACCTGCAGGGCGCGCGCATCGCCGCGGGGCTGCCCGGCATCCTGGCGATCGGCTACGTCATCGTATTTCCTGGCATCGTCGCCAACTTCTTCTTCAATCGCGGCGTGGAACTGGTGGGCCCCGGCACAGCCAGCTTGTTCACGCACCTGATGCCGCTTTTCGGCACGCTGCTCGCGGTGATCTTCCTCGGCGAGCGCGTCCATGCTTTCCATTTGGCTGGCGCACTGCTGATCGCGGTGGGCATAGGGCTGGCCACGGCCGCCAAGCGGCGCACCGCGGCCAAGGCCTCGTGAACGAAGCCGTCCAGGGGAATCAGTTGCGGAAGTCGCCGGTTCCGAGCTGCACGATGCCGCTGGTCGGAAGGCGCGCCGTCTCGCTGGCTACCGACAGAATCTCCTGCCGCCCCCGGTGGAACGCCGCCAGCAACGCCTCCGGGGAAGAGTCGGCAGCGCCGAAGTGCTCCCGCAGCACGTCTGCGGAAATCTCGAACTCCTGGCATTTCCGGCCCTCGAGCCGGGCGGTGAAGCGAACAGCGCCGCCGAGTACGACCGGCCGGACCTCTTTTGCAAGCTCCGTCGTCATAGCCTTGTCTCCGGTAAGCGTGAGTCTGTCATTCGCACGTCGCGATCTTCGACTCTAGGCCGTTCAGCGCCGCCCGTCCACCCACCGGGGCGTAACGGGACGTATAACCGGAAACTTAGCGCAGGCACCGCCACTCGCAACGTTTCGTTGCATGTGCCGTGCGTACCCGGCACAATCGCGGCTTTTGCGGCAACGTCGCGTTGCAATCGTCCGGGGAAATTCGTCATGAGCGCGCTGGGGCTGAGGGGAAAGTCATTGCTGGCACTGCTTTTGGCCTGCGCCCTCGCATTGCTCCCCGCAGCACTGCTCGCCTGGCAGGGCATCAATACGGTCAGGGAACACTTCGGCCTTGCGTACGCCCGAAACCATACCCTGCTCAGCCTGCAGAGACTGCTCGCGCCGGTCATGCGCGAACTGGTCCTCGCCCAGCGCATGGCAGGCTCGACACTGACCCTCGAGTGGCTCCGGGATCCGGCCGATCCCGCCAAGCGCCACCGTTTTTTCCAAGAAGCGGAAGGCTACCTGCGCGACTTCGCCGACCATTCCTATTTCGTCGTCGACGGCACCCCGGCGTATTACTACAACGCTGCAGGCCAGCCCGCCCTCGAAACACCGCACTATAGGCTGCGGCGCGAAGAGGCCAAAGACGCCTGGTTTTTCTCGACGATGGAGGATCCCTCCCCTTACGACATCCAGGTGGATCTCAATTGGAAACTCGGCCTCACGAAGGTCTGGTTCAACGTCCAGGTGCGGGACGGCGACCGCAAACTGGGCATGGTCGGCACGGGCCTGGACCTCACGACCTTCCTGGACCGATTCCTCGAGGGGGACGGCCCGGGCGTGACGCCGGTGATATTCGACCGCGAGGGCAACATCGTTGCGCATCGGGATCGCGAGCGCATCGCCTTCAAGTCCATGTCGGCCGAAGAGGCCTCCCGCCGCTCCGTCCTGAGCCTGCTCGACCCTGGACCGGGGCGGGAGGCACTCCAAAAGGCCATCTCCGACGCCGCGACCGCACCAGGCGAGACGGTTACCCTCTTCGGCCGCCAGAACGGCGCCAAATCCGTCGTCGCCTTGACCTACCTGCCGGAGCTGCGTTGGTACGTGCTGACCGCCGTGGAGCTGAACGTCGCCAACCTGATCGGCTCCCAATGGCTGGTGCCGGCCGTCTCGTCCCTCGCGGCAGTCATCGCGCTGCTGGTCCTGGGCTTCGGCTATGCCGTCGACCGGCTGGTGCTGACGCCGCTGCGCCGGCTGCAGCAAACCGCCCAGGCCATGGCGGCAGGCCGCTATGACGTCAAGCTGCCGCAACAGGGAAGCGACGAGATCGGCGAGCTGAGCCGCGCCTTCGGCATCATGGCGGAAAAAGTTCGGTCGCACACGGCGGAGCTGGAAATGCGGGTGCAAGAACGCACGCAGGCCCTGGAAGAAGCCAACCGCCGCATCATCGCCACCCATAAGACCATCGATGACTCCATCGACTACGCGAGCCTGATCCAGCGCGCCATCCTGCCCGATCGCCAGCTGGTGCAATCGCTGGGATCACGCCACTTCGTCATTTGGAAACCGCGCGACATCGTCGGCGGCGATTTTTACGTGTTCCGCGCCGATGGGCAGAACTGCCTGCTGGGGGTCGTGGATTGCGCCGGCCACGGGGTTCCCGGTGCCCTCATGACCATGCTCGCGCGGGCCGCCATCGACCATGCCATCTCGGAGGCCGGCCCCCGTGACCCAGCCGAGATCCTGGCGCGCACGGACGCCACGATGCGGTCCATGCTCCAGAATGCCGAGCTGCCGCGCGCGCCGGCCACGAACATGGATGCGGGACTCGCCTATGTTGATCGCCAGGAGGGGGTGCTGTATTTCGCCGGCGCGCGCATGTCCCTGTATGCGAGCCGCGGCGATGAAGTGGAGGAATACAAGGGCGGCCGCCGTTCCCTGGGCGAACGGCGCGTGGGCCAATACGCGAATACCACGGTGCCGCTGGCCGGACGCACCTTCTACTTCGTCACCGATGGACTCCTGGACCAATCGGGCGGGGAACATGGGTTCTCGTTCGGCAACCGTCGCCTGATGGATCTGCTCAGGAAAGTGGGCGGCCTGCCGCTCGACGCCCAATCCCGGGCCATCGGCCAAGCCTTGGTAGACTACCAGGGCAGCCAACCGCAGCGCGACGACATCACCATTTTGTCATTCAAGTTTGAGTAGCCACCTTTGCGCGGAGTCACGAATGGATTCGACCGATTTGTTCGCAATGCGCGAGGCGTTCAACCGCGACCGCATCATGCTTTGCTTCAACGGGCCGATCTCGCGTAGCCTGATCGAGGAGATCGGCAACGCCTTGCGCAATTACCTCGAGGCGGAACACGTCCAGCCCTCCGCGGCCATGGACGTCTTCGGCGCCTATATCGAGATGACCCAGAACATCCGCCATTACGCGCTCTCGCATGGCTACGCCGAGCATGAAGCCACCGCCACGGTGGTGGTCGCCCACAAAGAAGACGGCCGCCACGTGGTTTCTGCCGGCAACGTGGTCGAACTGGCGGACGGGCGCGCCCTGGTCGAACGCATCAACGCACTGGCCAAGCTCGACAAAGCGCAGCTCAAGGCAACCTACAAGGAACAGCTGCGCAAGCCCCGCGACGCCAACGCCAGCACTGGCGCCGGGTTAGGGCTGATCGACATTGCCCGCAAGGCCAGCGAGCCGCTCGTCGCCTCGTTGCGCGAAACCAGTTCCGGACGGGGTTTTTTCAGCCTGCGGGCCGTCATTTGAGTAAAGAGCACGTGCATGAGTAATTTGACGATCCCCGGTAGCCAGTCCACTCCCGCCATCAATGGAGATTGGGAGACAGGCGTCCTGACCATGTCGGGAGACTCCTATCCGGAAAACTCGTTCGACCTGTTCAACCAGGTCATTGACTGGGTCGAGCGCTTTTTGGCGCAAACCCGGAAGCCGCTGACGCTCGAATTGCATTTGCTCTACTTGAATACGAGCAGCGTCCGGGCGGTCATGGACGTCTTTGACCTCCTGGAAGAAGCGCACCAGGCCGGACACGAAGTGGCTGTCAATTGGCACTACGACCGACGCAACGAGCGCGTCGCGGAATTGGCGGAAGAATTCCTGGAAGACTGCAGCTTCCCTTTTTCCATCATCCCCCACGATTGAACCGCCCGCCATCATGAAACGCGACACCGACCTTTGCCAGCGCATCGAGCGTCTGCTCGCCATGCCGGAGTACCAGGGGCACCCGCTCCACGAGGCCCTGGGCCAACTCTGGCAGGCTTATGTCGACCAGTCTGCGCGGCTCGAACGAGTCACGCACATTTCCGACCGCTACCAAGCGCTGGCCAAGGAGCGGGAAAACGATCTCGACGAACGTTTTCGCAAACAGTTGCGCAAGCTGGAAAAACTGGCCCGCATCTCCGACCATTACCAACGGATGATGCAAGACCTGAACGCGGCGCTCAGCGATGCGTCCAAGCGCGACGTGCTGACCGGATTGCCCAACCGCCGGCACCTCTTGCAAAAGCTGAAAGAGGAAAGCGAACGCTCGGCACGTTCCGGCCGTCCTTTCTCGGTGGCGATGCTGGACATCGATCACTTCAAGCAAATCAACGATACCCTGGGGCACGCGGCCGGGGATCGCGTCCTGGCAGGCGTCAGCCGCATTCTCGAATCCTCGCTGCGGGAGAACGACTTGTGCGGCCGCTGGGGAGGCGAGGAATTCATGCTGGTGCTGCCCGATGCATCTCCGGACGCAGCCCAGGCCCTGGTCGATCGCGTTTGCCAACGGATACGCAGTCACGCATGGGCCCCCGATAACCCCAGGACCGTCAGCGCCAGCGTGGGGGTCAGCACCCACCGCCCAGGCGAGCACTATTCCGAGACCGTCGAACGCGCAGACGCGGCGCTGCTCGAGGCCAAGCGCCGCGGTCGGGATTGCGTGGTGATCTCCCCCGACTGACCGGATGCAGGCAAGCACCGCGCCTGCACGCCGTACCCTCTATAATCGTCACCACGACCTGCTTGACGGGTCTGCATAGCCGGGCGCCACGATCCGGCAGAGCTGGAGGAGGCTCAGTTTCGATGGGCCATCGATGCACCGCCAGCTTTTCCGCTTATTCCCTGCATTACGCTTTCCTTCGCCTCGCAGCTATGCGCTGCGCCTGGCGGTCGCCGTGCTGTCGGCAATGGCGCTCGCCCATGCAGCGCCTTATGCGAACCCTTGGTGGACCGCCATGGCAGTATGGATGCTCGGCCAGCCGACGCGCGGCCGGGCCATCGAACGTGCGGTCGCCCAATTGTTCGGCGTCGCGGCCGGCGGCCTCGCCGCCATAGCATTGACTGTAAGCACGCGAGAAGCACCCGCCCTGCTATTGCCCGCGCTTGCCGCATGGACCGCCGTGTGCTGCGGCACCAGTAGCCTACTGCGTGACCAACGCGCCCATGCTGCCGCATTGGGTGGCCTCATGGCGACGATGGCGGCTGTCCTGACGGATGGCACGCCGACCGCCGTCGCCCTTTTTGGGCTGGCGCGCATGCTGGACACGGGCATCGCCATCTCTGCTTCGCTGCTCCTGGTCACGGCGTGGAATCCTTCTTCCTGCGCCACCGCCGCGATCGAGAAAGCCGATGCGCTGGTGCGCGAAGCACTGCTTCGCACGGCCGCCACGATTGCGATGCCTGCGCAGCACGACACCCCGGCGCCGGACCGCGCTTTCGCCGCCTCCCTGGCCGAGCTCGAGGCTGCGGCAGAAGATGGCATGGCGGGATCGCTGTTTCTTCGACGTCGCCTCAAGCCTTTGCGCGAACTGCTCAGCGCGCTGCTGGACCTCATCGCTTTGGCGCCCGCCCTGCACCATCGAGCTGCGACGCTGCGCAACGAACGCAATGAAGATTTGCAGCAGCTGGAGGCCAGCCTGTACGACCTGGCGGAGACCCTCGAGGCAGGGCGCGGCATGCCCCTTGCCGTCGTGCGCACCGCAACGCGGCAATTGCGGGGAGCCGACCCGCTATGCGACGCCTGCCTGGAAGACTTGGAGCGCACGCTGGCAGCCATCGCGACGAGTCATCGCGCCATGACGGCCTCATTGCAAGACACTCCGTCGGCCACGCCCCTCGCCCCGCCGCTGGGGCCGGCAAGCGTGAATGTGCGCCAGGCGGCTTTGCGCGCGATGGCGGTATGCGCCTTGGTTGCAGCCGGATGGATCGCCTGGGGGGAACACACTGCGCAACTCATCCTGCTGGGCGCCAGCCTCTTTGTCGCCGCGGCCGGAGCGTGCGACCGGCAAACATCACTTGCCCAGTGGCCACTCGCCGGCATCGCCGCGGCGTCCGCCCTGGGTTGGCTGATCGGCATCGCGCCCAAACTCCACGAAGCCTGGCAGCCGATCGCATGGCTCGTCCCGATCACCTTCGCCGCTGCAGCCATCCAGGCGGACCGGCGCACCGCGTGCGCCGGCCTCTCGTTCAACATGCTGTTCGCGGCACTGGTGCAATGCCCACGCATCCTGGCCGGCGGAGCGGGCACCGAGACATGGATACTGATGGGTTTTGCGGCGACGTATTGCGCCTACCTGTACTTGACTCCAATCACGAGAGGACATCGCCGCCTACTTCAACAGCGCGCGATGCGTGCCGAGATTGCCGCCATTGCACGCCACATCGATGCGCCACAACGGGCGGCCCGCCACCTCGCCCGGCTGCGCTTCTTGATCTTGGGCATGACGCGCGAGCGGGACGCGGCCGCCATCGATGGCGCCATCGCTTCATTGACGCTCGGCCAGGCAGTGATGCGCGCGGGCGCCCTGCTCCGCCGATCGCCCGGCGCTGCGGAAGCCACGTGCTTGCGCGATGCGCTGCATGTGATGGGCAAGCCGCAGGCCACTGCTTGCGAAATCATCGATACGCTGCAACGCTACGCTGGCGAATCGCGCACCCATGCCGCGCACGGCGCGTCCGCACCGGCGCGCCACTTCCAGGACACCGCTGCGCACCTGTCCTTCTACGCGGCGCGCGCGCTCGCTGCGGGGCGCGATCGAACTGGGCGCCCCATGGGCGTCGCGCCGGTGCCGCCATCAAACCCTGTCACATCCCAGGAGCGCGCATGATGCGCTCGACGGCTGCGGTTTGCATTGCCAGGAAGACCGATATATAATTTCTTCATGCAGACGCGGGGTGGAGCAGTCTGGCAGCTCGTCGGGCTCATAACCCGAAGGTCACAGGTTCAAATCCTGTCCCCGCAACCAAATTCGAACGGCCTCGATTGCCCAAGCATCGAGGCCGTTTTCTTTTCCAAGCGCACTCCATGCGCCTTGCCCGAGCCCCCCAGGAAGAACGTCCATGAAACCGCTCGCCGCTGCCCTATGCACGCTCCTTGCCGCATGCACGTCGCCCGGCGAACGAGGACCGATCGGCATGGCCAATCCGGCGTCCGTTTACTGTCGCGAGCAAGGCGGCACGCTGCGCATCGTCGACACCCCAACCGGGCAGGCCGGAATGTGCTTGTTCGCGGATGGGACGACGATCGAAGAATGGGAACTGTATCGTCGCGATCATCGCTGATCACGACGGTTGAGCTGGTCAACGACTGGCTGGCGTGCGACTGTCCTGCGTGCCCGCGCCGCGTCGATTGTCGGGACGGGCTGGTTCATCGGGGCCAGTCGTGCTCGGTTTGTTCGCGGTCGGATCCTTACCGCCTTTTCCCGCTCCTTCAGGAATGCCGGTGCGCATGCCACCAGTCTGCGCCCCGGACGGGAGCTCTTGCGCGCCTTTTTGCTCCGCCCCCGTGTCATGCGTCTTGCCGCGGCCTTGCGTGGGCTTGGCGGCATCGAGTGCGTCACCGGAAGAGCGTTCGCCGGCCAGTGCCAGCGGCGGAGCCAGCACCAAGGCCGCACATAGGAAATAACGAGTTGCTCGCATCATGCCTCCTTTTGTTAGCAGTGGCGATTGCAGCAACGAACGTTCCCGATGGCTCATCCTGCCGCCGGCACCCACGCGCCCAGCAACTCCTATAATGCGCACGGTGCGCTGCGCGGGAACCTCGACGCAGGCCCGCTCCCGGGCCCTGCGGGCATACCCCAGGGCTCGCATCGACGCCGAACAGGTTACGTATACTTGAGGTAGGAGATCTCACGATTTCCCGCAATTGCCGGAGCGCTGCGCCGCCTCGGCCCTCTGGACACGCCATGACCGCTTCTCCACGCGCCATTACCTACTTCCCGGCCCCGCGCTCTCAACGCTACTGTTCCCAGTGCGGCAACCTGCTGACGCGCCGCATTCCCGAGGACGACAACCGCGTACGAGACATTTGCGACCAGTGCGGGGCGATCCACTACCAGAATCCGCGCATGGTGCTCGGCACCATCCCCGTGTGGGAGAAACAGGTCCTGCTCTGCCGCCGCGCGATCGAACCCCGCCACGGCTATTGGACCCTCCCGGCCGGGTTCATGGAGCTCGGGGAAACCACGGCCCAGGGCGCCGCGCGCGAAACCCAGGAAGAAGCCGGCGCCCGCATCGAAATGGGGCCCCTGTTCGCCGTACTGGACATCCCCCACGTCGACCAGGTCCACATTTTCTACCTGGCCCGGCTCACCGACCCCCAGTTCGAACCCGGGCCCGAAAGCCTGGAGGCTCGCCTCTTCAATGAAGAGGAGATCCCCTGGGACGAACTCGCGTTCCGATCGGTCTCCACCGCCCTGAAGCTGTTCTTCGCGGATCGCGCGCGCGGGGCGTTCCAGGTCCACAGCGATACGCTGCTGCGCGGTCCGGAACCCGTTTACGCGTCTTCTGCGCCCGCCCCTTGAGCCCGTCACCGTCTCGCTACCGCATGCCGGCCCTGCTGGGGCCCGATACGCCTTTTCCTCCGCTCGACCAGGCCCTGGAAGATCCTCCAGGACTGCTGGCGGTCGGGGCCGACCTGTCCGTCGAGCGACTCAGGGACGCCTACGCGCGCGGGATCTTCCCGTGGTACCTGCCGGGCGAACCCATCCTGTGGTGGAGCCCGGATCCGCGCATGGTGCTATTCACCGATCGCTTCGCGCCGTCCCACTCCCTGCGCAAGAAGCTCAGGCAGATCGAGCGCCGTGCGTCGGTCGAGGTCCGCGTGGACACCGCGTTCGACGAGGTGCTGCTGGCCTGCGCGGCGCCGCGCAGCGAAGAACGGCCGGCGACCTGGATCACTGCGCCCATGCAACGCGCCTATCGCGCCTGGCATGAACTGGGCGAGGTCCATTCGGTGGAAACCTGGGTGGACGGCAAACTCGCGGGGGGACTGTACGGCGTCTCGCTGGGCAGGGTGTTCTACGGCGAATCGATGTTCGCCCGGGTTTCCGATGCCTCGAAAATCGCGCTCGCGTATCTGGTGCGGTTCTTGCGGCGCCACGGGGCCGACGTCATCGATTGCCAGCAGGATACGCGGCACCTCGCCTCGCTCGGGGGGACCGTCATTGCACGCGCAGAGTTCGAGCGGCTGATTGTAAAATCCGTCCGCCTGCCCCCTCTTCCGTGGCGACCCGGCAGGCTGCTTCCGAACGGCGAAATCGTCGACCTGGATACCCCTCCCGCCGCGGCCTCTCCGGCTGAACGCGCATGACGCACCTTCGAGAACTACCCTTCGCCGCGCTGCAGTTCTATGCGACAGCCCCCTACCCGTGCAGTTATCTGGGGGACCGCATGGCGAGGTCGCAAGTCGCCACCCCGAGCCACCTCATCAACGCGGACGTCTATTCCGAGCTGGTGCGCCTGGGATTCCGCCGCAGCGGCGTGTTTACCTACCGCCCGCACTGCGACAGCTGCCGCGCATGCATCCCCGTGCGCATACCAGTCACCCGCTTCCGGCCCAACCGCACCCAGGCCCGCACCTGGAAACGCCATTCAGATCTCCAGGTATTCATCGCCGAGCTCGCCTATTCCGCCGAGCACTATGCGCTCTACCAGCGCTATCAGTCGACTCGCCACCGCGGCGGCGGCATGGATCAGGACAGCCGTGAGCAATACGCCCAGTTCCTGCTGCAAAGCCGTGTCAACACGCGGTTGGTCGAATTCCGGGACCCGCAGGGAAGCCTGCGCATGGTCTCCATCATGGACATCCTGTCCGACGGACTGTCCTCGGTCTACACCTTCTTCGACCCGGACCTGAAAGGCAGCCTCGGCACCTGGAACATCCTTTGGCAGCTGGAGCAATGCCGGCTGCTGGAGCTCCCTTATCTCTACCTGGGTTACTGGATAGAACAAAGCCCGAAAATGGCCTACAAGGTCAATTTCCGCCCCATAGAAATGCTCGTCAACGGCGAATGGCGGGACTACGCAGGCCCACCGCCCGGCAAGGCTTCCGTCGCCGTCGTCGACACTTCCCGCCTAAAGACTCCCGACCGGGACGGCCATCTCAACGATGTGCCGTCTTCCCCCAACTGACTCGATTCCACCCATGTCCGCGTTTTTCCGTGCCTACCCGCTACTGCGGCCCGCCCTGTTCGCCCTTGAGCCCGAAACCGCCCATGCCCTGACGCTCACCGCGCTGCAACGGCTTCATGACCTGGGGCTGACCCGGCGCGCCCCTACCCCCGGCCGCCCGGTCGAGCTCATGGGATTGAAATTAGCCAATGGGGTAGGCCTGGCAGCCGGCCTGGACAAGAACGGAGCGCACATTGACGCGCTTGCTGGCCTGGGCTTCGGCTTCATGGAAATCGGCACCGTCACGCCCCGGCCGCAGGCCGGTAATCCGCTGCCGCGGCTATTCCGCCTGTCCCCGGCTGAAGCCCTGATCAACCGCATGGGCTTCAACAATGACGGACTGGACGCCTTCCTCGCGAACGTCCGCCGCAGCCGTTACCAGGCCCATGGCGGGATCCTCGGCCTGAACATTGGCAAGAATGCCGACACGCCCATGGAAAAGGCCGCGGATGACTACCTGGCCGGACTCTCGGCCGTATATCCGCACGCCGACTACGTCACCATCAACATCTCGTCGCCCAATACGAAAAATCTCCGCAGCCTCCAAGGGGCAGACGAACTGTCGCAATTGCTGTGCCGGCTCGGCGAAGCGCGCGACGAACTCGCCTCGCGGCATGGCCGGCGCGTGCCGCTTGCCGTCAAGATCGCGCCCGACCTGGACGAAAGCCAGATCGACGCCATTGCCGAACTGCTGCCGCGATACGGCATCGACGGGGTGATCGCCACCAACACCACCCTCTCGCGGGACGCCGTCCGGGGCTTGCGCAATGCCGACCAAGCGGGCGGCTTGTCGGGGCCGCCGGTGCGAGAGATGTCGCTGCGCGTGATCGAGAGGCTGCGGCGCAGCGCAGGCTCCTCCCTTGCCATCATCGGCGTAGGCGGCATCACGGAGGGTCGGCACGCCGCCGACAAAATCGCGGCCGGCGCCGATGCGGTCCAGCTCTACACCGGCCTCGTCTACCGCGGCCCCGCCCTAGTCAACGATTGCGTTGCCGCGCTGGCGCCTGGACGCTGAGCCGCGCAGCCGGCCAGCGCGCTCCGACGAATGGTGCGATGCAATAAACCTGACCGGGCGGCGGTATACTCGGGAACAAAAAATGGGCTGCTGCATCGCGGCAAGCCCACCCCATCAAGGTGAGGTCGCGTTTACGACATTTCACCATATGGGATAAACTAGCATCATCGCGTAGAGATCAAATAACAATGCCCAGAGCCATGACTTCCGAGGAGGCGGCTTTAGCGCCTTCCTCCGCGGCTCCCGCGCCGCAGATCGCCATCCAAGTGCTCGAACGCACCATGCGTCTGCTCGATGCCCTCGCCCAGCACCCCGATCCGGTTAGCCTCAAGGAACTCGCCCAAGCAACCGGCCTGCACCCCTCCACCGCCCACCGCATCCTGAACGACCTGGTCGCAGGACGCTACGTCGACCGCGTGGAAAGCGGCATGTATAGCCTGGGCATGCGCCTGCTCGAGCTCGGCCACCTGGTGAAGGGCCGGCTCAACGTCCGCGACGCAGCCATCACGCCGATGCGCACGCTACACCGCCTCACCGGGCAAACGGTCAACCTGTCGGTCCGGCAGGGAGACGAAATCGTCTACATCGACCGCGCATACAGCGAACGCTCCGGCATGCAGGTCGTGCGCGCCATCGGCGGCCGGGCTCCCCTGCACCTTACGTCCACGGGCAAGCTGTTCTTGTCCGCCGACGATCCCCTGCAGGTGCGCGCATACGCAGCGCGCACCGGCCTGCACGGACACACGGCCAACAGCCTGACCACGCTCGAGGACCTCGAGCGCGAACTCGAAGAAGTGCGCGCCAAGGGCTACGCGCGGGACAACGAAGAACTCGAAATGGGCGTGCGCTGCATCGCCGCGGGCATACGCGATGACACCGGCAAGCTCATCGCCGGCCTCTCCATTTCCGCGCCGGCGGACCGCATGCAGGACAGCTGGATCGATACGCTGGTGGAAACTGCCAGCCAGATTTCGGACGCCCTGGGCTACGAGCCCTGACCGGCGCCCGCTACGCCCGGCGGCACCGGGCCGCGGCTGGCCGTGCCGCCAGCCGCCCCCGCGAAGCTTACATCGCGCCGATTTCGCGCTGCACCCACTGGCGAATGCGCTGGGCGTCAGCCGTGCGGGTCAGCGAGCCGACGGAATCAAGCAGCACGATGGCCAAGTCGCGGCCTCCTATGGTCGCCAGCATGACGAGGCAGCGGCCGGCCTCGTTGATGAAACCGGTTTTCGATACGCTGATATCCCAATCCGGGCGTGCCACCAGGCGGTTGGTATTGCGGAAGGTCTGGGGCCTACCCTTCACCTCGACCACATATTCAGTGTCTGTCGTGTAGTGCCGGATCAGCGGATGCCGGGCCGCTTCGCGCACCAGGACGGCCAGGTCGCGCGGGCTCGAGACGTTTTCGCTGGACAGCCCCGTGGGTTCGACGTAGCGCGTGTCTTGCATGCCCAGCGCGGCGGCCTTGGCATTCATGGCTTGCACGAAGGCCGGCAGGCCGCCGGGATAATGGCGGCCCAGCGCATTGGCCGCCCGATTCTCCGACGACATCAAGGCCAGGTGCAGCATGTCGGCCCGCGAGAGCCGGGTGCCGACCGCCAGGCGCGAATGCGTGAACTTGTGGGTGTCGATATCTTCGGACGTAATCTCGAGTTCTTCATCCAGCGGTTGCCCCGCCTCGATCACGACCAGGGCTGTCATCAGCTTGGTGATCGAAGCAATGGGCGCCACGGTATTCTCGTTCTTGGCAAACAGCACGTCCGACGAGGCCAGGTCTTGGACGAAGGCCACGCTGGAGCGAACTGCCAGATGGCCGTCGTCGAGCTCGAGCGAGGAAGCAGGACCGTACGAAGCGCGCTGTATGCCGGCCGCGGCTTCCTTGTGCGCAACCGGCTTGGCAGCGCGCTTTTTCCCCGCCGCGACCGGTTTGGCCTTCTTGGCGGAGGCAACCTTGGAGGACTTGGCAGGGGCAGTCTTGGAAGACTTGGCGACCTTGGCCGGCTTCTTGGAGGAACGGGCCTTCCCCGATGCCGCCTTCTTGGCCTGCTTGGCTTGCGACGCGGACGAGGTAGCGGCGTGGGCCACCGGGACGGCGGCGGGAAGGATAAACGTGGCTGTGAGGGCGCAGAGCAGCGAGATCGATAAAATGCGGTTCCTGATGCGCGCCATGTTTCCTCCGGTAACGACTCGGCCCAGGGGTGGCAGCTTATCAGATTTTTCCGCGGAAATCTCTATTAAATGAACGACTTAGCTCGCTTTTTTTAAGCTTCTACTTAAAAACCGACTGCAAATATTGCAAAGCCCGGCACAGGCCGGGCCTTGGCTTTCCAGGAGCCCATGGGCGACGCTCCGAAACACGCCTTGGCAGGGTAGCTGCCGGGCTACCGGAGGCGTCGCGCCTGGGCGGTGCTCGGCGTCAATCTGCGTAGACACCCGCCTTCTTGATCACGGCGCCCCACTTGGCGGTCTCGGACTTCACCAGCGTGTCGAGGGCGGCAGGCGTGGCCTTGTCAGCCAAGACGATGGCGCCGAGCTCGCTCATGCGCTTCTGGAACGCGGGATCGTCCAAGCCAGCCTTCAGTGCGCTCTGCAGCTTGGCGACCACGGCGGGCGAAGTCCCCTTGGGTGCCCACAAGCCGTGCCAGATGCCGACCGAGAACCCCTTCAGGCCGGATTCGTCCAGCGTGGGCAGGTCGGGCAGGCTCGGCACCCGGGTCGTGCTCGTCACGGCATAGGCCTTGACCTTGCCGGCCTTGATTTGCCCGGTGGTGTTGGTGGTTTGGTCGCACATGAAGTCCACCTGCTTGCCCAGCAGGTCGTTCATGGCCGGCGCGGTGCCTTTGTAAGGGATGGTCTGGAACTCCGTGCCGATGGAGCTCATGAACATCAGGCCGCACAGGTGCGAGGCCGAGCCGATCCCCGCGTTGGCCATGGAGAGCTTGCTGGCGTTGGCCTTGACGTAGTCGAGGAACTCCTTGATGTTATTCGCGGGGAAGTTGTCGCGCGCGACTATCGTCATGGGCACGTCGACCGTGAGCCCGATCGGTTGGAAATCGTTGGCCTGGTCGTAGCTCAGCTTGCGATAGAGCGCCGGCGCAGTGGAGAAGCCGATGTGCATGAGAAGCACGGTATAGCCGTCGTTCGGCGCCTTGGCCACCCTTGCGGTGCCGATCGTGCCGCCGGCACCGCCGACGTTCTCGACCACCACCGTTTGGCCGAGCGACTTGCGCATGGCTTCGGCCAGCGAGCGCGCCACCACGTCGGTGGGACCACCGGCCGCGAAGGGAACGATCATCGTCACCGGACGGGTGGGATAGTTCTGCTCCGCCGCGTGCGCAGGCGCGAGGCCGGCCACGCCGGCCAGGACTGCGGCCGCGATCGCCGCGGGCGCTGCATTTTTTTGAAGGCCCATTTTTGTCTCCTGCTCGTGAAAGGGTGCCGCGGGAGACGACTCCCGCGACAGTGAAAAGAGTGTAAGGGATCGCAATCTGCGCGCGAGAACGAATCTCCCTATCGTTTCCCCTGAGTCCACGCCACAGCGAACGCCGAGATCGCCATGCCGGCCAGCATGGTCAGGGTGAGTGGCTCGTCGAACGCCGCCCAGGCCATGAGCGCGGTCACGGTCGGCGTCAGATACATGAGGCTCGCCACCCGGGTGGCGGCACCGCGCCGAATCAGCAGGAACAACAGGCAGATCGCGCCGATGGACAGCGCAAACACCGACCAGGCCCACGCGCCCACGAAGGACCAGGTCCACTCGACCTGCATCGTTTCGAACACCCAGGCGGCCGGCGCAACGACGGCCAGCGATGCGGCAAACTGCAGCACCAGGCCGGCGCGCAAGTCCACCCCGGGACAGAACCGCCTCTGGTAAATCGTGCCGGCGGTGATGGAGACCAATGCCCCCACGGCAAACGCCAGCGCCCGCCAGGTGAGCCCGTCGCCACCGAGGCGGTTCTCCACCACCAACGCCACGCCCAGGAACCCCAGTGCCAGCCCGATCCATTGGCGCATGCTGGGCGCCTCGCCCATCCAGCGGCCGGCCACGCCCGTCAGCAGGGGCTGCAGGCCCACGACCAGCGCGGCCAACCCTGCCCCCATGCCCTGGTGGATCGCCGTCCAGACGCCGCCGAGATATCCGGCCTGGAGCAGCACGCCGGCCACGGCGACATGCAGGCTTTCTCGACGCCCTGGCCACTGGATGGACAACAGAAACGACAGCGGCACCATGACGGCGAGCACGCCCGCGAACCGCGCGGCCAGGAAGGTCATGGGCTCGGCATACGGCAGCCCAAAGCGGGCGACGACGAAGCCCGTGCTCCAGATAATGACGAAAAAGGGTGCGATCAAGCGGGACAGGAGCGGAGAACCCACGGCGCGGCCTTCGGTATGGGACGCCGAAGTGTAGCGGGACACCGCCCACGCGCGCTATGTGCAGAGCCCTTTGGGCCCCCTTCCGCGGGCGGGGAAGGCGCCTGACGCATCGCAACAATCCACAGGGGAAAAAACTTGACTTTCCCCACAGTACACCTACAATAGTTTTTGTGCGATGCAGCAATCGACATCGATGCGCATTGACGGATCGGGCTGTTTGGGGGCGTACTTCCCTGGTTTCCCGGTCGCCTCGTCCTAGACAGTCCACAAGGAGCCCAACTATGTTCGCTACCCCTGAACGCGCACTGGCCTCGCAAAAAGCGGCCTTTGAAACCCTACTCACCGCCCAGAACACCGCGTTCGAAGGTTTCGAAAAACTGGTCGACCTGCACCTGAAGGTTACCAAGGCCACGTTCGAAGAAGCGTCGCTGAAGGCACAAGAAGCCTTTGGCCTGAAAGACGGCCAAGAAGTGTTCGCCTTCGTCTCCTCGCTGGTCCAACCGAGCGCCGAGAAGGCGGTCGCCTACGGCAAGCACGTTTATGACATCGTATCTGGCGTGCAGACCGAATTCACGCGCCTGGGCGAAGCGCAGCTGGCCGAACAGCACCGCCAACTTGCCGAAGCCGTCGACCAGCTGGCCAAGAACGCGCCGGCCGGCTCGGAAAGCGCCATCGCGCTGGTCAAGTCCTCGCTCGCCACGCTCACGTCGGCATACGAGTCGGTGAGCAAAGCGGCCAAGCAAGCGGCGGAACTGGCCGAGTCCAACCTGAACGCGGCCACGAATGCCACGTTCAAGGCCGCCGCCGACGGCCGCGCAGCGCGCAGCCGCAAGGCCGCCGCGGCCTAAGCCCTGCACGCAAGACCCGATTACTCGGCGGCGTTGAACAGGCCGCCGAGCCGGCGCACCTCTTCGCGCATGCAGGCCAGCGCCTCGGCCGCCGCGGCCGGCTCGCCTTTGACACCCAACTCGATGTGGCGGCGCTTCCCATCGCCTCCCACGCTGGGCAGGCTGAACGCCTTGACGTCGGGCCAACGCCGCTCGATGGCCTCCATCACCGGCGCGATGCGCGACTCTGGCAGCTCGAACACCATGAATGAATGCTCGACGTGCGGCACCGCATGGTGCAAGCCGGCATAACGGTTGTCGAGCGTCCATTCGATCATCGGCCAGGCCATCACCGGAAAGCCCGGCACGAAGGTGTGGTCTCGTATGAAAAATCCCGGAATTTTGTTGTAGGGATTGGGCACGATCTCGCTGCCTTCCGGAAACTCGCCCATTTTCAGGCGCCGCTGGTTTTCCGGCGTCGTCATGTCGGCGCTGCCCGAGCCCTCGGCGGCCGTCTCCGCGCAGCGCTCGGTGATCAGAATCCGCGCTTCCTCGTGCAATACCAGCGGTACGCCCAAGGCAGCCGCCGCGGCTTGGCGCGTGTGATCGTCGGGCGTGGCGCCAATGCCGCCGCACGAAAACACAATGTCGCCACTGGCAAAACTGCGACGCAGCGCGTCGGTGAGCGCCTCGCGGTCGTCGCCCAGGAACTGGGCCCAGGCGAGCCGCAGGCCGCGCGCGCCCAACAGCTCCACGACCTTGGCGAAATGCCGGTCTTGGCGGCGCCCGGAAAGAATCTCGTCTCCGATGATGAACAAGCCGATACGGCGAGAAGCAAGCGATGCGTTCATGACGTGGTCTCGCTACGCAGGCGGCGCAGCGCCTCGAGTGCAAAATGCGAAAACAGGAGCGCCGAAAACACCGGCAGTATGAACCAGGCGGGAGGCAAGAGGTTCAACAGGGAACAGATCAGCCCTAACGCCCAGAATCCCCGATTGTGCCGCGCGAGCAGCAGGCGCCGCTCTTCGGGCGAAGCATGCTCGATCATCGCGTCGAGCCGGAGCATGCGAGTAAAGGCAAAAGCCCACCAGGCGATGGGCAGCAGCACGGCCAGTGGAGGAAGCAGCCAGAGCGGCATGGTGAACAGCCAGCCGAACACGAACAGCGTCGTGACCCACACGGCATTCCAGACGCTCGCGACCGTCGCATTGCGGCCACGCCGCTCCAGCTCGGGGTAGTCGTTCTTCTCCAGATTGCGCAGCACCAGCGGCATGATGAGCACCGCCGCGACCACGAGCCCCAGGATGCCCGATAGCGGCAGCAGGATCAGCGTGGCCACGACGGGAATCAGCCACAGCTTGAGCGAGGCGATCCCCACGGCGACCAGCACGCCGTCCAGATCGCTCACGAACGGAATCCCGAACAGCGTGCCTTGCAGCCATTCGGTAAGCGGTGTCCAGAAGAACCAAATCAGGGCGATCGCCGCGGCCAAGGCGACCAGGAAAGGCAGCAGCAACGCAAGCAACATGGGCCCGCGGAACTGCGATACGACGGCCCGGCCAAAGGCCAGGCCGACCCCCTGCAACCCCGCGCTGGCCGCAGTGCGTTCATCGGAAGAGGAAGCCATTCGATCTCCGTGATTTCAGTCACGGTTGCAAGTATGACGCAAGGCGCAGGCATAATGGCTACCAAAACCCTTACGTCACTCACATCATGGCCGTCTACTTTCCCGACACCGGCGCCGGTGAGCTCGCGCGGCGCCTCGATGATCCGCAAACCTTGCTGGTCGCGTGCCTCTGCGCGGCTTGGTGTGGCACTTGCCGCGAATACCAGCCCAAGTTCGAGGAACTGTCCGAGCAGTTCACCGATCACGTGTTCCTCTGGGTGGACGTCGAGGAACACCCCGACCTGCTGGACGACCAGGACATCGAAGACTTCCCCACCCTGCTGATCCAAACCGGGCACCAGACCCTCTTCTATGGCCCGATGCTGCCCCACATCGGCCACCTGCAGCGCCTGCTCGAAAGCCTGGAGACCGACAGTCCGGCCCCCAACCTGCCCGGCGCGCCGGAGCTGCGGCGCGCCCTCACCTAGGACGCTCGAAAAGCGAGGCGGAAAGCGTCACTGCTGCGTCGCACCTGGCTCGGAAACGGCCCCGCCCCCGGTGCGCCAGGGGTCTACGCAACAATGAATCGCCGCCCGCCCCGCC
Organism: uncultured Pigmentiphaga sp.; assembly: GCF_937950555.1. Classification (NCBI taxonomy): domain Bacteria; kingdom Pseudomonadati; phylum Pseudomonadota; class Betaproteobacteria; order Burkholderiales; family Alcaligenaceae; genus Pigmentiphaga; species uncultured Pigmentiphaga sp. The sequence continues at coordinate 51,910 of NZ_CALFCW010000014.1, read as the reverse complement.
TGGCCCCCCACGGTGTGCAACGCGGCGTCGACCTGGTCGAGGCCGAAAACGTGGGTGCAGAGTTTGTGCAACGGGTAGCGCCCCGACGCAATGGTCGCAAGCCCCAGCTCCACGGCCTGGTAGCTATGCCCACGCACCCCCTTCAGAGTCAGGCATTTCTTGAACAGGATATCGCTGTCGAATTTCGGCACCGGCTCACCTTTGCGCCCCCCCAGCAGGATGGTTCCATGCTTGCGAGCCAGTTGGACCGCGGCGACGATGGTGGCCGGCCCCCCGGAGGCGCAGTCGATGACCAAGTCGGCCATCAGCCCGCCAGTCAGGTCGGCGACGGTCTCTAAGAGATCTTCCTTCTCGATATCGATGGTGTGGTGGGCTCCCAGTTCGCGCGCCAACTCCAGCCTGTGGCGGTCCGCCGACAAGCCCGTCACGATGATGCAGCTCGCCCCCGCTTCGCGGGCGGCGACCACGCACGCCAACCCCTGCTGGCCAGGCCCCTGGATGAGCACCGCTTGTCCCACGGTCGCCCGGCCCTGTAAATGCGCCCATTCGAACCCATTGCCCAACGGAAGGGCCAGCGTGGCTAGCGTCGGGGAGACCGATTCCGGCACCCGGTGGAACACCGAGCTGGGATGCAAGAACTGGTACTCCCCATAGCCCCCCCATAACGAAGGAGCGACCGAGATGGGCGTCGACCCATAGCGAACGCCGTTGCCCAGCAGGGAGTCGGTGGCGTCGCATAATCGAAAGTCGCCGCTGCGGCAATAATCGCAATGACCACAAGGAAGATACTCCTCCAGGGCGACGCGATCTCCCTCCTTTAATCCCCATCTGGTTGCAGCGGAGCGGCCGAGCGCCTCGATCCTCCCCACGGTTTCATGGCCCAGGATCAAGGGCCCCTTACTCCGAGGGTAGTTGACGAAGTATGGCCAATCGCTTCCGCATATTCCCGTCATCTCGACTTTCAACAGACCGCCATCGACCGGAATTTCGGGGCGTGCAAAGGCGCGCACTTCGGTTCGCAGCCCGTCGAGAGCCACGGCGGCCCGTATGGACGAAGTCATACTTGTGGACATGGCGTTCCTAGATGGAGGTATGGGCACCTTCGACTACCGCGGTCACCTCCTCCACCACGTCGGCCAATGGCACTTCGGGGGGCAGGACGAAGGACGCCGAACGCACCCGATGGGTCGCGGGATCCAGGCCGGGAGGCTGCGTGCCGTCCGCCACGGCGTCTGCGGCAGCCAATAAGCGCCGGCGGGCCTTGACAATGGCGATATCCGTGCTCGCCAGGCGCTCCAAGGACCGGTCTACGATAGGCCCCATGCTCTCTTGCAGCGATGCATCTTGCATCGCGATCCCCTTCACGCCGCTGTAATAGATTCCCTTTTTCTGCGCCTCGCGGTCGATCAGATAGTCATTGCGCTTGTTGGCGACCGTCCGGTAAGTGCCTGGGATCAACTCGGCATAAATGCCTTGTCCGCTTTCCATGGCGGCGCGCTCGTCCGTGCTGAGCGGACGGGACGGGTGATGGGTCATGCTCCACACGTAGCAATTCTCATCATCCATGGGCACCCACGCATGGCCATGAAGCGCGTGGTCACCGTAGGGCGGAATCATCGTGTACCAAGGCATGATCCACTGCGTAATCCGCCAGTAACTCTTGCCGCCGTCTGCGCGCCTACGCGCACCGATCAACAACCCGCCGGCTGACTCCATGACTTCAAATTGCGGCGTAGCGTCGCGCTGATACTGGGCGCCCTGGGTGCCCTTGTGCAGGGGGTCGGTGTGCAATTCCCCGCTGTGCAGGAAGGACACATGGCTCGAATCGATGCCTCCCTCCATCGCCTGAAGGTAATTGCTCTCCTGGATCCGCTTGCACACGTAGCGGTGGGAGGCCGGCACTTGCATCCACTCGAATTCGGGAAACGGCGGCTTGAGCTCTGGCGGCCCCATGTAAGTCCACACGACCCCGCCCTGCTCGATGCACGGATAAGACAGAAGCCTTACGCTCTTCTTGAATGTGCCGCTCGCCTCTTCCGACGGAACTTCCAGGCATTCGCCCGAGGCGGAGAACTTCCAACCGTGGTAGGCGCAACGGATGCCCCCCATTTCGTTTCGGCCGAACCAAAGCGAGACGCGGCGATGGGGGCAAAACTCATCGACGAGCCCAACGCGCCCCTCCGAGTCGCGAAAGGCCAAGAGATCTTCGGAGAGGAGCTTGACGCGGACTGGCGGGCAATCGGGAGTGGGTACTTCTTCGGACAAGAAAGCGGGAATCCAATAGCGGCGGAACAGGTTGCCCATGGGCGTACCTGGTCCGGTCCGGACCAATTTTGCGTTCTGTGCTTGAGTGACCATGACGTATGTAGTGGGTGGAAACCCGTTCAATCTCAATCGGCCGACAAACCGGCTTGGGACGCGACCTGGCGCCAGGTCTGGATTTCCCGGCGAACCCAGTCGTCCAAGACTTCCGGACTGCCGCCTACGGCGGTCACGCCCATTTGTTCGAACCCTGCCTTGACGTCGGCCGTCCGAAGCAAATCGTTGATATCGCGATTGACCCGCTCGATGACTTCCCGCGAGGTGCCTGCTGGCGCATGCAGCCCGACCCAAGTTTCGAACTCCATCCGCTTCAGGCCCAGTTCGCTGAGCGTCGGCACCTGGGGAAACTGGCTCAGCCTGCGATCCGACACCGCGGCCAACATGCGCATCTTGCCGGCCTGGACCAACGATGCCGCTGTCTGCAGTACCACGAAACTGGCCTGGACTTGGCCCGAAGCCAGGTCGTTGAGCACGCCGCTGGTGGCCTTGTAGGGCACGTGCGTCATCGAAACGCCGGTTTCCTGCTGGAACAGCTCCATCGTGAGATGATGCACGCTGCCTATTCCAGGCGAGGCATAGTTGAGCTTGCCTGCCGCTTGTTTCTTCACGTGCGCGAGGAACTCGTCCACGCTATGCGCGGGAACGTCATTGCTGACGACCAAGACCAGCGGACTCTTGCCGACTAACGCAACGGGGACAAAAGCACTGGCCGGGTCATAGGGCAACTTGGAACGCACCGCGGCAAGGGTGCTGAAGGCGGTGATCGACATCAGCAACGTATAGCCATCGGCAGGCGCCTTGGCCACGGCATCGAAGCCGATCGCGCCTCCGGCACCGACTTTGTTGTCGACCACGACCGGCACCCCCCAACGCGGCGACAACTTGGAAGCCAGCAAGCGCGCCATCTGATCGCCGGTCGTCCCGGCGGAAGCGGGGCTAATGATCTTGACCATGTGGGCGGGATAGCCCGCAGCCGATGCGACTGCCGGCGATAACGCCCACCCACCGAATAGACCCACACCCAGCCAACGAATCAATCGGCCGGCACCAGGTTTACTTGTGACTCGCGCTTCCATCCCCGTCTCCCATGTTGTTTTCTTTGGGATGGACAGTAACTCGCCCTGATTTATCATCCAAGCGAGTTATTCTCATTAATTAAATAGGTTCGCCAATGAATAACTTCTATTCCGAGCTCGGCAACCTTTCCCTCAAGCAATTGCGCGCCTTCGTCTGTGTTGCAGAGACGCATAGCTTTACGGAAGCCGCGGCCGTCCTGAACCTGTCGCAATCGGCCGTAAGCCTGCTGGTGCGAGAACTCGAGGCCGAGCTGGGGCTCAAGTTGTTCGACCGGACCACGCGTTCGGTTCAACTGACGGAGGCAGGCGAAGAGCTGCGCCCCACGGCGACCCGGGTCATCCAAGACCTCGGAAGCGCCGTCAGCGAATTCCGCGGGCTTGCCGCCCGTAGCAGGGGACGAGTGAGATTTGCGTGCTCGCCGGTCCTCGCGTCGCTCTGGCTTCCCCGCGTAATCGGGGCATTCTCGGAACGACACCCGAACGTGACCGTCGTCTTGCGCGACAGCGCGGGCGGCGAAATCGTCGATTTGGTCGCGAGCGGCGAAGCAGATCTCGCGCTCAGCGTCCCGCCGTCAGAATCACCGTTCGTTCGTGAAGAACCGTTCCTGACCGACCACCTCGCGCTCATCTACCCACGCAGCTATAGGTGGAATCGGCGCCACAAGCCTTCCTGGTCTGACGTCACGGCCCATCCGTACATCGCCTTGGCTGCGTTGAACCCGACCCGCCACTTCGTCGACTACCACGCGATGCAAGCCAACGTTCGCTTAAAGCCGGCCTTCGAAGTTTCTTTTGTATGGACAGCGATAGGCCTCGTCGATGCCGGACTCGGCGTGGCCCTGATTCCTGGCCACGCCCGCCCCATCGTAGAAAAGTACAGCAACGTCGAGATGCGTCTATTCGAACCAGAAAGCATCGTGCGCCCCATCTCGTTGCTAAGCCATCGCCAACGGTCCCTGTCGCCGGCCGCGCAAACCTTTTCCCACTTCATCCGGGAATACGTGAAACGCTGAGGCGCCGCACTTACCGGTTGATGGCCTCCCAGCTCTTTTGCAAGCGCTTGACCGACACCGGCATGGGCGTGCGCAGCTCCTGGGCGAACAGGGCCACGCGCAACTCTTCCAGCATCCAGCGGAATTCGTCCAGGCGCGGATCCGGGACGCCTTTGCGCGCGGCGCGGGCCCGTTGATAGGGCACGAGCAGTTGATTCAGGTCTGCCAGCAGGCGCGCGTCGCGGGGAGGATCGGCACGCAGCTTGTCGATCCGTGCCTGTACCGCCTTGAGGTAACGCGGGAAATGCGCCAGTTGCGGATAAGGGGTGTCGCGAATGAACCACTTTGTCATCAGGCCGCGCAATTGCTGTTCGATGTCCGCATGGGCTGCCGCGTGCGCCTTGGCCTGGGGTAGCTTGCGCTGCGCCGCCGCCCATTCGGTCAGTATGGTCGACGCCAGGCGTGCGATCTCTTGGGCCAGCAACCCCACCCGCCCCTTGCCTTCGGCCCGCCGCTGCGCGAAGGCTTGCGCGTCCGTCGGCAGCGGATCGGCCAGGCAGGCCTGTGCCAGCGCTGCATCGATGATCTGGTCCCGCAATTCCTCCTGCGTCCCGAGCGGCATGTACAGCATGCTCATCTGGGTCAGGCCGTTCAGGTTTTTCTCCAGGAACTTGACCTGGTCTTTCAGTTGCAGGCGGAACAGGCGCAGCAATCCCGCTCGGTGATGCCGAGCCGCCTCGTCGGGATCGTCGTAGACGTCGAGATCGCAGTGCGTGCCGCGGTCCACCAGCGCCGGATAGCCGATGACCGACAAGCCGCCGCGCCGGATTTCCATCAGTTCCGGCAAAGGGCCGAACGTCCAATCCGTCAGGTTCTCGTGGGCCAAGGCCTGCGCCACGTCCTTGTCGCGCGCGGCCACCTGCTGGAACGTGGCCTGCGCTTCGCGTCCCAGCTCCGCTTTCAGTTGCGACAAATTGCGGCTCATGTCCAACATCCGCCCGTGCTCGTCCACCACCCGGAAGTTCATGAACAGGTGGGGCGGCAGCGTTTCCAGCTTGAAATCGGCCGGCGCCAGCTGCACGCCGGTTTGCTCGCGCACGTCCGCGATCAGCGCCTCGATCAGGCTGCGGTCCGGTTTCAGTGCCCGGTCGAACCAACGGTCGTAGAAGGCCGCCGCGTACTCGGGCAGCGGCACGCAATGGCGGCGCAGCTTCTGCGGCAGGGATTTGAGCAGCAGATGGACCTTTTCCTTCAGCATGCCCGGCACCAGCCACTCGCAGCGGGCCGGGTCGAGCTGGTTGAGCGCGAACAGCGGCACGGTCAGCGTCACGCCGTCGCGCGGCGAACCGGGCTCGAAGTGATAATCCAGCGCCATCTCGATGCCGTGCAGCGCCAGTTTCTTGGGGAAGACCTCGGTAGTCACGCCGGCAGCTTCGTGCCGCATCAGCTCCTCGCGCGACAGGAACAGCAGCTTGGAGCCCTCGCCGGCCTGCGCGCTCGCCTCCCGGTACCATTTTTCCAGCGTGACGACGCGATTCACGTCGGCCGGAACCTGCCTGTCGTAGAAGGCGAAGATCAGCTCGTCATCGACCAGGATGTCGGGCCGCCGCGATTTGTGCTCCAGCTTCTCGATCTCGGCGACGAGCCGGCGGTTGTGCGCGATGAACGGCAGCCGGCTGTCGAGCTCTCCGGTCACCAGCGCCTGGCGAATGAAGATTTCGCGTGCATGGCGCGGATCGATGCGTCCATAATCGACGCGACGGCCGGCGTAGACCGTCAGGCCATACAACGTCGCCCGTTCATTGGCGACCACCCTGCCCTCTTTCTTCTCCCAGCGCGGATCAGACCAGTTCTTGCGCAACAAATGGCGGCCCGCGCGCTCCACCCAGGTGGGGTCGATGCGGGCCACGCAGCGTGCGAACAGGCGCGAGGTTTCTACGAGTTCGGCTGCAACGACCCAGCGCCCCGCCTTCTTCGCCAACCTCGACCCGGGATGGATGACGAAGCGAATGCCCCGGGCGCCGAGATACTGCGCGTCCTCGTCGGACTTGTAGCCAATGTTGCCGAGCAACCCTGTCAGCAGGGCAAGGTGGACTTGCTCCAGCGTGGCCTCGGACTGGTTCAGGCGCCATCCCTGTTCGCCAACGACCGCCGCGAGCTGGGAGTGCACGTCACGCCATTCCCGCATGCGCACCGGCGACAAAAAATGCTGGCGCAGTTTTTCTACCAACTTGCGCTGCGACTGTTTGTGCTCTAGCGCCTCATTGAACCACTTCCACAGCTTCAGGAACGCCATGAATTCAGACCGGTCATCGGCGAATTGGGCATGCGCCTGGTCAGCCGCTTCCTGTGCATCGAGCGGTCGGTCGCGCGGATCCTGCACCGAAAGCGCCGACGCGATGACCAGCATCTCGGACAGGCAATCGTGGTCCCGGGCGGCCAGGATCATCCGGCCGATGCGCGGGTCCACCGGCAGGCGCGCGAGCTCGCGCCCGACAGGTGTCAGCGCATTGTTCTCGTCGATGGCCCCCAGCTCTTGCAGCAAGTGGTAACCGTCGGCGATCGCCCGCCCGGGCGGCGCCTCCACGAAGGGGAACTGCTCGATGTCCGCCAGGTTGAGCGATTTCATGCGCAGGATGACGCTCGCCAGCGAAGAGCGAAGGATTTCCGGATCGGTGAAGCGGGGACGCGCCTCGAAATCGCTTTCTTCGTAAAGCCGGATGCAGACCCCCGGCCCGATGCGGCCGCAGCGTCCCGCGCGTTGGTTGGCCGAGGCCTGGCTCACCGGCTCGATGCGCAACTGCTCGACCTTATTGCGCCAGGAATAGCGCTTCATCCGGACCAGGCCGGTATCCACGACGAAACGGATGCCGGGTACCGTCAGCGAGGTCTCCGCCACGTTGGTCGCGAGCACCACGCGGCGGCCGCTGCCTTTGGGGTGGAACACCCGCTCCTGCTCGGCCTGCGACAGGCGCGCGAACAAGGGCAACACCTCCGTCCCCGGAGGATGGTGTTTGCGCAGCGCCTCCGCCGCCTCCCGGATTTCGCGCTCGCCCGGGAGGAAAACCAGCACATCTCCCGGCCCATGGCGGGCACATTCGTCCACGGCGTCGACGATGGCGTCGATCAAGTCCCGTTCTTCGTCGCGGGACAGCTGCTCTTTCTCGCGCGGGCGCTCGGACTTGCGCGGCGCCGCGTCTTCGGCATCGCTGGCCTGCATGCCCCGGGTGTCCACGGGACGGTACCGCACCTCCACCGGATACAGCCGCCCCGAAACATTGATGACCGGCACCTCGGGTTTCCCGGGCAAAGAGAAATGGCGGGCGAAACGCTCGGCGTCGATGGTCGCCGAGGTGATGACGAGCTTCAGGTCGGGGCGGCGCGGCAGCAACTGCCGCAGGTAGCCCAGCAAGAAGTCGATGTTCAGGCTGCGCTCATGTGCCTCGTCGATGATGAGCGTATCGTAGGCGCGCAACTCGGGATCGCGCTGTGTCTCGGCCAGCAAGATGCCGTCGGTCATGAGCTTGACCGAAGCGCCCGGCGCGGTCTTGTCGTTGAAGCGGACCTGGTATCCCACCACCTCGCCCAGCGGGGTGCCCAATTCCTCGGCGATGCGTCGCGCCACCGACGTCGCCGCGAGCCGGCGAGGCTGGGTGTGGCCGATCATGCCGGCCGCGCCTCGTCCCAGCTCGAGGCAGATCTTGGGCAGCTGGGTGGTTTTGCCGGAGCCGGTCTCGCCGCTTACGATGATGACCTGGTGGGCCGCCAACGCGCGCGCGATCTCCTCGCGCCGGCCGCTGACGGGCAGATCCTCGGGGTAGGTGATGGGCGGAACGGGATTGCGCCGTCGTGCCGAAGGCACATTCTTGGTGGATTCTGCGACCATGAGAAGAACTTGGATTAACCCGTCATTATAATTTTGGGATGAACGCTGCCGCCCAACCTTCTGACCCCGACTCTGCCAACCTCGACCTGAACGCCCGGTTCGTACAGTGGTTCCGCGAGGTCGCCCCTTACGTGCACGCCTTCCGCGGCAAGACCTTCGTGGTGGCTTTCGGCGGGGAGCTGGTCCAGGCCGGCGCGCTCAACAGCCTGATCCAGGACCTGTCCTTGCTTAGCGCCCTGGGCATCCGGCTGGTGCTGGTGCACGGCTCGCGGCCCCAGGTCAATGAGCAGCTCCGCCTGAAAGGCATTCCCTTCCAGTTCGACCGCGGCATCCAGGTCACCGACGCGGCGGCGCTCGAGTGTGCCAAGGAAGCCGCCGGCGAAATCCGGCTCGACATCGAAGCCGCCTTCAGCCAGGGCCTGCCCAACACCCCGATGTCGCATTCGCACATCCGGGTCGTTTCGGGCAACTTCATCACAGCGCGCCCGGTCGGCGTCATCGACGGCGTGGACTACCGCCATACCGGACAGGTCCGCAAGGTGGACGCCGAGGCGCTGCGGCTGGCGCTGGACCACGGATCCATCGTGCTGCTGTCCCCGCTGGGCTTCTCCCCCACTGGCGAAGCTTTCAATCTCTCCATGGAGGATCTCGCCACTTCGGTGGCCGTCGCGTTGCGCGCCGAAAAGCTCATTTTCCTGACCGACACGCCCCTCGTCCTCGACAAAGACGGCAACGTCGACTCCGAACTGGCGCGCGAAGACGCCGACGCCCTTCTCGCCCAGGGCAACCTGGACCCGGGCACCGCCGTTTTCCTGCGCCACGCCTCGCGTGCCGTCAAGCAAGGCGTGGCGCGCGCGCACCTCGTCCCGCACGACCTCGACGGCAGTGTATTGCTGGAAGTCTTCACGCACGACGGCGTAGGCACCATGGTGGTCGAAGACACGCTGGACGACCTGCGCCCCGCCACCATCGACGACGTGGGCGCGATCCTCCACCTGATCGAACCCCTCGAAGTGGACGGCACGCTGGTGCGCCGGGGCCGCGGCAGCATCGAGCGCGACATCGAGAAATTCTCGGTGGCCGAGCACGACGGCGTGATCTACGGCTGCGCGGCCCTGTACACCTACCCGGAAGAAAAAATGGCCGAAATGGCCGCCCTGACGGTCAACCCCGCCTGGCAAGGCGCCGGCGAGGGAGACAAGCTGCTGCGGCATATCGAGGCGCGCGCGCGCGCGGCGGGCATTACGCGTTTGTTCGTGCTGACCACGCGCACGGCGCACTGGTTCATCAAGCGCGGCTTCGCCCAAGGAAGCGTGGCGGACCTGCCCAAGGACAAACAGGCGCATTACGACCGCAGCCGCAACAGCCAGGTCTTCATCAAGCGGCTGTAAGCCCCCACCCAACCGCGCCAGAACGGGGCATCAAGCGCCTCCCGCGGGTCCAGAACGGGGCGTCCCGCCTGGCGATCGCCCCGACCGGGGCTTCCTGGTACAGGTGATCAAAGGCACGGCGCTCGCCTCGGTCATCGGACTCATCGAACTAACCAAAGCTGGCACCATGATCGCCAATGCCACCTTCAAGCCGTTTGTGGTGTTCAGTTGCGTCGGCCTGCTGTAGCCTGGCCCGCGACGGCATGACGCTCGTCATGGTGACCCACGAAATGCTTCGCGCGCAAGGTCAGCGACCGCGTGGTGTTCATGCGCCAGGGAAAGGTGCACGAAATGGGGCCGCCCGAAGAATTGTTCAACAGCCCACGGACGCCCGAACTCCAGCAATTTCTGTCATCGCTGCACTGAGGCGTGGCGCGGCGCCGGGCACATCCTGGCCGCCTGTACGCGCCCCTGGCATGGCATAATCCCACGTCTATCGAGGGTTTGCCGGTTTGCACGTGAACAACTCCAAACTCGCCTCCCACGTTCCCCCTCAAGTCGTTACACGGCTCCTCGACGTCGCCGAGCTCCTTTTCGCCGAACACGGCTATACGGCGGCTTCGGTCCGGCAGATTGCGCAATCGGCCGGCGTCAACCAGGCGCTCATCAACTACCATTTCCAGACCAAGCAGGGTCTGTTCATGGCGGTATTCGAGCGGCGCTGCCGCGTGCTGATGCAAGAGAGGGAAGAACTGTTGGCAGAGGCCCTGCGGCGCGGAGCCGAAAGCGGAAAAGTCGCGCTACGCGACATCATCTATGCCTTCGTCTACCCGCCCCTGCGCATGGCCAACGACGACGGCCCCGGTGGCCGAGCCTTCGTGAAGCTGCAGGCGCGCCTGCACCACGAGCCCAAAGAACTCGAGCAGGCGCTACGTGCCCGCTACTACGACCAAACCACCTTCAAGTTCGTGGATGCCCTGCGCGCCTGCTTTCCCGACCGCTCCCCGGAGTCGATCTACTGGCGCCTGACGTTCGTCATGGGGATCTACATCTACGTGGCGTCCAACACCGGGCGCATCGAGATCATTTCCCGGGGAACGTGCAAGGGTACGGACCTGGCGCAGGCGCTGGCCGAGATCCTGGATTTCTGCGAACACGGCTTCTAGCCGCGGCGCCTTACCGCTGCACTTACTGCTCCAGCTTGGCGCCGGTTTCGCGCACGATGGTGGCCCAGCGCTTGAGCTCGTCCTTCAGGTAGGTGCCGAACTCGTCGGGCGTGCCCCCCACCGGGATCAGCGCCTGCATGGCCAGGTTGTTCTTGATGTCTGCCTCCTTGAGCGTTTCGTCGATGGCCCGGCTGACCTTCTCGATGCGGTCCTTGGGCGTGCCTGCGGGAGCGAGAACGGCAGTCCAGGTGTAGTCCAGGATATCGGGATAGCCCAGCTCCGCGAGCGTCGGGACGTCAGGCAGCATGGGGATGCGCTCCTTGCTCGAGACGGCGAGCGCCTCCACGCGGCCGCTCTTGACGAAGGGCAGCACGCCCGCCACGGCCAGCGACCCCACGGGCGGCTCTCCCGCCGCCAGGGCCGCGGCGGCCGGGCCGGCACCCCGATAGGGCACGTGCGTCATTTCCGTGCGCCACTTGATCTTGAACAGGTTTTCCCCGGTGAGGTGTGGCGTGGTACCGGTGCCGGGGCTGGCGAACGACAGCTTCTCCTTGGACGCCTTCTCGCGCAGCTGCGCCAAGGTCTGCACGCCCAGGCTCTTGTGGACCGCGATCGCGTTCGGCTGCGTGGCGATGATGGAAACGGGCGCGAAATCCTTCTCTGCGTCATAGCCCGCATCCTTGCCGGACAGCGCCGGGTTCACGGCGAAAGATGTCGTCGTGACCAGGTAGGTATAGCCGTCCGGATCGGCCTTGGCCACAGCCTGCGCGCCGACGTTGCCGCCCGCGCCGCCCCGGTTCTCGATTACAACCGCCTGCCCAAGCCGCTCGCTCAGTTTCTGGGAAACGATGCGGGCCGTCACATCGGCCGGCCCGCCGGGCGGAAAGGCCACGATCAGCTTGACGGGCTTGGTTGGGTAATCCGACTCGGCGGCCCATGCGCCAAAGGCAGCAAGACAAGCGGCAGAGCCCAAGATCAAACGCTTCAACGTGCGATGCATCATCTCCTCCTCGTCCTAGTGAATACCGCCACATGCCGACGGCGCCCGCTCTGACCGGCCGGGCTGCCGACGGACGTTCCAAACCATCAACCTAAACCTGCGGCCCCTCCTTGCTCACGCCACTGGGGGCGGTGCCAGCACTTCGATGTCCGTCACGACATCGATCACGGCCGGCCGCCCCGCGGCCAGCGCTTGCTCGAGCGCCGCGGGAAGCTGTCCGGGTTGCGTCACGCGGATGCCGAGCGCGCCGATCGTGTTGGCGATTTCGGCGAAATTGACCGGGGTATAGGTCCAGAGCTCGCGCCCCCTTTCGGTCTGCTGACCGCCATAGGCGCGATCAAAACCCCGCTTGGACTGATTGCCGCCGCTGTTGTTGTTGACCACCACGACGGTGTTAATCTTCCAGCGCACCGCCGTTTCCAGCTCGGCGATGTGGTACCAAAAGCCGGCATCGCCGGTGAAGACGACCACTGGGCGCTCCGGCTGCGCGCATTTGGCGCCCAGTCCGGCCGGAAATGCCCAGCCCAAGTGGCCCGCGCTGCGGATATAGCTTTGGCTCGTCGAGCGCAGGTCGAACATGCCGCCCATCCACATGCCCGCATGCCCGGTATCGACCACCACCATCGCGTCGTCGGGCACATGCTGCGTAAGCTCATGGCAGATACGCTCCGGACGGATGGGAACGGCGTCCGACGTCAGGGCCGGCCTGTATTTCTCGTACCAATCGTGCTTGAGCTTGGCGACTTCGTCCAGCCAAGCTCGCCGGTCTACCGCAGGCTGGTTCCGCGCACGTTCGAGCAGCCTCGCCAGCGCAGCGCGCGCATCGGCGCACAGCGACGCACGCAAGGGATAGTTGCGGCCGATGACTTCCGGGTTGATGTCGATCTGGATGGCGGCAACGCCGGGCGCGGGCACCTGCCAGACGTGGGTCGTCATCCCGCCGGCCTCCGTGCCCACGAAGCACACGAGGTCGGCCCGCTGAACCGTGAGGTTGGCGCTTTCGCGCGAGTAGGAGCCGACCACCCCCACGCTCAAGGGATGATTGCCAGGAATCGCATCCTTGGCATTGAGCGAAGTCGCCACGGGAATCTGCAGCGCCTCGGCCAGCGCGCGAAGCTCGGCCTGGGCGCGGGAGTTGCGCACCCCGCCGCCGACGACGAATATCGGTCGCGACGCTTCCCGCAACAAGCCCAGCACCCGATCGACCTGCTCGGGCTCGGGTTCGGGACGATACGGAGGCACGCGCGCAAAGCGCTCGTCAATTTCCGCCTCCATGTCGGCTTCCTCCGCATCGATCTGCCCTTCGTTACCCCGGAATTGCAGGTGCACCGGGCCGGGCGCCCCGCTCACGGCCGCGCGGAATGCCTGGCGCAGCATGTCGGGGATGCGCTCCGGGGCGTCGACGGTGGCGTTCCACTTCGTCACGGGCTCGAACGCCGGGACGTCGTCGACCTCCTGGTAAAGCTTGCGGAATTTCGTGCGTGGATCGCGCCCTCCGGTGATCGCGATGACGGGCGATTGCGCCAGCCAAGCATCTCGCAAGCCTGCGGCCAGGTTCAGCGCCCCGACGATTTGCGCCATGCAAATGCCCGGCTTGCCGCTGGCGCGGGCATAGCCGTCGGCCATATAGGCCGCCGATTTTTCCCCGTGCGTATGGACGCGCGCGATGTTTGTCCGGAACTCGAGTTCGGCGAAAGTCCGCCGCAGGATGGCAGGCACCATGAATACGTGGGTCACGCCGTACGCCTTGAACATGTCGGCGATGACCTGCGCGCCGGTCGTCTTAGCCAAGATCGCCTCCTTGCCGATTACTTGATGGCCAGCGGGTTGGTTGGAGAACCGACGGCGCCGGTAATCGGCAGCGTCGGGGCCACGAAAAGAAACTCGTACTGACCGTCGGCCGCGCAATCGTCGGCGAGGTCCGCCACATAAAAGATTTCGCCCATCGTCAGGCCGATGATGGGAATGGTGATCCAATGCCAGGGCTGGTTGATGCCCGGCTCAGACTCATTGGGGCGCACTTCGCACCCCCATGTATCGCTCGCCAGTGCAGCGATCTGCGAACCATGCACCCACTCGAGCGTTTGGAAGGAAAACCCTGGCGCGTCGCCCCCAGGATAACCGTCCCAGCTGCCCTGCTTGAGCTTGGCTTCCATCTGGCCGGTCCGCACGATGACGAAATCGCCGCGCCCCACCTGCACGCCTTGCTTGCGGGCGGTTTCCTCCAGGTCGTCGCTGGTGATGGGGTACCCGTCCTCGAGCTGGTCTACGCCTTTGGCCCGCGCGACGTCAAGCAGCACGCCTCGCCCCACCATCTTGTTCTTGGTCTTTTCTATTCCGGCCTTTTGCGCGCCTGCCGACGTCACCTCGCGGCAATCGTAGCCGTTCCACATCCAGTTTTCGTAGAAGACATGGCCCAGGCCGTCCCATTGCGTGCCGCACTGGAGCGGCATCACGACGATGTCGTCGGCAGCGCGTATACCCCGGGAATCCAACACGCCCGAGTAGGCATCCGTGCCGGTGCGCAGCATGAGATGCAGCGGGTTGATGCGCCCCATCGCGGGATATTTGCTTTTCGCTCCCTGCGGGCCGTGCTGGTCGAAATTCAGCGCCAACGAGATGACCTTGCCCTGCCTGACGAGCTGCGCGGCCCGGATGATGTCTTCGGGCTGCACATAGTTGAGGGTCCCGATTTCGTCGTCCGGCCCCCACTTCCCCCAATTCTTGAACCGCTCTGCGGCCTTCCTGAGATCGTCGCGCGTCACCTTCATCGGCACCTCCTTTTAAATCTACTAAACGATCGTTTTAAACAAACGTTTAACACGAGTATGTCCGATGGCCTTCGCCACCGTCAAGGGGGCAAGAGGCGGTAGGAGGGGCACAGCGCTTGCTGACGGTGCCCGGCTTCCAACGAAAGGAGAGCAGCATGAAAGCGTTGTGCTGGCACGGCAAGAAAGACATCCGCTACGACACCGTCCCCGACCCCCGCATCGAGGAGCCCGGCGACGCCATCGTCAAAGTCTCCGCCTGCGCCATCTGCGGTTCGGACCTGCACTTATTCGACGGTTTCATGCCGGGCATGAAAGCGGGCGACGTCATGGGCCATGAGTTCATGGGCGAAGTGGTGGAGGTCGGCCCGGCTGCGCGCAAACTCAAGGTGGGGGACCGGGTAGTCGTCCCCTTCACCATCTGCTGCGGCGCGTGCGACCAATGCAGGCGCGGCAATTACTCCGTGTGCGAGCGCACGAACCGCAACAAAGACCTGGCGACGAAAGCCTTTGGCCACACGACCGCGGGGCTGTTCGGCTACACCCACCTGACCGGCGGCTACGCCGGCGGGCAGGCCGAATACGTCCGGGTGCCCTATGCGGACACGACGCACATCAAAGTTCCGGCCGACCTCACGGATGAGCAGGTCTTGTTCCTCGGCGACATTCTGCCGACCGGATGGCAGGCAGCCGTTCAATGCGACATCGCGCCCACGGATACGGTGGCGATCTGGGGCGCCGGGCCGGTCGGGCTGATGGCGATGCGCAGCGCCCAGTTGCTGGGCGCGCGCCAAGTCATCGTCATCGACCGCGTCGCCGAACGGCTGGCCATGGCCGCCAAGGCCGGCGCAACGGTCATCGACTTCGAGCAAGAAAGCGTGGTGGAGCGGCTACGTGACCTGACGGCGGGCAAGGGGCCGGAAAAATGCATCGACGCGGTGGGCATGGAATCCCATGCAGCGCGCTCGCTGGACGCAATGTACGATCGCGCCAAGCAGGCCGTCATGCTGGAAAGCGACCGGCCCCACGTCCTGCGGGAGATGATTTACGTCTGCCGGCCAGCCGGCGTACTTTCTATCCCGGGGGTTTACGGCGGGTTGATCGACAAAATCCCCTTCGGCGCTTCGATGAACAAAGGCCTGACCTGGCGCATGGGGCAGACTCACGTGCTGCGCTGGAGCGAAGAACTCCTACACCTCGTCGCCGAAGGCCGCCTGGACCCATCCTTCGTCATCACCCATACCGAAGCGCTCGAGGACGGACCCACCATGTACGAGATCTTCCGCGACAAAGAAAACGGCTGCGTGAAAGTCGTGCTCAAGCCGTGACGGCACCGCCCCTAAAAGGCGGCGGAACGATAGACTTCCCGGCCGCCGACGTAGGTCGCCAGCGCCTTCAGATGCTGCACCTCCGAGGCGGGAATGCTGAGGTAATCGGCCGATAGCACGACGAAGTCGGCAAGCTTGCCGGCTTCGATCGACCCCTTGATTGCCTCTTCGTCCGTCAAGCGGGCGTTGTTGATGGTCATGAGCCTGAGCACCGCCTCGCGCGAGGGCACCGCTTGGTCCCCAATACCGCTTGAGCACGGGCGCCGCGAGGTAGAGGTGGTCCTGCACCGACAACCGCAGATCCATGGCCTTGATGCGCGGGTATTGGTCCGGCCGCGTGACGAAGGCGTGCTCGATGGTCCAGCCCCGCCCGTTGATGTCTCGCTCCGCATCCGCCCGCTCGAACCCCTGCAGCACCTGGTCCACCGCGGCGTCGCCCACGGCATGCACGGCTGCGCGCCATCCTGCCCGATTGATAGCCGCCACGTAGGCGTCGAAACTTTCCTGCGGCACGAGCTGCAGCCCGTAATAGGTGCCGCCCTTGCCCAGCTCTCCCTCATACGGCCGGGTCATGCGCCCCCCCTCGAAGCCGCCGTCCACGCTGATCTTGAGGCCCCATACGCGCACGCACTCGTCGCCCTCTCCCTGGCGTATGCCCGCCTCGACGATGCTGGAGCGGAAGTCTGCGAGGTCCCGCGGCCGGAACAGGATGCTGTAGCGCACGGCCGCCCTGCCGCTGTCGCGCAACTGCTGGAACTGGCGATACGCGGCCACGGTCGTGCCGGGAACGCGGATGCTGGTGATGCCGTATTCGTTGAGTTTCTTTTGCTGTGCCTCGAGCCGGAAAACATTTTCCCGGGACGCAGCCCGCGGGCCGGCGCTCCGGCAGCGACGCCCCTTGCCGCCATGGCACAATGCGAGCGGAGCAATCCTAGCCGCCGCGCTTGCCGTGGCATTGCCGGACGGGCCGCTGTCCCGCATTGGAGCCTATCACCTCATGGAGCCACCGCTTCCTACGCCGCTCGATGCCGAAGCGCTCCAGCGGTTGGTCACGGTCGAAATGCCGTACGGCAAATACAAGGGCAGGAAAATTGCCGACCTGCCCGGCCCCTACCTCGCCTGGTTCGCCCGCGAGGGTTTTCCGCCCGGAGAACTGGGGCGCCTGCTGGCCCTGATGCACGAGATCGACCACAACGGCCTGGCCTCGCTGCTGGCGCCGCTGCGCCGGGGCTGACGGCGGCGGCCTCACCACCTCCGGCGTCCCGTGAGCGTTTCCGCCCACAGCCTGAAGTCTCCCTTCAGGGACCACCACGGGTGCGCAAACGTGGCCGGCCGGTTCTTCTCGAAAAAGAAGTGTCCGGCCCAGGCCAAGCCGTAGCCGCAGGCCACCGCCGCCGCGAACAGCCACGGCCGGCCAAGCGCAACGCCCAACACCGCCAACGCCAGCGCCGCGCTGGTGCCTGCCACGTGCATGCGCCGGGAAACCGGATGTGCGTGCTCGCTCAGGTAGAAATCGTAGAACTCGTCGAAGCTGTGGTAGCGCCTGCGGGGCGGGCGCGCCTGGGCGTCGGCCATGGTTCACCTCTGGGAAAAAGCGCAGTCACCCTTCCTCTATGCCCATTATGCGTCCGCGCCTGCCGGGATAAACACATCGTCGCGATATTTCAATTTGTGACGCAATGTATCATTTGTGTTCGACCATCCAGAGGGAAATCCATCCATGAGCGCTACCCACGCGGCCGGACCGAACGCCTCGGCCGATCCTCCCCTACGCTGCCGCCCAGGCCGGCTTCTCGCCGCCGCGGCCCTGTCCCTGTCGATGCTCCTCGCCGCATGCGGAGGCGGTAGCGGCTCCAACCCGCAACCCGAACCTGGCTCCGTCTCGGGAACCGTGACCTACGATGCCGTTCCGGCCAAGAAGTCGGCGGGCCTGGACTACGGCGCGACCCGTGCGCTGCCCGTGCGCGGCGCGGTGGTCGAAGCCATCAGCGGAGAGGAGGTCCTGGCCAGCACTGTCACCGACGAACAAGGCTGGTATGCCCTCGCGCTACCGCCTGGCCGCAACGTGCAAATACGGGTGCAGGCGCGCCTGCTGCGCGAAAGCCCGCAAGGCGCGTGGAGCGTGGCCGTGCGCGACAACACGCATCCGGGGTATCGGGCGGTCCCGTCCAATGCCCCGGTGTATGCGCTCGTGAGCAGCCCGTTGTCCGTGCCGCAGGTTGGCATGACCCTCGACCTGCACGCTGCCTCGGGCTGGACGGGCTCCAACGCGTCAGGCAGGTATGCCGGCCCGCGCGCCGCCGGCCCCTTTTCCGTGCTGGACCAGGCCTACGCCTCCATGCAGCGCTTCCTCGCCGTGGCGCCCGACATCAACTTCCCTCACCTGGACATCTACTGGAGCGTGAACAACCGCAGCGCCAACGGCAATCCTGCCGACGGCGACATCGGCACCAGCCACTTCACGTCGGGCGGCCCGGCGCCCGGCTTGTACATCCTCGGCAAGGCCGACGTCGACACCGACGAGTACGACACTGGCGTCGTCGTCCACGAATGGGGCCACTATTTCGAGGCGCACATCTCGCGCTCTGATTCTCCAGGCGGACCGCACACGGAGGGCGACAAGCTCGACATGCGGATTGCTTGGGGCGAAGGCTGGGGCAACGGCCTGTCGGGCATCGTGCGCGATGATCCTTTCTATGTCGACACGTCGGGCCCGAGGCAACAGTACAGCTTCTACTTCGACGTCAGCGCGCCGCCCGCCCCGCCCGACGACGCTGCCTGGTACAACGAAGCGGCGATTCAGTATTTCCTTTACCAGCTTGCGCAAGAGCCGGACGGCTTCAAGTCCACGGTCTCCATCCTCCGGAACGAGCAAAGGCACACGCCTGCCTACACGAGCATCTTCCCGTTCGGTGCCGCGTTGGCCAAGCACCTGACCGACGGCGTCGTCATCGGCCGCGTCAACCAACTGCTGGCCGATGTCGGCACGCCTGCCCTGGGCGAGTTGGACGAGTGGGGCAGTGCCGCGTCGTACACGATTCCCACCGACCCTCCCATCTCGGCCACACCCTATCTCACGTTCGCCGCGCCGCAGGCGAAGACGCCCACAAGGCAGCAAGCATGCGTATCCAACTTGCTCGGGAACGAATCCAACAAGCTCGACCAAGGCCGGTTCCTGCGCCTGCAGGTCGAGGAACCGGGAAGCTACAGGCTGGGCGCCCGGCTCCTCTCGCCGGAAGGTGCGAAGACCAAGGCGTTCCTCATGCTTTCCCGCTCAGGCGAATCTATCGACATGGACGACGAAGAAGTCGAAGGCGAACTCGAGCCCGGCACCTATACCGCCACGCTGCTGGACTACTCCATCGCCGAAGACGCGGACGACGACGATGACGACGTCGAGCGCGCCCCGCCGGGGACGCAAGTCTGTTATGAAGTGACTTTTGAACGCATTTCCGCCGGAGGCCAGTGATGCGACCGACACCGAATCCTCAAGCCGCGCGCGTGCCGGCTCGACGCAACATGGCCGCCCTAGTGGTCGTGCTGTCCACGTCGCTGTCCGCCCTACCCGCTTGCGCGCACGAATCGCAGCACGCTGCGCAGGAGGCGACGTCCTCCGCAAGGCATGACGGTTTCGAGCCGCGTCCCCGCAAGCCGGGAGACCTCGTCGCCGTGGCGGTGCGCACGCCGCCTGCCCCGCTTCCCGCCGGTCCGGCCACGGTGAGGCTCGCATTGACCGGATCGCCCGGCGTGAGCGCCGTAGAAGTGCGCTACGGCACGGAAGGTGCCCTGCGCGTGGACGCCGCCACGCCTGCGACCGTCCCCCTCGATGCGCAGCGCCGGGCCGTGCTCGAAGTGCCCGTCACGGTCCTCGGACCAGGCGTGCATTACCTGAACGTGTATCTCAGGGCAAACGGGAGAAACAGCGCATTCTCGGTACGCCTAGATGCGGGAGAGAACGCTACCGTCCGTCAAAAGCGCACGCTTCCCGAAGAAGGGGGATTCATCGTGCTGCCCGCCCAGGAAACCCGCTCCGGCGGCCCGGCGCGCTAGCGAGCGCCTGCCCGGCAAACGCCGCCTCCGTTGCGCCGCCAGGCCTGGCGCCCGGCCGCGCAACGCTCAATCTATCCGCGCGCCGGTGAACTTGACGATTTCGCCGTGCAGCTCATATTCCTTGCGCACGAACTGCGCGAACTCGCTCCGGCTCATGGGCGAATTGATGGAGCCGCGCTCCTGCATGGTGCGGTCGAAGGCCGGATCCTTGAGCACCTCGTTCACTGCCTGGTGCAGGCGGTCCAAGCGGTCGGCCGGCGTTCCCTTGGGAGCAAACAATCCGTCCCACGCGAAAAGCTCGTAACCCGGCACGCCGCTCTCGGCAATGGTGGGTACATCTGGCAACGCCGGAATGCGCTGCGGCGTGGAGACGGCCAGCACCTTGATCTGCTTGCTCTTGGCCAGGGGTACCAGATACGGCGCCACGTCGATCATGAACGATACCCGGCCCGAACGCACGTCGGTGGACGCGGGCGCCCCCCCTTTGTACGGCACGTGGGTGAACTCGACCTTCGCCATGTGCTGCAACAGCCCGCAAGCCATGTGCGAAGCCGTGCCGTTGCCGGCCGACGCGCAGGTCAGCTCGCGCGGATGCTGCCTGGCGTATTCGATCAATTCCTTGGCGGAGTTAAAACGCGAATCCGGGCTCACGAACATGACCATCGAGATCACCGAGAACCGCGCGATCGGCTCGAAATCGTCCGGCGAGTAGCCGACCGATTTATAGAGCCAATGATTGGTGGCCATGGTGCCGTTGGTCCCGAACACCACGGTGTGCCCGTCCGGCGTGGCCCGCGCGGCAGCCGCCGTCCCGATGTTGCCGCCCGCCCCGGCGCGGTTATCGATAATGATGGGTTGCCGGATCTTGCCCTCCATCTCGCGGGCATACAGGCGGGCCAGCGTGTCCCCGCCTCCGCCGGCCACGAAGGGCACGATCATGGTAATGGGGCGTTGCGGCCATTGCGCATCATTCTCCGCGGCGCCCACGCCCGCGACCCCCGCGACCGACAGTGCCATGGCGGCAAGCCAACGAACCGGGGTGCGCCCGGGTTTTACTGGGTTCATACGCGTCTCCTTTGCTGTTTGAGTTGTCTTCATGCCGGCATTGCTTGTCTTCGTGAGGCCGGCCCAAGACAAGGGTGTGATTCAGTCCACGCCGGCTTCGAGCAACTCCACCGGGTCGCCGTAGCGAGAAGCGATCTCGACCACTTCCGGATCGCGCAACGCACACAGGAATCCTCGATCGATCAGCGTGTTTGGCCCGGCCTTGACGGTGGCATCCAGGCAAACCAGGTCCATGTGCACGGGCGGCTCTTCCCAATCGGGTAGCACGCGCCGTATGTAGTCGCTGGGCTTGACCAGGTCGATGCCGAAATGCAGCGCCCCCGGCGCGTTGGAGCCGGCCGGATAAACGGTATGGCGCGGCGCCTTGGGGTTGAAGCCGCAACCGCCGCCTTCGATCATGCGTCCACCCACCAGCATGTCGTGCAGGATGCGCGCTTCTTCGGACTCTCCCTCGACCGCGCTGACGTACTCGCCCTCGAAGCGCACGGCGATGCGCTCTTCGAATGGCTTGGCAAAGCCGACCGCCCATTGCGGATAGATGACACCCGACATCGGCGTCTTGACCGAATGGTCATTACGGACCGCCGTCCGGTCCCATAGATTGGGCCCGTGGGTAGGCAGGTAATGCACGTAGCAGCCGGGCTCGTCCGCCGTGGTAACACCGCGCCAGCGGTTGGACGACAGCATGGTGTCGCGCGTCTCGGGGGTGAAACCGATGCGGAAATCGGTGCCTCGCGGATCGGTGAAGTGCAGGTCGAAGCTCTCGCCTTGCGGGTAGCGCTTGGCGGTGGCCCGGCACAGCGCGCCGACGATCTCGATGGGGAAACGGGCCTGCGGGGTATGGAGCAGGTCCAGGTCGCGGAAATACGTGATCTTGACCCAACGCTGGCCCCGCTTGCGCATGGCGATGCAGAACGGATCCTCGATCGAACAGAACCAGGTCGACACCACGAAGTCTGCTTGCTCCAGCAAGCCTTTTACCGGCTCGGGCACGGCGGTCACGCGCGAATTGGGCTCGGTATAGACGCGCACCTGCGCGCCCCGGGCGCGCGCCAGGCCGATCACGGCATCGACGACGCGCGTGTCCAGCAACTGGTCAGTCAACATCAAGACGCGCTCGCCTGGACGGATCGCGAACACTTTGGCGAAGTTATCCAGCGCCTGGAAAAAATGCTTGGTCTTGACAACGGAATCGGCCAGCGGAGGCGGCAGGCCGACGTATGCCGAAGAGGGGATCATGAGCGCCTCATACTAAGAGATCTAATTAAATTGCATGCAAATTATTGGTTATTTTCGTTTTACGTGCAAATATTTCGTCATTCTGCATGCAAATTTAAGGATGCTGCCATAGGGACTACCATCCCTGGCGACGAAAACCCCACAACGACCGATCCGGCAAATGGCCACACAAATCAATACGGTTGCCGCCGAGCTGCGCCGGCGCATCATGTCGGGCGCCTATTCCCAGGGCGAGCGCCTCGTGGAACTGCAACTCGCGGCAGAGCTCGGCGTCTCCCGCACGCCCATCCGGCTCGCGTTCGAGGAATTGGTCAAGGAAGGCCTGCTCGAGCGCCTGCCTACCCGCGGCTTCCGGGTCAAGGCATTCAATCTGGACGACCTCTCCCAGGCGCTCGACGTGCGCAGTACGCTGGAAGGCATGGCCGCGAGGCTCGCCACCGAACGCGGGCCCTCCCCCGACGTCATCGAGACGCTTCGCGACTGCATAGAGGAAGGCTGGCGGCTGCTGGAGGACGCCGCGGAGAACGGCTACCGCGTCGAAACGCCTCGCTGGTCGGCGATGAATGCGCGTTTCCACGCGACCTTGATCCGGGCAGCGGGCAACCCGCTGCTAGCCGGCATCTTGGAGCAGGTCTCGCAGATTCCGCTAGTGGGCGCCGTCGTGCTGGGCCTGGGCCTGGACGAGACCATGCCCAGCTCGGAATACACCTTTATCCATCGCGCCCACCAGGACCACGAAGACCTGGTCGGGGCCATCGAGCGTGGCGAAGGCACGCGCGCGGAGAGCCTGATGCGCGAACACGTGCGGCGCAGCCGCGATAACAAGCGGCGGATTTATCAGGCCAGAATGGAGGCCAGGGGAAAAGGCGGAAAGTAGCGGCGACGCCGGCCGCCATGAAGATGGTCCTGCCCGCCGGCGATTTCCGCGATGCCGCAAACCGCGCTTCGCTACAATAGCCGCATTGCAATCAACCGCGGAACAGGTGCTCACATGACTCGCATGGTCTACTGCGTCAAGCTCAAGAAAGAGGCGGAAGGGTTGGACTACCCGCCCTACCCTGGCGAACTCGGCACCAAGATCTGGCAGAACATTTCCAAGGAGGCCTGGCAGGAATGGGTCCAGACCCAGACCCGCCTGGTCAATGAAAACCGGCTCAACCTTGCCGACGCCCGGGCCCGCAAGTACCTGCAGCAGCAAATGCAGCGGTACTTATTCGAAGATGGCCACGTCGAGGCGCAAGGCTACGTTCCCCCGAAATAAGACCCGCCTGCTGCGCGTCCCGGGCCTCCCGCACGGGGCGCCACGCGTGGCCGGCGCAGCCCGCCCCCAGGGGCAGGCCACAGGGGCGTCCCGGGCTTGGGCGGCTACGCCGACGCCTCCCGCTCGACGTTGTCCACGCCGGTGTGGCGCACGTCCCGGCCTTTGACCATGTAGACGACCAGTTCGCACATGTTCTTCGCATGGTCGCCGATCCGCTCCAGCGCCTTGGCGATGAAGAGCAATTCGATGGACCGCGAGATTTTGCGCGGATCCTCGATCATGTAGGTGATGAGCTGGCGGATGATGCCTTGCCACTCCGCATCCACGGCCTTGTCCTGCCTGACCACCTGGACCGCAGCCTGGACATCGAGGCGGGCAAAGGCATCCAGCGCCCTTCGCAGCATCGTGACCACGGTGTTGGCCATGTGCCAGAGCTCGACGGCGGGCATGTTCATTCGGCCGGCCTCGTGGATCATCTTCGCCATGCGGGCGATTTTTTCGGCTTCGTCGCCCGCCCGTTCCATGTCGGTGATCATCTTGATGACGGTAATGATCATCCGCAAGTCGCCGGCCGCGGGCTGCCGCCGCGCCAGGATGTGACTGCAGGCCTCGTCCAGTTCGATCTCGAACTTGTTGACCTCGACGTCCCGCACGATCACTTGTTCGAGCGTCGCCAGGTCGCCGTTGGCCAGGCCGTCGATGGCGCCGGTGATTTGTGCCTCGACCAGGCCTCCCATTTGCAGCAAGCGCGACCGGATTTCCTCCAGCTCTGCGTCGTACTGCTTGTGCGTGTGTTCAGTCATGTCCGCTCCCAGCCCAAAAAACGGCGGGCCGGACGTCATGCCCCGGCCCATGGCAATGCATCTCAGTTTATGAACGCCATATGACACGGATATGTCGGCGCCGGCGCAGCGCGCGGGAGGCTATGCGTGATGCGGTTTTTCCAGCCTGCGAACGCCGGACTGGGTGGCGAGGAGCGCCACGTCTGCGCCGCGCAGTGCGAACAGACCGCAGGTCACCACGCCCGGGACGTCATTGATCACTTTCTCCAAGCCTTGCGCCTCGGCAATCCGCAAGCCGTGCACGTCGAGGATGACGTTGCCGTTATCCGTGACGAACCCCTCGCGCAGCCGAGGCTGACCTCCCAGCAGGCGCAAGGTGCGTGCCACCGCCTCCCGCGCCATGGGAATGACTTCGACCGGCAGCGGAAACGCGCCCAGCTGTGCGACCAGCTTGGATTCGTCGGCAATGCAAATGAAGCGCTCGGCCACCGACGCGACGATTTTTTCGCGCGTGAGCGCGCCGCCACCGCCCTTGATCATGTGCAGGTGGTCGTCGATCTCGTCGGCGCCGTCGACGTAGATGGGCATGTAGTCCACGTCGTTCAGGTCAAGGACCGCAAGCCCGTGCCCCGCGAGCCGCGCGGCGCTGCGCTCGGAGCTGGCGACGGTGCCGCGAATGCGGCCCTTGTAGGCCGCGAGCCCGTCGATGAATAGATCGGCGGTCGAGCCGGTGCCGACGCCGATGACCACGTCGGGCGCCGCCACCTCGGCGACGAAGGCGAGCGCCGCATCGGCGGCTTGCTGTTTGAGCTGTTGTTGAGAAAGCATGATAGTGGTGACCAAACTATTGCGAGGGGTTTTAGCGGACACTTTAGCACTTGCGGGCATGCAGGCCGCGCCGGCGCCCGCTATCCGGATTCCGGCCAAGCCCGGGCAAGCAGGAAGGCGCACGCCGCCTCCCCATGCCCGGTGTCGCTGTCGCCGTACAGCCAGCTCGGCTGCGCCAGCCGTGCCGCAATGAAGGCATCCGCCGCCATGCCGCCGGGGATGTCCATCAGCACCGCCGCCTGCACCAGCGCAGCCGTCAAGCCGGCGATGCGGCGCGCCTTGAACTCTGCCTCGTCCCTCGCGGCGATCAGATCGACCCAGGCCTGCCACGCCGCGCGGAACTCGTCGCTGCCCCGTCCCCTGTCCCGCAGGTGTTCCTCGAGGGCTTCGAGCGCTTCCGGATCCCGCTGCATCGCCCGCAGCACGTCCAGGCACATGATGTTTCCCGCCCCTTCCCAGATCGCATTGACGGGCGCCTCCCGGTAGAGCCGCGGCATCGGGCCGTCCTCGACGTAGCCGTTTCCGCCGCATGCTTCCATGCATTCGCCGATGGCCGCCTCGGCCCGCTTGCAGACCCAGTATTTGGCCGCTGGCGTCACGATGCGCCGGAGCGCCCGCTCGAGCGGGGCGTCGGACTCGAACGCGCGCGCAAGGCGCATGGCAAGTGCCGTGGCAGCTTCGCTCTCTAGGGCGAGGTCTGCCAGGAGGTGCCGCATCAGGGACTGCCGGATGAGCAGTTTTCCGAACGCCTGGCGCCGCGAGCAAAAGTGCAGCGCCTGGACGGTCGCCTGCCGCAGCAAGGCCGCGCTGCCCAGCACGCAATCGAGCCGAGTATGAGACGCCATCTCCAGGATGGTCGGCACGCCGCGGCCGGGATCCCCTACCATCACGCCCCAGGCGCCGCAGAACTCGACCTCGGCGCTTGCGTTGCTGCGGTTGCCCAGCTTGTCCTTCAGCCGCACGATGCGGACGGCGTTGCGCCGGCCATCGGGGCGATACCGGGGCACGAAAAAGCACGACAAGCCTTCGCCTGCCTGGGCCAGCACCAGATGGGCGTCTGACTGCGGCACGGAATAAAACCATTTGTGGCCCGTGAGCAGATAGGAGCGGCCGCGGCCGGGCGCCGCACACGGCTCGGCGTGCGTCGTATTGGCACGCACGTCGGAGCCTCCCTGCTTCTCGGTCATGCCCATGCCGACCAACACGCCTCGCTTGGACGCAACGGGCGCATCGGCCGGGTCGTAGCAACGGGAATACAGGAGGGCCAGCCAGTCGCGGGCGAAATCGACTTCTCCGGCCGGCTCCTTGGCCAGCACGGGAATGGCGCCGAAGGTCATGGTGGTCGGGCAAAGGGTACCCGCCTCGACCTGTCCCTGCATGAGGTAGCCTGCGGCGCGGGCCGCCATGGCGCCGGGGGCCGGAGATGACCACGGCGCGCAATGCAGCCCGCGCTGGAAAATGCCAGACATCAGGAAGTGCCACGCCGGGTGGAAACGCAGCGCATCGACCCGTCGCCCAACGGGATCGACGGGAATGAATTGCGGCGGATGCGCATTGGCGTCGCGGCCCGCCTCCATCACCTCGGGCCGGCCCAGCCAAGCGCCGTGCTCGCGCAACGCCTCCTGCGCATGGGCCGCACCTTCGCGGGCGACGGCCTCCTGCAATGCGACGTCGGTGTCGTACAGGGAATAACCGCTACGGGGGCCCACTACGTTGACCGCGTCGTCCAATCCCGCTTGCCTCATGCCTGCTCCCTACCGCCGCCGCGGCGCCGGGCTTCAGTGTAGCGCGGCCCTTGGGCCGGGCGACCTCGCCGGTTGCAGCGAGCCTACCCCTGGGCGTCCTCGTCGCCGTCCGCCCCAAGCAATTGCTGGGCCTCGTTCTCGGGCAGGGCTTCGACGGTCTTGAGATTACGGAGCATGGCCCGCGTGCGCACCTCGGTTTGCCCGATCTTGTTGCTCGCGGTCTCCAGTGTCTTCTTCACGCTCGCCAGCACCTCGCCGAATTTCCCGAACTCGGCCTTGACCGCGCCGAGCACCTTCCACACCTCCGACGAACGCTGTTCGATGGCCAGGGTACGGAAGCCCATTTGCAAGCTGTTGAGCAAGGCCGCCAGGTTGCTCGGACCCGCCACATTGATGCGCAAGGCATGGAGCTTGTCGATCAGGCCCGGACGCCGCAACACCTCGGCGTAGAGGCTTTCGGTCGGCAGGAACATAATGGCGAAATCGGTAGTGTGCGGCGGCGCGATGTACTTGGTCGCAATGCGGCGCGCCTCCAGTTCCACGCCTCGCTCGAACGCCGCGCCGGCCGCACGCACGGCCTCGGGGTCGGCCCGCTCCTGGGCGTCCACCAGGCGCTCGTATTCTTCCTTGGGGAATTTGGCGTCGATCGGCAGCCAAACCGGGCCGGACTCGTCCCGCCCCGGCAACCGGATGGCGAACTCCACCAGGTCGTCCCGGCCTGGCACCGGCTTGACGTTGCGGCCGTATTGGGCGGGCGTCATGGTCTGTTCGATCAGCATGCCCAATTGCACCTCCCCCCAGGTGCCGCGGGTCTTGACGTTGGTCAGCACGCGCTTGAGGTCGCCCACGCCTGCGGCGAGCGTTTGCATTTCGCCCAGCCCCTTGTGCACGGCCTCCAGCCGGTCGGAAACCAGCTTGAAAGACTCGCCGAGCCGCTGCTCCAGCGTCGCGTGCAGTTTCTCGTCCACGGTGCGCCGCATCTCTTCCAGCTTGGCGGCGTTGTCGGACTGCAAGTCTTTGAGGCGCTGCTCGACCGTGGCGCGCACCTCCGCCATGCGGCGCTCGTTCGCTTCAGTCAGCACGCGCAGTTGCTCGGAAAATCGGTCCGCGAACCGTTGCAGGGCCAGGGCGCTTTCCTCACGGGTGACGGCGGCATCGCGAGTGAGCGAGAGCCGCAAAGCCTCGAAGCGCTCCTGCAATTGCGCCGTGAGCACAGTGAGATTCTGCGCGAAGGCGTCGAGCTGCTGGTTGAGCACCTGGGCCTGCTGCGCCTGCTGGCTGCCCATGGCCTGAAGGCCTTGGGCCAGCGCCTGCCCGAGCTCGGTGCGCAGCCCGCGCGTCGACTCGGCCAGCTCGGAACGCAGCCCCCGCTGGCTCTCCGTGATCTCCGCCCGCAGCGAACGCTCCAGCCTTTCCTGCGCCTCCAGGATCTGGTCCGGACGAGGATCGCCGGACCCGGGCTTGCGCAACAGCGCCAGCAGCGCGAAAAGCGCGGCAAGCGCGGCAGCAACGGTGCTGCCCCACAACAAATATTCAGTCAAGACTCGACCCCCAAAAATGGGATTTTAGAGCCTGACCGCAAGGCAGCATCGCCCGGGCCCGTTGCCGGCCGCACGCATGGGCACGGATGCCAGGCAAGCATGTTGCCGTGGCGCGGGCGGGTATCCGCCGCGTCTACGCGCGCAGGTCAGTCGAGACGGATGTCATTCTTGCGGATGATGGGGAACCAGCGCTCCGCCTCATCCTTCAAGTACGCCGCAAACTCCTCGGGTGTCCCGGCCACCACTTCCATCATCTGCGCATCGAATGCCTTGCGAGCCTCCGGGTCGCGCAGGGCGCGCACCACTTCCGCGTGGATGCGGGCCTTCAATCCCTCATCCATGCCGCCGGGAGCGACAATGCCCATCCAGGCACCCGTATCGACCCCGTCCATGCCCTGCTCGGCGAGGGTCGGCACCTCCGGCATGAAGCGGGTGCGCTTGCCGGTCGTGACGGCAATGGCGCGGAGTTTTCCGGCCTTGACGAAAGACTGCACCGCCGCCGCGGGCAGGCAGGCCATGTCCACGTCACCTGCGATCAGCGCGGTCACGGCCTGGCTGGAGCCGCCGTAGGGTACATGCACGATGCTGGTCCCGCTGCGCGAAGCGACCAGCTCCATCGCGAGATGGGACAGCGAGCCGTTGCCGATGGACGCGTAATTGAACTTGCCTGGCGATTGCTTGAGCAGCTCAATCAGCTGCGCGAGGTCCTTTGCCGGTAGACCGGCGCGCGCCACGAGGACGCTGGGCTGCATCACGGCAACCGTGATGGGCGTCAGGTCTTTATCCGGGTCGTACGGCATCTTCTTGTACAACACCTTGTTGTTGACCAGCGGCCCGGTGATGCTCACGCCCAGGGTATACCCGTCCGGCGCCGCCTTGGCGACGTGGTCGGTGCCTATCATGCCGCCCGCCCCCGCCTTGTTCTCGACGACGAAGGTCTGCTTGAGCTGCTTGGACAGGCGCTCGGACAGAACCCGGGCCAGCGTATCCGGCGTGGAGGCCGGCGCAAAAGGCGCAATGATGCGCACCGTCCGCTCCGGCCACTCAGCATGGGCCGGCAAGGCGATCATGGGCACGAAAAGCATGGCCGCAGCCAGTTTCCTGATCACGGTATCGTCTCCTTGTAGTGAATGAATAGAGTAGGCCCCGGGCGCTAGATGTCCCGGCCCAGATAGGCGCCGTCTTGCTCGAGCGCGTCCTGCAGTCGCGCCACGTCGAGCCGGCGCGGCGCCACTCCGGCCTGCAGGGCGAGGGCCGCGGCAGTTCCGGCCGCCTGGCCCATGGCAAAGCACGGCCCCGTCACCCGCGCCGCCGACTGCCCCATATGGGTCATGGACGCGCAGCGTCCGGCAACCAAGAGGTTGTCCACCCTCTGCGGCAGCAACATGCGGTACGGCAGGTGATTGAAGCCGCGGCAGTTGGGCACGTCGACGAACTTGAAAACGATGTCGCCTGCCACGTGCGCTTCCACGGGCCAGCCGTTTACCCCTATGGTGTCGTCGAAGCTCGCGCAGCCGAGCACGTCTTCCTCGCTCAACTGATATTCGCCGACGATGCGTCGCGTTTCGCGGATGCCGACCTGCGGCGCGATCTCGAGGATGTACGAAGACTCGAAGCCCGGGGCATAGTCGCGCAGGAATTCGAAGAATTCGCGCACCTGGCGGCGTCCCTGCAACTCGCCCTCGGTCAACTGCCAGGCGTCAGTCCCGTCGATGGCCGAACCGTCGGGATTACTCAGTTGCGTCACGTTGGCGCGCCACTCCGAGGGATTTCTCTGCGGCCGGACGATGGGTGTCTTGCGCGCAAAGCGGCGTCCGTCCCGCGACGCCTCCTCCATCAGGCGGCCGAAGTGCTCCCAGGCATTGCCCGCCCGGGCAGGATCGACATTGTTGACGCGGAACATGGTGGACGGATACAGCATCCCACCCTGGCCGTCACCCTTCTCATACGGAACGCCGGCCGCCGCGGCAACGTCGCCGTCTCCCGAGCAATCGATGTAAATCCTGCCGATCACGGCACCGCGCCCAGACTTGGTTTCCACGAGCAAGGCGGCGACCTCACTGGCCGAGCGCATCACGACACCAGCGGCATAGGCATGGAACAGCAGCTTGCTGCCGCTGCCCGCGACCAGCTCGTCGGCAGCCAGCTTGAAGGCAGCGTTGTCATAGGCCTGGGCCATGATTTTGTCTTGGAACATGCGATGCGGCTCGCACAGGCCGCCCAAACGCTCCAAGCTGCCGAGCAACTCGTCTGCCAGGCCTCGGATCACGCGCCGGTGCTCTCCGAACACGTTGGCGTGCAAGCCGCAGAAATTCGTCACCCCGGCCGCCGTTCCCATGCCGCCGAGGAATCCATACCGCTCGATCAACAACGTGCGGCATCCGCGGCGGGCTGCCGCCGCCGCGGCCGTCATGCCGGCTGGCCCGCCCCCCAGGACGACGACGTCGTACTCACCCAGCACCGGTGTTTGCCGGGCCGGCTCGGAAATGCTTGCCGGGGTCGCCATGTTCACTGCCTCATCTCATAACCCTTGGAGCCCCGCATGGTATCTATTTCAAATCGGATTATCTGATCTAATTTGCAGCACCTGTTTTCGCAGTTTAGAAAAGATATGGATACACTGGCCAACTTGCGGGCCTTTCTCGCCACCGTGCGCGGCGGCAATTTTTCGGAAGCGGCACGCCAACTGGATACGGTTCCGTCGGTCATCGCCAAACGGATCGGGCATTTGGAGTGGACCCTGGGCGCACGCTTGTTCGAGCGCTCCAGCCGCCGCGTCACCCTCACGGAAGCCGGCCACAAGTTCCATGCGCGCGCCCGCGCCCTGGTCGCCGACTTCGATGCCATCGCGTCCGAACTCAAGCGCGACCAGAACGCCCTCGAAGGCCACATACGCCTGCGCGCGCCCACCTCGTTGACGGTCCTGTACCTGGCCGACATCTTGGCCGCATTCCAGCAGCGCTACGATCGGCTGACCCTGGAAATCACCTTGCTGGACCGCTCCGCCAACCCGGCCGAAGAAGGCTTCGACATTTCCGTAAGCGGCCGGGCCGACAGCTACGAAGGCGTCGTAGACGAGCCGCTGTGCCCGCTCAGGCAGGTGGTGTGCGCGTCACCGGCCTACCTGGCCCGTCGCCCGGCGCCACGCCACCCGCGTGACCTCGCCGATCACGACTGCCTGGTGTTCAATCCCACGGGCCACACCTGGCATTTCAACAGCGACCGGGGGCCGATCCGGGTGGATGTCCCGGCGCGCTTGGGCGCGAACGACAACTATGCCCTCTACGCGGCAGCGCGCGCCGGCAACGGCATCGCCGTGCTGCCCGCCTACGTGGCCGGCCGGGCATTGGCCGACGGCAGTCTGGTCGCCTTGCTGGAAGGCTATCCATTGCAGGACGTTTGGCTCAAGGCCCTGATTCCCGCGCGCAAGCGCGGACTGCCGCGCATCGAGGTATTGCTCGCCTGGCTGCGGGAGCACCTGGGCGGCACGCCGCCCTGGGAGCGTACGGGACCAGCGGCACCCGGCGCGTGAGGCGCGCCCTTATTCGGGGCGGTTGCGCATCCAGTCGGCCGTGTCATAGAACGCGGCGAGCAGCCTGTCGGCCAGCGCTGGCTCCACGCCTATCTGCTGCATCGCGCGCCCCATGCAGATCACCCACTGGTCGCGCTCTTTGGTGCCGATGGAGAACGGCAGGTGGCGGGCGCGCAGCCGCGGGTGGCCGAAACGTTCGATGTAGTAATTGGGCCCGCCCATCCAGCCGCACAGGAACCAAAACAATTTCTGCCGCGCCTGGTCCAGGGAGGGTCCGTGAGCGGCGCGCAGGTCCGCCAAATCCGCGTCCAGGTCCATCAAGTCGTAGAAACGGTCGACGAGTTCGCGCACCCGGGCTTCCCCGCCTATGCGTTCGAAAACGGTCGGCTCGGCGGAGGCGGCCTCGCCGGGCTCCTGTGTCACCATGGTTTGATCATCCTGCATAGAGATTGTCGCAAGCGCGGCGCATCATACCTCCCGCAGCGTCGCCAAGGGCGGATGCCTCAGCACGCCGCGCAGGCCCATCCATCCCCCCGCCCACGCGCATACCACGCCGACAGACACGCCGGCGACCCACACCCAAGGATTGGACGCCAGCGCAAACTTGAACACGAATCGCGCCAATAGCCAGGCGATCGCCGAAGCACCGCCTGCCGCCAGCAAGCCGGCAGCACCGCCGATGGCGCCCAATTCCAGCCACTGTGCGGCTGAAAGCTGGCGCCGCGTGGCGCCCAGCGCACGCAGCAAGCCAGCCTCGCGCACGCGCTCGTCCCGGGTCGAGGCGAGCGCCGCATACAACACCAGGCAGCCTGCGGCCAGCGTGAACAGGAACAGGAACTGGACTGCCGCCACGACCTGGTCCAGAACACCTTGCACCTGGCGCAGGATGGCGCCGGTGTCGAAGATGGTCAGGTTGGGAAACTCGCGAATCAACGCGCTCGACAAGTCGGCCTTGTCTTCCGGCAAATGCAATGCGGTGATCCAACTCTGCGGCATGTCGCGCAGCACGGCCGGCGACAGGATGGCGAAGAAATTGACCCGCATGGAATCCCAATCCACGGCACGCAGCCCTGTGACGGTCACCTCGACCGCATTGCCGGCCACATCGAACCTGAGCGTATCGCCCAGCTTGACGCCCAAGGTCTGGGCGATGCCCTCCTCCATGGAGAGCTCGGCGGCCGATGGGTCCAGCCAGCGTCCGGCCACCACCCGGTTGTGCCCCGGCATCTCATCCATGTAGGAAAGATTGAATTCCCTGTCCACGAGTCGACGCGCCCGCTCATCCTCATAGTCTGCCGGCCCCACGGCACGGCCGTTGATCTCTAGCAGGCGGCCCCGCACCATGGGATAGAGTTCCGTCTCGCCCAGCCCCGCGTCCGCGAGCCGTTGCCCCACCGCTTCGCGCTGATCGGGCTGGATGTTGATGAGAAACCGGTTCGGCGCATCGGGCGGCGCGGCCTGCCGCCACCCGTCGACCAAATCGCCGCGCGTGATCGATAACAGCAGCAAGGCCATCAGCCCCACTGCAAGCGCGCAGATCTGCGCCACCGTAGCCCCCCTGCGCCGGACGACGCCGGCCAGCGCGAATCGCAGCGCGACCGGCCCGCGCTGCCATTGACGCAATGGCTCGAGCCACCGCACGCCCAGCCATGCGAGCCCGCAGAACAAGGCAAAGCCCGCGAGGAAACCGCCGGCGACCATCGCACCCAGCTTCAGGTCACGCGCGAACCAAAGCAGCAGCAACGCGAACCCCAGCGCACCGATGCCATACCCCACGGCCGTGCGGGCCGGCGCCACGCCGGTTTCCCGTCGCAGCACGCGCACGGGCGAGACGTGTCGCAGTTGCGCGAGCGGCGGCAGCGCAAACCCGAGCAGCAGCCAGACACCGGCCAGAAAGCCCTGCACCGCCGGCAGCAGTGTTGCCGCGGGCAAATCGGTCGTGATCAATCCGCCCAGCGCCGCGATCAGGCCCTGGTGCGCGACGTAGCCGAGCAGACTTCCCGCCGCGGCGGCTCCCAGCGCGATAATGAGGAACTCGAGGGCGAATAAGCGGGTCAGCGCCGACTGCGTCGCGCCCAGGCAACGCATGACGGCCACGCTGTCGAAATGCCGCAGCGTGAACCGACGCGCCGCCAGGGCGACGGCCACGGCGGCGACCAAGGCCGCAAGCAGGGCCACGAGCGAGAGGAATTGCTGGGCGCGGTCGATGGTGCGACGCATCTCAGGCCGCCCCGACTCCAGCGTTTCCACGCGCTGGCCGCGCTCGAGCCGGGCCTGCAACCAGTCTGCATACTCGCGCACCTGCGCAGGCTGCCCTGCAACCAGCAACCGATACGAGATGCGGCTGCCGAACGTCACCAGCCCTGTCCCGTCCAGGTCGTCGGTGCGCATCATGACGCGGGGAGCGACGTTGATAAAGTTCATGCCGCGATCGGGCTCCACGGCGATCACGCGTTCGATGCGGAATCGCTTGTCCCCCAACTGCAGCTCGTCCCCCACCCTGACCTCCAGCAACGACAGCAGTTGCGGGTCGACCCAGACCGCACCTCGCGCCGGAATGTCCCACGCGACCTCGTCCGGCATCGCGGGGCCGTCGGCCACGCGCAGCCGGCCGCGCAGGGGATAGCCCTGCTGTACGGCCTTGAGCGCCGTCAGTTGCGAACGCAGCGCATCCCCCGTACCGGCGGCGGCCATGGAGGGAAACTGCAGGGTCTCGGTCACCTCCAGGCCCAACCTGGCCGCTTGCTCGCGCTGGATTTCCGAGATGGGCGCATCCGATACCAGGACCAGATCGCCACCGAGCAATTGCGCCGCGTCGCGCTCCAGTGCCAGGCGTATGCGATCGGCGAGAAAACCCACGCTAGCCACCGAAGCCACCGCAACCACCAGGGCCAGTGCGAGCAGGCGCAACTCCCCTGCCCGCCAATCGCGGACGGTCATGCGCCAGGCTTGCGCCAGGAAAGACAGCGAAGAAAACGGGCGGGCGTCTGGTTTCATGGACGGGACGATAGGAAGACGAGCTGGAGAGGCGAACGCCCCACGCGTTCGCCGACGGGCAAAGCGCATGCGCGGCCACGGCGCATTCGAGTGGGACTACGCCAGGCGCCGGCAGTTCACTGCCGACCCATACTTTAGCGGGACTGGAAGGAAGCGCCCGGAAATGCCCCCTCTCAGGCCACCGCCTTGCCCACGACGCCTTCCACGAACCAGTCCATGTGCTCCACGTCGCGCTCGGCAAGCACGCCTGATTGCTGCCGGACCTTGCCCTGGTTATCGACGAGGCGGCCGCCGAAGGGATGCAGCTCCCCCGATGCAATCCGCTGGCGCGCGCGCTCCACGGAGGCCTTCACGTCTGGCGGCACCCGGGTAGAAATCGCCTCGAGCCCGATCATGCCGTCCTTCAGGCCGCCCATGAAGGCTTGCGACCGCCATGAGCCTTCCAACACCGCGCGCGTGGCCCGGATGTAATGGTCGCCCCAGCGGTGCACGACGGCGCCGAGCTGCCGGGTCGGCGCATACTTGCTCATGTCGGAGGTATAGCCCAGCATCCACACGCCCGCTGCTTCGGCAGCCTGCGCCACGGCCGACGAACCGGAATGATTCGTCAGGACGTCCGCCCCCTGCCGTATCACGGCCTGGGCCGCGTCGCGCTCGCGCGGCGGGTCGAACCAATTCTGCGTCCAGACCACGCGGACCTGCACCTTGGGATTGACGCTGCGCGCGGCAAGCGTGAATGCGTTGATGCCTTGGATGACCTCGGGGATGGGCAGCGCGGCCACGTAGCCAAGCACATTGCTGCGCGTCATCGCGCCGGCCACCAAGCCTGCGAGATAGCGCCCTTCATAAAAACGGATGTTGTAGGCGCCCAGGTTGCGCGCCAGGCGGTACCCCGACGCCTGCTCGAACACGACGCCGGGAAATTCGCGCGCGACGCGCATCACGGCATCCATGTACCCGAATGAGGTCGTGAAAATGAGCTTGCAGCCTTGCCTGGCCAAGTCGCGGATCACCCGCTCGGCATCGGCGTTTTCGGGAACGTTCTCCACCACCTTGGTCGCGACGCGATCACCCAGCGCCCGCACCAGCTCCAGCCTGCCGTCTTCGTGCTGGCGGGTCCAACCGGCGTCGGTGATCGGCGACATGTAGACAAAGCCTATCGAAAGCGGCCCGGCCGCCGCCCGGACCGGCCGCGGCACGGCCGAGACGGCGTAAGCGGCCGGCACACCGGCCAACCAAGCGAGCATGCGGCGGCGCCGGCCACAGGCTGGGGAATTCGGGGCTTCAGTATTGCGAGGACAAGGGGATTCGCGGTGCACGGGCGGCACCCAAACGAGGTTTTTCACGCAGGTTCTCCTCGAACACGGCTTCCGGGGTTGAACGATCCGGCCTGCGGGAAGCGCGCGGGCCGGACGAGGGCAAACCCTAAGTGTACCAAGCGGTGCGGCGGCATCCGCTTGCAGGGCTGATCCGGCGACCGAGGTGGACGATTATCTCGATCTATCAAATCAATTTAATCAATTCAATTTACTAACACCCGCAGGCGGCCTATCTTGAGCGCTCTTCAATGCAGACCAAAGAGCCGACGATGACGAAACTCACCACCGCCACGGGCGCACCCGTCGCCGACAACCAAAACTCGCGCACCGCGGGACCGCGGGGCCCGGTATTGCTGGAAGATTTCCACCTCATCGAAAAACTGCAGCACTTCAACCGCGAGCGTATCCCCGAGCGGGTCGTCCACGCCAAGGGCTCGGGCGCCTATGGGGTATTCGAGGTCACCCAGGACATCACTCGCTACACCTGCGCCAGCGTTTTCTCGCACGTGGGCAAGAAAACCGACGTGCTGATCCGCTTCTCGACCGTGGGCGGGGAAAAAGGCTCCGCCGATACCGAGCGTGACCCGCGCGGTTTCGCGATCAAGTTCTACACCGACGAAGGCAATTGGGACTTGGTCGGCAACAATACGCCCGTCTTTTTCATACGCGACGGCATCAAGTTCCCGGACTTCATCCATACCCAGAAGCGGGACCCGCGCACCAACCTGAAGAGCCCGACCGCGATGTGGGACTTCTGGTCGCTCTCGCCCGAGTCGCTGCACCAAGTCACGATCCTGTTTTCGGACCGGGGCACGCCAGACGGCTATCGGCACATGCACGGTTTCGGCAGCCACACGTTCAGCATGATCAACGACCGCGGCGAGCGCGTGTGGGTGAAATATCACGTCCTGAGCATGCAGGGCATCAAGAACCTGCACCCGCGCGAGGCCGTCCGGCTCGCCGGAGAGGACCCCGACTATGCGCAGCGCGACCTGTTCCAGGCCATCGAGCGCGGCGAATTTCCCAGGTGGCGCGTGTGCATCCAGGTCATGACCGAGGATCAGGCGCGCAAGACGCCCTATGACCCCTTCGACTTGACCAAGGTCTGGCCGCACGGGGACTTCCCCCTGATCGAGGTCGGCATCATCACGCTCAACCGGAACCCGCAGAATTACTTTGCCGAGATCGAGCAGGCCGCCTTCTCGCCGTCGTCCATCGTGCGCGGACTCGGATTCAGCCCGGACAAAATGCTGCAGGCGCGCCTGTTCGCCTATCACGATGCGCATTTGTATCGGGTAGGCACCAACTACCAGTCCCTCCCCGTCAACCGTCCCCAGGCGCCGGTGAACACCTACCAGCGCGACGGCGCCATGCGCTTCGATGGCAATTTCGGCGGCGGACCGAACTACGAGCCCAATAGCGTGGCCGATGCGCCCAGGCAGGATCCCGCGTACCGCGAACCGGTCCTGCGGCTCGATGGCGAGGCCGACCGCTACGACCATCGCACGGGCAACGACGACTATACGCAGGGGGGCAATCTGTTCCGCCTGATGACCGCGGAACAGCAGGCCCTGTTGATCGAAAACATCGTCAACTCGATGAAAACGGTGCCACGCGAAATCCAGGAGCGCCAAATCGCGCACTTCCGCCAGGCGGATCCGCGTTACGGCGAAGGTGTCGCGAGGGGCCTGGGCCTCCTCTGACGGCCAGCCCGGCCTCGCGCCATGACGCGCCGCTACCCATCCCGTCCCGCCCGCATGTTGGCCTGGACCCTGGCCGGCGCCCTGACGCTGATCGCGGCAAGCGCAGGCGGCACCTGGCTGTACCTGCGGGCCAGCCTGCCGCAATTGGATGGCCGCATGGAGGCAGTGGGCATCGGCCACCCCGTCTCCATCGCCCGCGACGCAATCGGCAACGTCACCATCCGGGCGGACGACCGGCTCGACGCAGCGTTCGCCACCGGCTTTGCGCACGCCCAAGACAGGTTTTTCCAAATGGACCTCGTGCGGCGTTCGGCTGCCGGCGAGCTCGCCGCCCTCGTCGGTGACGCTGCGCTACCCCTGGACCGCCGCGTGCGGGTGCATCGTTTCCGCGCGCGAGCCGAACGCGCCTACGCCGAACTGCCCGCTCCGCACCGCGCCTTGCTCGAGCGCTATGCCGAGGGCGCCAACGCCGGGCTGGATAGGCTGCCTGCACGCCCCTTCGAATATGTCCTGCTGCGCACGCGGCCCGAACCTTGGCGGCCGGTCGACACCCTGCTCGCCATTTATGCGATGTACCTCGACCTGCAAGGCGGCGAACTGGGCCGGACGCGGTCGCGGGAAGCGCTGCGCGACCTGTTGCCCGCGCCCTTGCTCCAGGCCTTGATGCCCTCGCACAGCCGCTGGGATGCGCCGCTGGATCGGCCCGCATCTGGCGCCTCCCCCGCCGCTGCGCCCGACCCGGCGCTGGTTTCGGCGCATCCCGGCTGGATAGACGCGCGCCGGCCTGGCCCTGCCCGGCGCACGACGCCGGGCGAACTGCTGGCCGACTCACACGCCGCGGATTTCGCCGTGGGCAGCAACGGCTGGGCCGTCGATGCTCGGCACAGTGCCCACGGCGGCGCCCTCGTTGCCAACGACATGCACCTCGGATTGCGCCTGCCCAACATCTGGTATCGCCTCACCTTGGAATTTCCGACTGCAGAAGGCCCACGCCGTATCAGCGGCGTGAGCTTGCCGGGCGCCCCCATCGTGGTGGCGGGCAGCAACGGCGACATCGCCTGGGGCTTTACCAACAGCTACGGACACTTCCTGGAATTGGTGCGCCTGACCGTCGATGAAGCGGACCCGAGTCGCTACCGCGGCCCGGCGGGCGCATGGGAGTCCTTCTCCGAAACATTGGAACGCATCGAAGTCCGGGGCGCGGCACCGGTGACCATGCCCGTGCGGGAGAGCCGCTGGGGGCCCGTGCTGGAGCTCGACGGACGCGCCTATGCCATCCGGTGGATCGCCCACGCGCCGGGCGCGGCCAACGTCGTGCTGGCCGACATGGAACGCGCGCGCGGCGTCGAAGGGGCGCTGCACGTCGGGCACAAGGCCGGCATCCCCACCCAGAACTTGGTGGTTGCTGATCGCCAGGGCCGCATAGGGTGGACGCTGGCCGGCCCCTTGCCTGCCGCCATGCTCGATCCGCTCGGTTTTCCAGTCGCAGCGGAAGCTGCGGACCTGCCCCTCGAGCGACTGCCGCCGGAAGCCTATCCGACCGTGATCGATCCCGGGTACGGGCGCTTGTGGACGGCAAACAATACCCAGCTCGCGGATGCCCGGGCGCAACGCCGGATAGGCGACGGCGGGGCAGACATCGGCGTACGGGCCACGCAGATACGCGACGCGCTGTTCGCCGCGGAGCGCGTGGACGAACGCGATCTGCTTGCCATCCAGCTCGGCCATCGTGCGCAGTGGATCGGCTTCTTGCATGACCAGGCGCTGCGCGCGCTTGATGACAGTGCCGTGGCGGGCCATCCGCAGCGCGCCGCAGCGCGCCGTATCTTGCAAGCCTGGGATGGGCGGGCCGATGCCGACAGCGCAGGCTACGCCCTGCTGCGCACCTTCTACGACGCGCTCTACGACGCCTGGTTCGGCGCGCTGGACGACAAACTCGCGGAAAAAGGTGCGGGCCTGTCCGTACGCCGCGCCTCCTCCCGCCTGCTCGCCGTCATGGAGGACCTGGTGCGGGCGCAGGCATGGAAACCCGCTTACGCCGCCGATTGGCGCGAGTTCATGCTCGAGCGCCTCGACACGGCCATCGCGGAAATGACCATAGGCGGCCAAGCGCTGGAAACCGTGCGCTGGGGCGACCGCAACCGCCTCGCCATCGCCCATCCCCTGGCCCGGGTCCTGCCGCGCCCGCTGCAGCACTGGCTGTCCGCGCCGTCGACGCCCATGCCGGGAGACATCCACATGCCCCGCATCCAGGGCGCTGCCTTTGGTGCCTCGGAACGCTTCGTGGTCTCGCCCGGACGCGAAGCGCTCGGCATACTCCAGATGCCCGGCGGCGCCTCGGGCCATCCGCTTTCACCTTTTTTCCTCGCCGGCCACGATGCCTGGGTACACGGCAAAGCGAGCCCCTTCCTGCCGGGACCGGACGCTCACCGGTTGACGCTCGTCCCCCGGGCTCCTGCCGATTGACCGGCTCGAGCGGATCGAACTAACGCTCGGGCAGGAAGGGCCTTCCCAAGGCGCGCGGCATGTTCCGGCTCAGCCAGGCAGGATGGGCACCCCGCAGCGCGAGCACGGCGATCGTGCACACATAGGGCAACATCGCGAGGAACTGCGAAGGCAGCTGTACGCCCATGCCCTGCAATTGGAACTGCAGCATGGTCAACCCGCCGAAAAGATAAGCGCCGAGCAGGATCCACAGCGGATGCCACATGCCGA
Organism: uncultured Pigmentiphaga sp.; assembly: GCF_937950555.1. Classification (NCBI taxonomy): domain Bacteria; kingdom Pseudomonadati; phylum Pseudomonadota; class Betaproteobacteria; order Burkholderiales; family Alcaligenaceae; genus Pigmentiphaga; species uncultured Pigmentiphaga sp. The sequence continues at coordinate 11,225 of NZ_CALFCW010000014.1, read as the reverse complement.
ACGCAATCAGCGCCAAGGCCATCCACCCTCGTCCCGCGACCATGCCTTCGCTCCAGAGTTGGGTGTAAACCACCGACAGATACGCGCCGGCAAGGCCGCAGCACGCCCCGCCCGCGAGAATGGCGAGAGTGCGGATGCGCGCCACGGGATGGCCTAGCTCGTGCGCGGCCTCGGGCGATTCGCCCACTGCGCGCAACAGCGTTCCGGCCCGCGTGCGATACAAGAACCAAGCCAGAGCGCCGGCCAACCCCATCGTCGCGTACACGAGGGGGTGGAGCGCGAACAGGGTAGCGCCCACCCCCGGCAGGTCTTTGAGCACCGGGATGCCGGTGTCGCTGCGCGCAAGCGATCGCCCAGCGTAAGAAACTCCGGCAAAAGACGACAGACCCGAACCGAGCAGCATGACCGCAAGGCCGCTTCCGTACTGGCTGGCATTGAAGGTGACCACCCACAGCGCGAAGCCGGCCGCCAGCACAGCGCCAGCCCCCGCCCCGGCCGCCAAGCCCGCCCACGTGCTTCCCGCGTGGAACGCCATGGCAAAGCCGGCCGCGGCGGCGAGCGACATCATGCCCTCGGCGCCCAGGTTGATGACGCCGGCCCGTTCGTGCAACGTGAGGCCAAGGGCCGCCAATGCGAGCGGCGTGCCCGCATTCAAGGTCGCGGCAAGGAGCGAGAGCAGGCTATCCATGCCATCCCCTCGCCGCGCCGAAGGGATGGCGCAACCGGATGCGATACCGCACCAAGGTATCGCCCAGCAACAGCAAGGCCAGCGCCAGGCCCTGGAATATGCCGACGATGGAAGCCGGCATGCCCAGGCGCGACTGCGCCAGCTCGCCGCCGATGTACAGCGCCGCCATCACGATGCTGGCCGCGAATGCCCCGGCCGGATGCAAGCGCCCCAGGAATGCGGCGATCACGGCGGCAAAGCCGTAGCCCGGCGACACGGAGCTCGTAAGCCGCTGCATCGGTCCGGCAACCTCCCCGATCCCGGCCAGGCCGGCCAAGGCCCCGCAGGTCAACATCGACGCCCACAAGGCTTGGCGCGACGAGTAGCCGGCATATCGAGCCGCCGCAGGCGCCGCCCCTGCCACGCGCAGGCGAAACCCGGCGTGAAAGCGGGACAGGAACAGCCAGGCCCCCACGACGGCGAGCAGAGCCAACAACCATCCGGCGTGCGCGCGCGTGCCCTCCCAAAGCGCCGGCAGCAAGGCGGCCTCCTCGAACGAGCGGGATTGCGGAAAGTTAAAGCCGTACGGATCACGCCAGGGCCCGAACACGAGATATCCGAGCAACAACTGAATGACGTAAGTGAGCATCAGGCTCACCAACATCTCGTTGGCGCCATACCTGTCCTTGAGCCACGCGGTGACCGCCGCCCACGCCATGCCCCCGAGCATGCCTGCCACCATGACCAGGCACACGTATCCTCGCCAGGTTTCGGGGCCAGCCAGGAGCGCCACGCCGGCGCCGGCCACCGCGCCCGCCACCAACTGGCCCTCGGCGCCGATGTTCCAGACATTGGCCCGAAAGCAAATCGATAGCCCCACCGCACACAGGGCGAGGGGTGCAGACTTGACGGCCAGTTCGCCCCATGCATAGAGGCCATTGAACGGCTCGACCAGGAATAGGCGCAGCCCCTGCCACGGATCGACGCCCAATAGCGCAAAGAGCGCGGCGCCGCCCGCCATGGTCAGCGCCAACGCCGCGAGCTTCGCCAGACGGCTGGCATCCTGCGGAAGACGTCCGTCGTACCCATCAGACGCAACAGGCGGGATGGCGAGCAGATCGGCGCGTCCCACTGTTGTCCTGTGTGTCACGCGGCTCCCTCTGAGTAAGTACTAAGCGCCGTGCCGGCGGCGCAGCTCGCGCCAGATCGCCTCCAGCGGCACTCCCTGCTGCTCGAGCAGCACCAGACTATGGTAGAGGAGGTCGGACAGCTCCCAGGCCAGCTCGGACGGCGCCCCGTTCTTGGCGGCGATGATCACCTCAGCCGCCTCCTCGCCGATCTTCTTGCCGATGCGGTCCACTCCGCCGTCGAGCAGCTTCGTGGTGTACGAGCCGGCCGGCCGCTCAGCCGCCCGGCGGGCGATCACATCGGCCAGCTCGGTCAGGATCTGGCTCGCGGGCGCCCGCTCCACCGGCGAGCCGTCGAGCGCGCGGTGGAAGCAGCTCGGCTCGCCGGTGTGGCACGTGGGCCCGGCCGGCTCCGCGAGCACCAGCAGCGCGTCGCCGTCGCAGTCCTGCCGCAGCTCGACGAGCCGCAGCACGTTGCCCGAGGTCTCACCCTTCTGCCACAGCCTGCCCCGGCTGCGGCTCCAGAACGTCACCAGACCGCTCTCGGTCGTCTGCCGCAGCGCGTCCTCGTTCATATACCCCAGCATCAGCACTTCGCCGCTGCGGGCGTGCTGCACAATCGCGGGGATCAGGCCGTTGTCATCGAACTTCACGCCCGTACTCCGGTGAGCGCAAGTGCATCGTGGGGAGGCGGCAGCGCCGGGGCTGCCGCACAACACTGCACGCTGCGCCTAGTGTCGAAAATGCCTTCTTCCAGTGAACACCATCGCCATGCCCAGCCGGTCGGCCGCGGCGATCACCTCCTCGTCGCGCAGCGCCCCGCCGGGCTGGATCACGCACGTCGCGCCGGCCTCGGCCGCCACCTCGACGCCGTCGGGGAACGGGAACAGCGCATCGCTGGCGACCGCCGCGCCCTGCAGCGAGAGGCCGCTGGCGCGCGCCTTGATCACCGCGACCCGCGAGCTGTCCACGCGGCTCATCTGGCCCGCGCCGATGCCGAGCGTCCGATCGGCGGCGGCGTAGACGATCGCGTTCGACTTGACGTGCTTGCAGACCCGCCAGGCGAAGCGCAGCGCCCGCAGCTCGTCGTCGGTCGGCGCGCGCTTCGTGACGACCCGCAGCTCCTCCTGATCGAGCGGGGCGCGGTCCGGCTCCTGGACCAGCACGCCGCCGGGGACGCTGTGGAGCAGCAGGGGCGTGCGCCGCCCGCCGGAGCCCTGCTCCTGCGAGACGGGGCGCAGCGCGCGCATCAGGCGGCGGTTCTTCTTCTTTTTCAGCAGGGCCAGCGCCTCGGGCGTGAACTCCGGCGCGATGATGATCTCGGAGAAGATCTCGTCGATCGCCTGCGCCAGCGGCAGGTCCAGCGGGGCGTTCAGCGCGATGATCCCGCCGAACGGCGCGTCGCGGTCGGTGGCGAAGGCCTTCTCCCAGGCCTCCAGCCCGGTCGCGCCCAGCCCGACGCCGCAGGGGTTGGTGTGCTTCACGATCGCCAGCGCGACCCCCTCGGAGCGGGGGAACTCCTCGACCAGCTCGGAGACGGCGGCGATATCGAGGATGTTGATGTACGAGAGCTCCTTGCCGTGCAGCTGCTCGAAGAACTGCCCGAAGTCGCCGTAGAGCGCGGCGCGCTGGTGCGGGTTCTCGCCGTAGCGCAGGTCCTGCGCCTTCGTGAAGGCCAGCGGCAGCGTCGGCGGGAAGGGGTCATCGGCCAGGTAGGCGGCGATCGCGGCGTCGTAGGCCGCGGTGTGGGCGAAGGCCTTGGCCGCGAGCCGGGCGCGCAGCTCGGACGTCACGCTCCCGTCGCGCAGCGCCGCCAGCACCGTCTCGTAGTCGGCCGGGTCCACCACCACCAGCACCGACGGGTGGTTCTTGGCCGCCGCGCGCACCAGCGTCGGGCCGCCGATGTCGATCTGCTCGAGCGCCTCGTCGCGGGTGACATCCGGCCGGGCGACCGTCTGCGCGAACGGGTAGAGGTTCACCACCACCAGGTCGATCGGCGCGATGCCGTGCTCGGCCAGCGCCTCCATGTGGGCCGGCAGGTCGCGCCGGGCCAGGATCCCGGCGTGGACCGCCGGGTGCAGGGTCTTCACGCGCCCGTCGAGGATCTCGGGGAAGCCGGTCAGCTCGCTGACCGACCGGACCGGCACGCCGGCGCTCGCCAGATGGCGCTGCGTGTTGCCGGTGGAGAAGAGCTGCCAGCCGAGCTCGGCCAGGCCGGCGGCGAAGGTCTCGACGCCGCGCTTATCGCTCACGCTCAGTAACGCGCGCACGCACACCTCTCAGTTCAGGATGTACGCGGTGCGGTGCTGCGGCACCTGCCGCGGAGAGAGCTTCCGGGGAGGCGACGCTTCCCCAGACCCCACTGCGGGTGCGGGCGGCACGACCGCGTATCTTCGCGTCAGTTCAAGAAATGACCCCACCCTGGGCGACGGGCGGGGTCGGCTCGGCTGAACCATTATACCGCAGTCAGGCGAGGCTGCTGAAGACCTGATCGACCAGCGAGCGTATCTCGGCCAGCGGCTGGCGCACGCGGCTGGCGCCGAACGCGCGCGTGGCGGCGGTCTCGAACAGGTCGAGCGCGTTCGAGAGCTGGTCGGCGGTGGCCGTGTCCTGGTCGCGCACGCCGGCGCGCTCGTAGGAGTCGTACAGGAGGGCGCGGGCCGAGGTGCCGAGGGCGCTGAGCACGATGCGCTCGATCTCCGGGAACAGCGACTCCGACAGGCTGACCTCGCGCTTCTCGATCAGGCCGCTGCTCAGCAGGCGGGCGATGATCTCGCAGGTGCGCACCTCGCCGAGCCCGCTGCGCTGGGCGATATAGCCGACGGTGTTCTTGCCGTTGACCATCGTCAGCACGCGCCACTCATCGGCCTCGAGGCTGATCTCGCTGCCCGTCGCGGCCGGGTTCGGCACCAGGCGCGGGATCATCGAGAGCGAGGGGACCTGCTCCTGGATCTTGGCCCAAGCGTCCTGGCGCATGATCCCTTCCATGATGATCATCTCGTTGCTGACGGTGATCGTCGGCGTGTCGAGCTGGACATCTTCATGGAAGCGGAACGGGCCGGAGCTGAAGGTGAAGAAGGTGTAGGCCGCCTCCAGCGGCGGGAGGTTGCCCAAGCGCGCGCCGATAATCCGGCCGTCGCGGAAGTAGAGCCAGCCCTCGAGCTGCTGCTGGCCGCGGCGGCCCTTCAGGTTGACCGCGCCCGTCTTCTTGCTGAGGTCAACCAGCTGGATGATATCGGTGAGCGGGAACTCGCTCAGGTCGCCTGCGAGAGCCATAGCAAGGTATCTCCAGGTCGCACGGCGCGTGCGCGGCGTGTGCTTGAAGCGGGCTAGAGCTTGCTGATCACAAGCTTCGAGATCGCCTTGAGCGTATCGAACACGCCGCCGCCGTTGGTGGCGGTGGCCTCGAAGCGCTGCCAGTGCAGGGTGTTGAGGTACTTATCGAGCGTCGCGACCGGCAGCGCGCCGGGCACGTCGCGCTTGTTGTACTGCAGCACCACCGGGAAGTCCTGGAACTTCTTGTTCTGCTTGGTGATGTTCACCGCAAGCTCGCGCAGGCTGCGGATGTTCTCCTCGAGCTTGTGGCGCTGCGAGTCGGCGACGAACACCACGCCATCGGCGCCGTTGAGCACCGCGACGCGCGTGCGCTCGTAGAGCACCTGGCCCGGCACCGTGTAGAGATGGAAGCGCGTCTGGAACCCGCGCACCTTGCCGAGGTCCAGCGGAAGGAAGTCGAAGAAGAGCGTGCGCTCGGTCTCGGTGGCGATCGAGAGCAGCTCACCCTTCGCGTCCTTCGGTACCTGGCTGTGGATGTACTGCAGGTTGCTCGTCTTGCCGCTCATGCCAGGGCCGTAGTAGACGATCTTGCAGTGTATCTCACGCGCGGCGACGTTGATCAGGGCCATAGGTCCTCTCGCGTACCATGGGTTGCGATTCTACGGAGCTGTACGCATGCCGTGGGCGACGACAGGAGGGCGCACTCAGTCGCGGAACAGCAGGTCGATGGTGTCCTCCATCGATGTCCGGAAGGACGATCCAAGGACATCATCGCGCGCCTTCTGCTGCTCGCGCACGCGCTCGAGCACCAGGCCGAGCTCATCGGTGGCCTTCTTCGTCAACACCTTGACGAGGCCGATGTGGGTGCCCTTGTTGAAGATGATGCAGAGGATCCACTGATCTTCGATCAGCGCGATGAAGATATTCTCGCGCACGCCCTGGGTGAAGAGCTGGCGGAAGTCCTTCTCGCGCAGCAGCTTGGCCACCTCACGCGAGGAGGCGAAGGTGCCGGCGATCAGCGCCCCGAGCGCGGTGATATCCTGCCGGTTCGCATCGCCCTGCGAGGCGATCACCTGGCCGCTCTTGTCCAGCAGCAGGATGTAGTTGCCGCCGGTGTCCTCGGCCAGCCGCGCCAGGCACTCCTCAATGACCCTGACCTCCTCGATCGGCACGATCTGACTGGTCAGCTGTGGATCCATCATCACCCTACCTTGTCTGCGAGTGTGGGACGAGACGTGAGCGAGCCAACGCTATCAGAACGGCATTATAGCACAGCGACCGTCGCCCGGCCGGGCAGCCTGCGCGCGGGCCAGCGCCCCAAGCCGCGTGCGCCACCGCCAGAGCTGCCGAGGCAGTACGCCTGCCTCGGCTCCTCATTATACTATACCTGCTCGTTGTGCTTCTGTTCGAAGCGGTAGCAACCGCATAACAGCCGGCACCACTAGCCCTCGGTTCCGTTGTTGCTTCGCTCGCGCTCTTTCGGCGGTCGCCCGGTACGAATGTTGCGCAGGGAGTGGATGGTGGCCGCCAGCGCCCGGTCCGCCCAGCCGTAGATCGTCGGCCTGCTCTTGCGCAGGTCATCGGCGATCTGCGTCACATTCGTGCGGTACTCGGGGTCGAAGGTCGCGAGGTTGATACGCGCTGAGGCGACGATCTGCAGGATCTCTTCCTCCGTCAGGTCATGCTCGCGAATCAACTTCTTGGCCCGCTTGCTGCTGAGATCGAGCCGCATACGTCGCTCCTTGAACGAGGCGTTCTGCCGTGGCACCCTGCGCGGTCGTACGTGGGTAGACGCGACGGAGGTGTAATGCTTTATTATCATAGCACACCCCCCAGGTGCTGTCGAGTCCTATTTGTAAATAGTAATTGCAGAGCCCAGGGTGAAGGCAGCGATGGTACTGCGGTAGAACGGCGCTGCAGAGGCAGGAACACATCGGTGCGCATGAACAATCGCCGGAGGGTGGGGGACGGCGCCACCTGCGCGGCGGAGGCGCGGATTGTAAATCTTAACAGCGCCGGGAGCCGCGAGAGGCGTGAGTGTAAAAGTTTGTGCCGGGCAGCGGGCGGCGGCCCAAGGCAGGCGGGGCGCGCCAACGATGAAGGCCGGCCACATTCCCGCTCGGGGCGGAAACGTGGCCGGCCGCCTACCCCCGTTGGCCTGGCCCTAGGCCGGCCGACCTCTTAGTTGGCGTTCACCTGGACGCTGATCTTGCGCGGCTTGACCTCCTCGGCCTTCGGGATCTCCAGCCGCAGCACGCCGTTGTTCAGCGTGGCCTGGATCTCATCGGACCGAACCTGGTTCGGCAGGGCCAGCGAGCGGGCGAACGAGCCGAAGCGGCGCTCGACGCGGTGGAAGTTGCGCTTCTTCTCCTCCGTCTCCTGCCGCACCTCGCCCTTGATCGTCAGCACGCCGTTCTCGACGGTGACCTCAAGGTCCTCGGGCCGCAGCCCGGGCACGGCCGCCTCGACGATGTAGGAGTCATCGGTCTCGCTGATATCCACCGCCGGCACGAAGCTGCCGTTGCGGGTCAGGATCGGGCGCACGAAGCTCTCCTCGAACAGCTGGTTCATGGCCTCGCGCAGGGAGAGCATCTCCTGGTACGGGTCCCAGCGTGTCAGAGTCGACATACTATGCACCTCCTGTGAAGGTAGCGATCTCATCGGCGTAGGGGGCGGAGTGCTGATCCTCCGCGCCCCTCGTTTCTGTTGTGGAGTATACATTCGCTGTGTTAGAATGAAGTCTGTACCGCGTTAGAACGACGTTAGAGCCACTTTCGCCGTCAAGCGGGCGGCCCGCCTCAGGCTGTGACGTGGCCGGGCGCACCGCCCGGGCAGACAGGAACATGACAGCAGGAACCGACCAGCGACTGCGCCAGCGCGAGTCGCTGCTGCAGATCAGCCGGGCACTCACCGCCCAGCTCGACCTCGGCAGCGTGCTCAACCTGGTGATCGAGTTCGCCGTCGAGCTGCTGGCGGGCACCTCGGGGCTGATCGCGCTGCGCGAGGAGGACGGCCTGATCCACGTGCGCGCCGCCGCCGGCCTGCCGCGCGACATCTGGCCGGCGTTCACGCAGCTGGTCAACACGCCGCTCGAGGACCGGCGCATGCTGAGCCAGCGGCTGCGCGAGGTCTCGGCGGACACCGGGCTGCCGCTGCGCCACATGAGCGCCCTGCCGCTCGTGTACCTGCAGACGACGGTGGGCGTGATCTACGTCTTCCGCGCCGCGCTGAACGTCGGCTTCACCGCCGAGGAGCAGGAGCTGCTGACGGCGTTCGCCGACCAGGCGGCGATCGCGGTGAGCAACGCGCGCCTGTACCAGAGCGTGCTGCGCGAGAAGCAGCAGCTGGACGCGCTGATCGAGCACTCGGCCGACGGCGTGATGATCATCGACAGCCGCTGGCGGATCACGACCTTCAACCAGACCATGGAGCAGCTCACCGGCTGGCCGCGCGAGGAGGCGATCGGCCGCCCGTGCGCCGAGGTGCTGGGCATCCGCTCGCCGCAGGGCGTCAACATCTGCCTGGTGGACTGCCCGCTGCAGCGCAACCCGCCGCAGTCGAACCCGCTCGTCGAGGGGTGGATCACCACGCGCGACGGGCGCCGCCTGTACGTGCAGAGCCGCTACGCGGTGCAGCGCGGCCCGTCGGGGGAGTTCGCCGGCGCGCTCGCGAACGTGCGCGACATCACCGAGCAGAAGATCGAGGAGGAGATGCAGAACACCTTCATCTCGGTGATCTCGCACGAGCTGAAGACGCCGGTGAGCATCATCAAGGGCTACGCCGAGACCCTGGCGCGCGAGGACGCTAACTGGGACCAGGAGACGCTGCGCGAGGGGCTGAAGGTGATCATCGAGGAGGCCGACCGGCTGGCGAAGCAGATCGGCGGGCTGCTGGAGATCTCGCGGCTGCAGGCCGACGGGATGCGCCTCGAGCTGTCCGAGTGGGCGCTGCCCCCGCTGGCCGAGCAGGTCGTCCAGCGCTTCGCGTCCCAGGCGGGTGAGGCGTTTGAGTTCGAGCTGCGCATGCCCGACGACCTGCCCGCGGTGTACGCCGACTACGAGCGCACGCGGGCGGTGCTCGAGAACCTGCTGTCCAACGCCGTCAAGTACAGCCCGGACGGCGGGCGGATCCGCGTCGCGGCGCGCGCCGACGACCGCATGGTGATCGTCTCGGTGAGCGACCAGGGGATCGGGATCGCGCCCGAGGACCAGGCGCGCCTGTTCCAGCGCTTCTACCGGGTGGACAACCGGCTGCGCCGCGAGACGCAGGGGGCCGGGCTGGGGCTGTTCTTGGCGCGGCTGATCGTCGAGGCGCAGGGCGGGCGGATCTGGGTGGAGAGCCAGCCAGGGCGCGGCTCGCGCTTCTCGTTCACGCTGCCGCAGGCGACCCCGCGGCTCGAGGACCAGGAGCAATCCGCATCTGAGCCCCAGGTTCAGACGAGCGCTACCCACGGCCACGAGCAGCCGCGCGGGCTGCTGACGGACGAGGGGGGGAAGGGCTAGGATTCACGTATAGAGGGGCTAGAGGCGAAAGGTTACGGATCGGCCCCGCGCTGCTCACGGCGATTCTAACCCTTCACCTCTAAGCCATAAGGCAGTGATATGTCCGAGCTACGCGACAAGCTAGTTCTGGTGGTAGACGACGAGCCGCGCATGGTCAACTTCATGCGCATGAACCTGGAGCTGGAGGGCACGCGGGTGATCACCGCGTCCAACGGCCGCCAGGCGCTCGAGAAGGCGCGCGACGAGATGCCGGACATGGTGCTGCTCGACATCATGATGCCGGGCATGGACGGCTTCGAGACGCTGCGGCGCCTGCGGCAGTTCTCACAGGTGCCGGTGATCATCCTCACCGCCAAGGACGAGGAGGAGGACCGCATCCGCGGGCTGGAGCTCGGCGCGGACGACTATATCGGCAAGCCGTTCAGCCACCGCGAGCTGGTGAGCCGCATGCGCGCGGTGCTGCGGCGCCACTACACCCCGCCGCCCGCCCCGCAGACCACGGTGGTGGTGGACGATCGGCTGACGATCGACTTCGCGCGGCGCGAGGTGCTGGTGAACGGCGAGCGCGTCAACCTGCGCCCGACGGAGTACCGCCTGCTCTACCACCTGGTGCAGAACGCCGGCTACGTGATGACCCACGAGCAGCTCCTCACGCGGGTGTGGGGCCCCGAGTACCGCGACGAGACCCACTACCTGCGCCTGTACGTCACCTACCTGCGCCAGAAGATCGAGGAGGACCCGGCGAACCCGAAGTACATCCTCACCGAGCGCGGGGTGGGGTACCGGTTCGTGGACTTTGCGAAGGGAAATCAGTAGCCATCCGTTATGTCGACTTTTGTCTGACGACTACGGCGACTGACACCAGCGGCGACTGACTTCCGACGAGACTGACTTCCGGCGGCGAAGCACGCACACGCGCTGCACGGCGGCCTGGTCCGCGCCCGCTGGATGGACCTGGGGAGGCGAAGCCTTCCCAGAAATTCCCGCTTTCAGCCGCTCTGCGGCGGAGAACAGCGTCCGCTGGCGGGCCATAGGCCCACCACACCTCCCCGGAAGGAGGCCAGGCGGCACTCGGCGCAGCGACGCGCTGCGCCGAGTGCCGCCCACACCTATGCTCGCAGCGATTATCGTCTGGCTGATAAACCTCTTCCGATCGATACGCAACCTGTGGCGCGCGCTGCTGCGGCGGCGGGTGGACTACGTGCGCATACGCCTAGTGGGCGGCCTCCCGGAGTTCACCGACGCCGTCCGGTGGTGGCAGCGGCGCTTCCTCGGGGCGCGCGCGCCGCTCAGCATGCAGGAGCTCCGCCGCGCCCTCGAGCGCATCGCGGACGACCCGCACGCGCGTGGCGTCCTGCTGCACATCGACGGGCTGCAGGCCGGCTGGGCGACGCTCCAGAGCCTGCGCGACGAGCTCGCGCGCTTCCGCGCCGGCGGCAAGCGCGTCGTCGCCTACCTGGTCACGCCCGACACCCCCGGCTACTACGCGGCCTGCGCCGCCGACACGATCCTGCTGCCGCCGACGGTGTTCTTCTCGGTGCTCGGGGTGCGAGCCACGGTGCAGTTCCTCAAAGACGCGCTGGAGAAGATCGGCATCTCCGCCGAGGTGACCGCCGTCTCGCCCTACAAGTCAGGCGGGGACACGCTGGCGCG
>NZ_CALFCW010000013.1:0-3091 GCF_937950555.1 uncultured Pigmentiphaga sp. | reverse complement strand
ACTGCAGCGTCAAGGCCGCCCAGAGGGACAGGCCGGCCCAGGCTGCGGCGGATGAGCCGGCCAGCACGCCAACCCAACCCGCCGCAGCGCCGAGCACGATGCCAAAATAGTTCCAGGGCGGCCGTGGACGGATGCGCTGCCGGTACATCGCAGGATGCTTCTTGTAGAGCAGCGCATCGAAAAACACCTTGCGTTGTTGCTTGATGCTGATGCCCGGGGGCGCGGGCCGCACGGGATGCAGCACCACGGCGTCGTCGGCCCGGGCAATCCGGTGGCCCCGGGCCAGTAGCGTGAATTGCAGGTCCGAATCCTCTCTCCATGCGAGGGTAAATCGTTCGTCGAAGCCGCCGACGGCGGCGAGCACCTCTCGGCGTACCAGGCAATTGGCGGTCGCGAACTCTGTACGTTCCAGGCCGCCTGTGTCGCGTTCGTGGTCGCTCGGCCGCGCGGGAAGCGGCACGCGTATGCGGCCGACCACCGCGGAGACGTCACGCGTCATGGCAGCGAGCCCCCGGGACAGCCACGTGCGGTCCGGTACGGTGTCGTCGTCGGTAAAGGCAATGATCGGCGCGCGCGCGTTGCGCCAGCCCAGATTGCGTGCGCCCGCCGGCCCCCGGGTGCCGGTCGCCTCCAGATACCGCACAGAGAGTCCACGCCGTGCCGCTTCCGCGGCGAGCGCTTCGACCACCTGCCGGGTGCCGGCATCGGGGCCGTCGTCCACCACGATCAGTTCGAAGCTCGACGGCTCGATGTCTTGTGAGGCGATCGCGCGCAGACAGCGTTGCAGCATCCACGGACGGCGATAGGTGGGGACCACGACCGAGGCCCGGGGCAGCGCAGGGTTCACGCTGGCTTCTCCAGCAGGAACCCGCCGATGGCGAGGGCGTCCAGCGGCGAGGTCCAGAAGCATTCGATGGCATCCCGGGGGCTGCAGACGACGGGCTCGCCGCGGGTATTGAAAGAGGTGTTGACGAGCACCGGTACGCCGGTACGCCTCTCGAACGCCGCCAGCAAGTCGTAGTAGAGCGGGTGTTGGTCGCGCCTGACGGTTTGCACGCGGGCGGTTCCGTCCGTGTGCCGGACGGCGGGGATGCGGGCAGCCTTGTCTTGGAGGACGTCGAAGACGAACAGCATGAAGGGAGCCTCGATGGGGCCCGGGAGGCGGGTGTCGAACCAATCCCGTGCGCGTTCTTCCATCACGACCGGTGCGACCGGGCGGAAGTCCTCGCGATCCTTGATTTCGTTGAGGCGCGCCTGCATGCCGGGGGCGATCGGGGAAGCCAGGATGGAGCGTGCCCCGAGCGCGCGCGGACCAAACTCCATGCGGCCTTGGAACCACCCGATGATCTTGTCCTGGGCGAGCAGGCCTGCCGTGGCCTCGGCAATGTCGTCCGGCCTGCGATAAGACAGCTTGGAGCGCCGGAGGAAGGCCTCGATCTCTTCGTCGTCGAAGGCTGGTCCGAGGAACGCGTGGTCCATGGTCCATTTTTTTCCTTCCCCAGGCCGGTGCGCGGCGTCTATCCACAGCGCGGCGCCGAGCGAGGTGCCCGCGTCCCCGGCGGCGGGCTGCACCCATACCTGGCTGAACGGCCCGTGTTCCCGCAGGCGCGCATTCATGACGCAGTTGAGCGCCACGCCGCCCGCCAGGCACAGGAACCTTGCCGTCATGGGTGCGGGCTATGTGGGCCTGGTGACCGCCGCTTGCCTGGCGGAGGTAGGCAACCGGGTCCATTGCGTGGACAGGGACAGGGCCAAATTGCACCAATTGCGCGGTGGTCATCTCCCGATTTATGAACCGGGCCTCGATGCCATCGTCCAACGCAACGCGGCTGCGGGACGGCTCTCATTTACGGAGGACCTCGGTGCCGCGGTCGCGGATGCGGACATCGTTTTCATCGCGGTCGGCACACCGCCCCGCGAAGATGGTTCCGCGGACCTGAGCCAGGTGTTGCAGGCGGCCCAGTCGGTGGCGCGGGAAGCTGGGCGCGGCATGGTGGTGGTGATCAAGTCGACGGTGCCCGTTGGCACCTGTGACCGGGTGCGCGAGGTGATGGACGCTGAGCTGGCGCGTCGAGGCGCGCCTCATGAGTTGCGGGTTGCCGCCAACCCCGAGTTTCTCAAGGAGGGGCACGCGATCAGCGATTTCCAGCGTCCGGACCGTATCGTGATCGGGGCGGACGATGAGCATGCCTGCGCCCTGTTGCGGGCCCTGTACGCGCCCTACAGCCGGAATCGCGACCGCCTCATTTGCATGGGTGTGCGATCCGCCGAATTCACCAAATATGCGTCCAATGCCATGCTTGCGGCCCGGATATCGCTGATGAACGAGCTCGCCGGGCTGGCCGAGCGCGTGGGCGCGGACATCGAGGCTGTGCGCCGGGGCACCGGGGCAGATCCGCGCATCGGGTATGATTTCCTGTATGCGGGCGCCGGCTACGGTGGCTCCTGCTTGCCCAAAGACGTCCGCGCGCTGGTCCGGATGGCCGAGGAATACGGCGCGCCTGCCGACATCCTGCGGAGCGTGCAGCAGGTCAACATTCGGCAGCGAGGGCTGCTCTACGGCAAGCTCGAGCGCATGCTCCAGGGATGCCTGGCAGGGAAGACGATTGCGGTCTGGGGGCTGGCCTTCAAGCCTTTGACCGATGACATACGGGAGGCACCTGCCATCGACCTGATCCGTCGGCTGCTCCAGGCCGGAGCCACGGTGCGCGGCTATGACCCGGTGGCCGCCGCCAACGCGCGGCGCGCACTCGGCCATCGGGCTTTTTCCATTGCGGCCGATGCGTATTCGGCGTGCGAGGGCGCCGACGCATTGGTTGTCATGACGGAATGGCGGGAATTCAAATCGCCGGATTTCCGCGGGTTGGCGCACGCGTTGCGGGCAGCGAACCTGCTTGACGCGCGCAATATTTATGATCCGCAGTACGTACGGGCCTGCGGGTTGCGCTATGAAGGGGTGGGCCGCGATGGCTCGTCCGCCAAGGGCATGCTGCCGGCCGCCGTCGCGGCCCCGGTGCGATAGCCGGCTCTGGTCCAGCGGACGTCAGCGTACTTCTCCCGAACCGAGTTCTACTCCCGTGGTGGGATCGAT
>NZ_CALFCW010000012.1:0-170892 GCF_937950555.1 uncultured Pigmentiphaga sp. | reverse complement strand
CCGATCTGCTCGCCTGCTCCGATCCGGCGTCCCCATCGCGGGATTCGGCCATCTGCACCACAAACCGGACGATCCGCGCTCCTACCGCCTCTTCGACGTAGCGAGGGAGGCAAGTCCTCATCATCCTCACATGGACTTGCTGTTGGAACTATCGGCGGCAATCGACGACATCAAAGGCCGGCACGTGACGATCAACGCCACAGGTGCGATAGGCGCGTTGCTGCTCGACGCGGGCCTGCCTCTCCAGGCCATACGCTGCTTCTCGGTCGTCGCGCGCGCCGGCGGGCTCACGGCGCACCTCATCGAAGAAAAAACCAAACCCGCTGCACGCGCGCTGTGGCGGGCGGGCCGCGACGCCGTGCCCTACGTTCCTCCTGGAAAAGGAGAGCCATGATGACGGAAACCCGCGTCACCGTTAGCCTGCGCGGCCGCATTGCCGTGTTGACCATGCAGGATGCTCAACACCACAACGCCCTCGGACCCGAACAAGTCGATGCCCTGCTGCAGGGGCTGCGCCAGAGCGGAGACAAAGGCGCGCGGGCGATCGTAATCGTTTCCGCCGACAAGCACTTCTGCGCCGGCGCGGACATTCGCGCGCTGCTCAATGGCGACTTGCTCGACGCACGCCGCCCCCCTCCGCCCAATGCTCCCATGATGCTGTTCCGGGCGCTCGTGGACGATCCGCGGCCCGTGATTCTCGGCATAGACGGGCTCGCAATGGGAGGAGGCACAGAAATGACTTTGGTGGCCGATCTCGTGCTAGCGACTGAGCGGGCGCGCTTTCGCCTGCCCGAGCTTGGCTTGGGCGTCCTGCCTCGGACGGCACTCGCCCGACTACCCGAGATCGTCGGGCGCCGCAAAGCCATGGAGCTGATTCTCACGCGGCGGATGTTCGATGCGCACGAGGCGCATGCCATGGGCTTGGTTAACCGACTGGTTGCACCAGAAACACTGCTCGATACGGCGGTAGCCGTCGCGGAAGAAATCGTGGCGGCTCCGCCGGCAGCGCTGGCAGCAGCCAAGCAATCGCTGGGCCGCGTCGACCCCGCAGACTGGCAGGCCATGCACGAAATGCTCGGCCTCATGGACCCGGAAGAATGGCGGGAAGGATTTACCGCCTTCCTCGAGAAGCGCAATCCGGAGTACGACCGATTTTGGGCGGGACGGGACTGAACATCGCCCCCCGCCCCTTCGCGCTCGTCAGATCACATACAAATCCACATACTCGTGTACCGGCATCGCCTCGAGGGTCTTCTGGTCCAACGAGACGTCTAGGATCGCCTGTTGCTGCTTGGGCGGGAAGCGGCGCGCCAGGTTGGTCCGGAACTTGGCCTCTAGCAGAGGTATGCCTTCCTTGCGGCGGCGCTTGTGGCCGATCGGGTATTCGCAGACGATCTCTTTGAGTTTCTTGCCGTCTTTGAATTCCACGGTCAGCGCGTTGGCGATGGAGCGCTTGTCGGGATCGTGGTAGTCCTTGGTGAAGGCAGGATCCTCGACGCAGACGATCTTGTCGCGCAGCTGGTCGATGCGCGGGTCTTTGGCGACTTCGTCTTCGTAATCCGCCGCGGTCAACCGGCCGAAGAGAATGGGCACGGCGACCATGTATTGGATGCAGTGGTCGCGGTCGGCGGGATTGTTGAGCGGCCCCTTCTTGTCGATGATGCGGATGCAGGCCTCGTGCGTGCGGATGGTGATTTTCTTGATGTCCTCTGCGCTGCGGCCCTGCTTCTTGAGCTGTTTGTGGATTTCCATGGCGCACTCCACCGCGGTCTGGGCGTGGAATTCGGCCGGGTAGGAAATCTTGAACAGCACGTTTTCCATGACGTAGCTGCCGTAGGGGCGCTGGAATTTGAACGGCTGGCCCTTGAACAGCACGTCGTAAAAGCCCCAGGTCTTTGCGGTCAGCACCGACGGGTAGCCCATTTCCCCGGTACGGGCGATGAGCGCGAGCCGCACGGCCCGGCTGGTGGCATCGCCTGCGGCCCAGCTCTTGCGCGAGCCGGTGTTGGGCGCGTGGCGGTAGGTTCGCAGGCTGTGGCCGTCCACCCAAGCCAGCGACACCGCATTGATCAGTTCCTCGCGGTTCAGCCCGAGCAATTGGCCGACCACGGCGGTCGAGGCCACCTTGACCAGCACGACGTGATCCAGCCCCACTCGGTTGAAGGAGTTTTCCAGGGCGATGCAGCCCTGGATCTCGTGGGCCTTGATCATGGCTGTGAGCACGTCTTTCATCAGCAGCGGCCTCTTGCCTGCGGCCACGGCCTGGCGCGAGAGCCAGTCGGCCGTCGCCAGGATGCCCCCGAGGTTATCCGAGGGGTGGCCCCACTCGGCGGCCAGCCACGTGTCGTTGAAGTCCAGCCAGCGGATCATCGCGCCGATGTTGAAGGCGGCCTGGACCGGGTCGAGCTGGAACTGGGTGCCAGGTACTTTCGCGCCATTCGGCACCACGGTGCCGGGCACGATGGGGCCGAGCAGCTTGGTGCACGCCGGGTACTCGAGCGCCTCCAGGCCGCAGCCCAGCGTATCGATCAGGCAATTGCGCGCGGTCTCGTAGGCGAGCTTGCTGGTAATGCGTTTTTTCAGGACGTAGTCGACGATGTCGACGAGCACTTGGTCGGGTTTGGGTCGTTGGTTGCTTATCGCGGCAGACATGGAGTTTCCCCTGCGCATCGCGACGCCCGTGATAGCCTGCGATTCGGCGCCGCCGGTGCGCAGGCCCTGGGGTGCGCGATACGCGCATTGCGGGTAGGTTGACGGTAATTACTTGCGCTTGGCCAGCGGCACGAACTTGCGGTTTTCGGGGCCGACGTAGTTGGCGCTGGGGCGAATGATCTTGTTGTCAATGCGCTGTTCGATGATGTGCGCGGACCATCCCGCGGTGCGCGCGATCACGAACAGGGGCGTGAACATGGCAGTCGGCACCCCCATCAGGTGATAGCTCACGGCGCTGAACCAATCGAGGTTGGGGAACATCTTCTTGACGTCCCACATCACGGTCTCCAGGCGCTCGGCGATCTCGAACAGCTTGGTGTTCCCGGACTCTTTGGACAAGCGCCGGGCCACTTCCTTGATGACCTGGTTGCGCGGGTCGGACACCGTGTAGACGGGATGCCCGAAGCCGATGACGACTTCCTTGTTCTCGACCCGGCGCCGGATGTCCGCTTCAGCCTCGTCCGGGGTCTCGTAGCGGCTCTGCACCTCGAAGGCCACCTCGTTCGCGCCGCCGTGCTTGGGGCCGCGCAGTGCGCCGATGGCGCCGGTGATGGCCGAGTACATGTCGGACCCGGTGCCGGCGATCACGCGCGCCGTAAAGGTGGAGGCGTTGAACTCGTGCTCCGCGTACAGGTTCAGCGAGGTGTGCATCGCGCGCACCCACGACGCCGGGGCCGGTTTGCCGTGCAGCAGGTGCAGGAAGTGTGCCCCGATGCTGTCGTCGTCGGTTTCCACCTCGATGCGTTCACCGCGGTGGCTGTAGTGATACCAGTAAAGCAGCATGGAGCCGAGTGAGGCCATCAGGCGGTCGGCGATGTCGCGTGCCCCCGGCAGGTTGTGGTCGTCCTTTTCGGGAAGCACGCAGCCGAGCGCCGAGACCCCGGTGCGCATGACGTCCATGGGATGGCTGGCAGCCGGTAGCCATTCCAGCGCGGCCTTGACGTTGGCGGGCAGGCCTCGCCAAGCCTTGAGCTTGGCCTTGTAGGCTGCCAATTCGGTGCGGTTAGGCAGCTTGCCGTGCACCAGCAGGTAGGCGATCTCTTCGAATTCGCATTCGTCCGCGATGTCGAGAATGTCGTAGCCGCGATAGTGCAGGTCGTTGCCGCTGCGCCCGACGGTGCACAAGGCGGTGTTGCCCGCCATCACGCCTGACAGCGCCACCGACTTCTTTGGCTTGGGGCCGGAAGCAGGCTGGTCTTTCTGGTTGGATACCGTTGCGCTCATCGTCTCACTCGCTCCTTTCAGCAGTTATTCGTGCGGGGGACTCATCACTTCTTGCTCTTGAACAAGTCGTCCAGGTGTTGCTCGAACGCGTGGTAGCCGATGCGATCGTATAGCTCTTCCCGCGTCTGCATCATGTCGATCACGTTCCGCTGGTGCCCGTCGCGGCGGATTGCCGTGTACACCGTCTCGGCGGCTTTGTTCATGGCCCGGAACGCAGAGAGCGGGTACAGCACCATGGAGACGTCGGCGCTGCGCAGCTCGTCGACCGAGAACAGCGGCGTCTTGCCGAACTCGGTGATGTTGGCGAGCACGGGCACCTTCACGGCTTCGGCGAACTTGCGGTACGTCTCGAGGTCGTACGCCGCCTCGGGGAAGATGCCGTCGGCACCCGCTTCCACGCAGGCCAGCGCGCGCTCGATGGCGGCATCCAGGCCCTCGACGGCGATGGCATCGGTACGGGCGATGAGGAAAAAGTCCGGGTCCGTCTTGGCGTCGGCCGCCGCCTTCACGCGATCGACCATCTCCGCGGCCGAGACGATTTCTTTGCCGGGACGATGGCCGCACCGCTTGGCGCCGACCTGGTCTTCGATGTGGCACGCGGCCGCGCCGAACTTGATGAGGCTCTTGATCGTCCGGGCAATATTGAAGGCGGAGGGACCAAAACCGGTGTCGATGTCCACCATCAGGGGCAGGTCACAGACATCGGTGATGCGGCGCACGTCGGTCAGCACGTCATCCAACGTGTTGATGCCGAGGTCGGGTAGCCCCAGCGAACCGGCCGCCACGCCGCCGCCGGAAAGATAGATCGCACGGAAACCCGCGCGCTTGGCCAGCAGCGCATGGTTGGCATTGATGGTGCCGATGACTTGCAATGGATGCTCGTCTTGCAGCGCCTGCCGGAAGCGGGCGCCCGGGGAAGTCGGTTGGGCCATGATGAAACTCGTTTGGTGGAAATGCCAGCTTACTGCAAAGACTGTGCCACGCCACGCTCGTCTACCGCCGATGGCCTCGCACGGGCCGCAATTCCCGGGGCTCCTTGCGTTTGCCCCCCCGGGGCCGCCCTCCGCCACTGCGCTTGGCGCGCACCTAGCCATTTCAAATTTGAAATCCCTATAATCAAATCTGATACCAACTCCGCGATCCGACCATGCCCTCCGTCGCCGCCCTCCCCACCCGCTCTGCGCGTCCTACGATATGGGCCATGGGCATCAGCCGCGTGGCACGCGCCTTCGCCGAGCTCACGCCCGCCTACGCGAGCCAGGCCGATTTCCGCATCGTCGACGAAGGGTTCGAGCAGGCCGCCCGCTCCATCAACGAAGCGGCCAAGCGCGGACGGGTCGATGCCGTGGTGGCCGGAGGCTCGAACGGCGCCTACCTGCGACAGCACGTCGACGTCCCCGTGATCCTGATCAAGGTCACCGGCTTCGACGTCATGCATGCGCTGACCACTGCCAAGCAATTGTCGAATCGAATCGCTTTGGTCACGCACGCGTCCACCTTTCCCGAAACGGAGGCGTTCAAGCAGGCCTTCGGCCTGGACTTCCCCAGCCACAGCTACGTGACCGTGGAAGACGCCGCGGCCCAGGTCAAGGCGCTCAAGCGCGCCGGCATGGAGGTCATCGTCGGGCCGGGCCTGGTTTCGGACCTCGCCGAACAGCAGGGCCTGGCCGGCGTTTTCCTCTATTCCACCAACTCGATACGCGTGGCGCTGGAAGACGCCATCGAGGCCGCGCGGCTGGCCCGCATCGAACAGCGCCGGCGCGAGTACCTGAATACGGTGCTGTCACACCTGAACGAAGGCGTGGTGGCGGTCGATGCGGAAGGCCGGGTGCAATCCCTAAATCCGCCCATGGAGCGCCTCCTGGGCGTGCGGCAGGACCAAATCATCGGCCGCCTGCTGGAAGAGGAAGTGCCGGCCATCTCGCTCGATGGCCCACTGCGGCACGGCCAGAAGGAGCTGGAAACCATCCAGAAGGTCAATGACAAGGTCTTGATCCTCAACCGCATTCCCATCCAGAGCGGCGGCGAACTCCTGGGCGCCATCGTGACCGCCCAAGACGCGAAGGCCATCCAGCGGGTAGACCGCAACCTGCGCACGGGTGCCACGGTGCGCCCGGCCGGCACGCGCTACGAATTGGATGACCTACTGGGCAGCTCGCCCGCGATCCAGCGCGTACGCGAACTGGCCAGGCTGTATGCCGATGTGAGCTCGACGGTGCTGATCGAAGGCGAGAGCGGCACGGGCAAGGAAGTCCTCGCCCAGGGCATGCACCGTGCCAGCCCGCGGCGCGACTTCCCCTTCGTCGCCATCAACTGCGCAGCCTTTCCCGAGCCGCTGCTCGAAAGCGAATTGTTCGGGTATGAAGAAGGCGCGTTCAGCGGCGCGCGCAAGGGCGGCAAGACGGGTTTGTTCGAAGCTGCGCACAATGGCACCATTTTCCTCGACGAGATCGGCGACATGCCGCTCGCGTTGCAGGTCCGGCTGCTGCGCGTGCTGCAAGAGAAGCAGGTGCTGCCCATCGGTGCCTTGGAACCCGTTTCCGTCAACGTCCGGGTCATCGCGGCCACCCACCGCGACCTGCACGCCATGGTGCGCAACGGCGAATTCCGCCGCGACCTCTTCTACCGGCTCAACATCCTGCGCATCGCCATGCCGCCCCTGCGCGAACGAGAGGGCGACATCGAAGAATTGGCGGAAGTCCTCTACCAGCGGGCGCAGCGGCGCCTCGGCATCGCGCGACCCGTGCGCCTCCCCGCCTTCGTCAAGGCGCTGTGCATGAAGTACGACTGGCCCGGCAACCTGCGCGAGATGGAAAACGTGCTCGAGCGCGTGGCTGTCTCGCACGCAGGCCGCAAGGTCAGCCGCAAGGAACTGGAGCTGGAATTGGAAATCACGGTCCCGGAGCTCTACGGTGCGAGAAACCGCGAGGCCGGGCCTGCACAAGAGGCGACTTTCGCGCCGCTCGAGGAAGTCGCCCGTGCCAGCGAGGCGGCGCATATCCGGCGCGTCTTGCAGGCTTGCAACGGCGACCGGGCAGCAGCTTGCCGGATTTTGGGCATCAGCCCCGCGACGCTGTGGCGCAAGCTCAAGGGCGGGGACGAGGCGGAACGCGCGAGCCGCTCCTGACTTCGCCCCGCCGCACGACGATCAGCAGAACGCCTGGATGCCCGTCTGCGCGCGCCCCAGGATCAGGGCGTGGATGTCGTGCGTGCCCTCGTAGGTGTTGACCACCTCAAGGTTGACCAGGTGGCGGATGACACCGAACTCGTCGGAGATGCCGTTGCCCCCGAGCATGTCGCGGGCCAGCCGGGCGACGTCCAGCGCCTTGCCGCAGGAGTTGCGCTTCATGATGGAAGTAATTTCCACGGCGGCGGTGCCTTCGTCCTTCATGCGGCCCAGGCGCAGGCAGCCTTGCAGGCCGAGCGTGATTTCCGTCTGCATGTCAGCCAGCTTCTTCTGGATCAATTGGTTAGCGGCCAGCGGACGGCCGAACTGCTTGCGATCCAGCACGTACTGGCGGGCGGTGTGCCAGCAGTACTCGGCGGCACCCAGCGCGCCCCAGGCGATCCCATAGCGGGCGGAGTTCAGGCAAGTAAACGGGCCGCGCAGCCCCTTCACGTTAGGCAACAGGTTCTCTTCGGGCACGAAGACCTCGTCCATGACGATTTCGCCGGTAATGGACGTACGCAGCCCCACCTTGCCGTGGATCGCGGGTGCCGACAGCCCTTTCCAGCCCTTTTCGAGGATGAAGCCGCGGATATTGTCTTGGCCGTCTTCTTCCTTGAGCTTGGCCCAGACGACGAACACGTCGGCGATCGGGGAATTGGTGATCCACATCTTGCTGCCCGTCAGGCGGTAGCCGCCGTCGACCTTGGTGGCACGCGTGACCATGGAGCCGGGGTCAGAGCCGTGGTTGGGTTCGGTCAGGCCAAAGCAGCCGATCAACTCGCCCGTCGCGAGCTTGGGCAGGTATTTCTGTTTTTGCGCTTCGGTGCCGAACTCGTAGATGGGCACCATGACGAGCGACGACTGCACGCTCATCATCGAACGATAGCCAGAGTCGACGCGTTCGACTTCCCGCGCGATCAGTCCATAGCTCACGTAGTTCAGCCCCGGTCCGCCGTATTGCTCCGGAATCGTCGGCCCGAGCAAGCCGAGCTCGCCCATTTCGCGGAAGATGGCCGGGTCGGTTTTCTCATGGCGGAAGGATTCCAGCACGCGCGGCATGAGCTTGTCCTGGCAGTACGCGGCGGCGGCTTCCTTGACCATGCGCTCTTCGTCGGTGAGCTGCTGGTCGAGCAACAGGGGATCGGCCCAGTTGAAAGAGGCGGGCTTGTGCATAAGTTTCATGTCTCGCAAGAAGTTGTCGGAACAGGAGAGAGCCGCGGGCAACGAAACCTGGCCATCCAGGCCTCAACCCATGCGCAATACACGCACGATAAACGCAATCGGCGTCGGCGCCAAACGAGTTCTTTTCATCAACCTGTGCGTTTTCTGCACTTGGTAAAGTACGGGCATGGAATATCCGCGAGACCGATGATGCGCCGCAAACTTCCCAGCACGGCCGCGCTGGTCGCCTTCGAGGCGGCCGCGCGTCACCAGAGTTTCACCAAGGCGGCGGCGGAGCTGTCGCTGACCCAAAGCGCCATATGCCGGCAGATCGCCGGGCTCGAGTCCTTCCTCGGGCTGAAACTGTTCCGCCGGACCAAGCGAGGCGTGGCGCTGACCCAGGCCGGCCAGACCTATGGGGAGGTCGTCGCGCGCAGGCTGGACGAAGTCGAGCGCGACACCCTGGACATCATGGCCCGGCGCGGCGAGGGCGGCGTGCTGGAGCTGGCATCCGTCCCCACCTTTGCCACGCGCTGGCTGGTGCCCCGGCTGGGGGACTTCGAGCGCCAGGCACCGAACATCGTGATCAACATCACGCCCCAGAGTCGCCCTTTCCTGTTCGAAGGCACGCCCTTCGACGCTGCCATCTACGCGGGCGACGGCCCGTGGCCCGGCACGGAAGCCGTTTTCCTGATGCCGGAAAAACTGGTGCCGGTTTGCTCTCCCAAGCTGCTTGGGGTGCGCAAGCGCATCATGCCCGAGCAATTCTCGGCCTATCGCCTGCTGCAGCAGAGCACCCGGCCGTACGCATGGCGCCAATGGTTCGCCGCCCAGAACGTCAGCCACCCGCACGACTTGAGCGGACCGAAATACGAGCTGTTCTCCATGCTGGTCGAGGCGGCCATCCACGGGCAAGGCATTGCGCTGGTGCCGCGCCTGATCGTGGAGCAGGAGCTCGCCTCCGGGCGCCTGATCATCGCCTGCGAGCGCGAATCCGTGCGGGACAAGAATTACTACCTGGTATTGCCGGAATGGAAGACCGACCACGAGCCGCTGCGCCTGTTCGCCCAATGGGTAGCCGACCAGGCCGCCCGTTATCGTGAACAGCATGGATTGGAAGGCGAAACGCCTCCGAGCCCGCGCCGCCGGGCGGGAGCCGCCGCGGCATGAACGCCCGCCGCAGCGCGCCCACGAAAAAGCCCCCCGGCCTTGCGGCGCGGGGGGCTTGGAGGCGTCGCCTAGGCGCGGACGAAGCTCATTGCCCTTCGAGGAAGCTCTTGAGCTTGTCGGCCCGGCTCGGGTGACGCAGCTTGCGCAGGGCCTTGGCTTCGATCTGGCGGATGCGCTCGCGCGTCACGTCGAACTGCTTGCCCACTTCCTCCAGCGTCTGGTCGGTGCTCATTTCGATGCCGAACCGCATGCGCAGCACCTTGGCTTCGCGCGGCGTCAGCGAATCCAGCACTTCCTTCACGACGCTGCGCATGGATTCGTGCAGCGCGGCGTCCGACGGCGCCAGGGTGGTGGTGTCTTCGATGAAGTCGCCCAGGTGCGAATCGTCGTCGTCGCCGATGGGCGTTTCCATCGAGATCGGCTCCTTGGCGATCTTGAGGATCTTCCGGATTTTGTCTTCCGGCATGTCCATCTTTTGCGCCAACGTCGCCGGATCGGGTTCCGCGCCGGTTTCCTGCAAGATCTGGCGGCTGATCCGGTTCATCTTGTTGATCGTCTCGATCATGTGCACCGGAATGCGGATGGTGCGCGCTTGGTCGGCGATCGAACGCGTGATGGCCTGCCGGATCCACCAGGTCGCATAGGTCGAGAACTTGTAGCCGCGGCGGTATTCGAATTTGTCCACCGCCTTCATCAAGCCGATGTTGCCTTCCTGGATCAGGTCCAGGAACTGCAGGCCCCGGTTGGTGTACTTCTTGGCGATGGAAATCACCAGCCGCAGGTTGGCCTCCGTCATTTCGCGCTTGGCCTTGCGGGCCTTGGCCTCGCCGGTGGCCATCTGCTTGTTGACCTCCTTCAGGTCCTTGAGCGGCAGCACCACGCGGGCCTGCAGGTCGATCAGCTTCTGCTGCAGCTCCTGGATGGCCGGGACCTGGCGCGACAAGGTCTCGGAGTACTCGTGGCCGGCGTTGACTTCGTCGATGACCCACTGCAGGTTGGTCTCGTTGCCCGGGAAGGCCTTGATGAAGTGGCTGCGCGGCATGCCGGCGCGATCCACGCAGATCTGCATGATCGCGCGTTCGAGCTGGCGCACCTCTTCGACCTGCCCGCGCAGGGTGTCGGCCAGGCGCTCGACCATCTTGGCCGTAAAGCGTATGCCCATGAGTTCCTGCAGGATGGTTTCCTGCGCGGCGACATAGGCTTCCGACTTATAGCCGTCGCGCTCGTACGCCTCCCGCATTTTCTCGAACCAGCGCTTGACGTTGTCGAACTTCTCCAGCGACTTGACGCGCAGCTCTTCGACCTGCTTGCTGCTCATGCCACCCGCAGGGGCATCGTCATCCTCGTCGTCGTCGCTCGAGCTCACGCCCGAACCGGCATATTCCTCGCCGTCGTTCGGATCGATCAGCCCATCGACGATTTCATCGATCTGGATCTCGGAATTGCGCACGCGCTCGGCATGCTCGAGGATTTCGTTGATCGTGGTCGGACACGCGGAGATCGCCATCACCATGTGCTTGAGGCCGTCCTCGATGCGCTTGGCGATCTCGATTTCCCCTTCACGGGTCAGCAGCTCGACCGACCCCATTTCACGCATGTACATGCGCACCGGATCGGTGGTGCGGCCGAAATCGGAATCCACCGTGGAGAGCGCCGCCTCGGCCTCTTCCTCGGCGTCGTCGTCGGACGAAGCCACGGGAGCATTTTCGTTCAGCAACAGGGTTTCGGCATCGGGCGCTTGGTCGTAGACCGAAATCCCCATGTCGTTGAACGTGCTGATGATGCCGTCGATGGCTTCGGCGTCGACCAGGTCATCCGGCAGGTGGTCGTTGATTTCGCCGTAGGTGAGGTAGCCGCGGTCCTTGCCGAGCTTGATCAGCTGCTTCAACCGGTTGCGGCGCGCCTCGTATTCTTCGGGCGAAACCGGGCCACGGGCGATGAGGTCCTTGGGATCTGCCTTGCCACGCTTGCCGCGCCCCTTGGGAATCTTGATTTCCGGGATGGGCTCGACATCGACGTCGTCGGTCACGTCGTCGAAATCGGCATCGGCAGGCTCGGCCTGCTTGGATTCTTTGGGCGGACGGCCCGGGCGGCGGCCTGCGGGCTTGGCCAGCATGTCGGTGAGTTTCTTCTCCGCGGCCTTCTTCTCGGCAGCAGAGGCAGCCTTCGCGGTCTTGGCGGCCTTCTTGGCTGCCTTCGCGGCCGGCTTGGCCTTCTCGGCCGGCGCCGCTGCTTCGACCGGCTCGACCACGGGCTCGAAATCAGTGTCGACCGTCCGGGCAACAGCCTTGGCGTCCAGCACCTTGGTGCGCGCCCGGCCTGCCGACCTGACCGTTACCTTGACGCCACCTGTTTCCCCGGCCTTGGACGCCGCCTTTTCCTTGGCC
Organism: uncultured Pigmentiphaga sp.; assembly: GCF_937950555.1. Classification (NCBI taxonomy): domain Bacteria; kingdom Pseudomonadati; phylum Pseudomonadota; class Betaproteobacteria; order Burkholderiales; family Alcaligenaceae; genus Pigmentiphaga; species uncultured Pigmentiphaga sp. Next base: position 159,069 of record NZ_CALFCW010000012.1, on the reverse strand, counting down.
TTGTCTTGCCCTTCGGCTTTGGATTTGTTCACAGTCAGCGTCTTGCCTGTCGTCTTCGCCATGGTCGGTCAACCACTCCTAATATTTCATCTGGAGGCCGGCTCACCCGGCCTCCACCCTGATCCGGCGCTGCTACGCGCCGCTATCGGCCGCCGCCCGGGGGAAGCGGCGGCTAGCCAGCCGCCCGGACGCATGCCTTGCGCTGCCTAGGGGCGTGCCATCCCCGCCCCTGGCACGGCCGGCCCGACCCCATGGAGCGCCCTTCGCGGGCGCGCCCATGCGATGGATCGGGCCATCGTTTCAAACCTATACCAGAAAAACGGGGGAAAAGGTCTGCCAAGAGACCTGCGGTAAACCCTCTATTCTAGCACCCTCGGTTTCTTCAACTCCAGGATTCTTTCTGTCAAGGCAAGATATCTTGCCTTGTCCTGCGCATCTTTCAGGCCTGAAGCGGCCAGCTGCTGCTGTTCTGCGCTCAACACGTGCAGTTCCACCGCGCGCAACGCATCCCGCAATTCCCCGTCGGGATCGGGCAGCTCTTCTTCATAAATGGTGGCTGTCGAAGCCATTACAAGGGTTTGCGCCAAATCCGTGGCCTCGGCGGCCTGCAGCAACGCGCCCGCATGCTGGGCGCCGGAGCTGCGCGCCAGCGCCACCAACCCCAGCACCGCCTCATACTCGGGACTTGCCCGGAGCAGCCGCTCGGCCTCTTCGTCGATGTGCCGCACCAATGCGGGATAGGCCAAGAGCAACTGGAGCAGGCGCGCGGCAATAGGCGTCACCCTGGGGCGCGGGCCAGCATAACCTTGGGGACGATCGTCTCCATAACGACCATTGCGGTCGCGAAACCGCCCTCCACTCCTGAACCGGCCAGGCCGGAAACCGCCGGCCGCAGCCCCTCCCGGTCGCGGGTGAAACTCCGGCGACGGCTCGTAGAAATCGCCATCGGGTGGCTCGAGGTCGGGAACCCAGCCCGCGTCTTCCGGGCCGCCCTGCGCCGAGGCGCCTCTTACCTCAGAGCGCGCCGCAGCCGGCGAAGTTCCCCGCACCTGCGCCGGTGTCTGCACCAGCGGACCACTCGGGACGTCCTGCAAAGGCACGAGCTGGGCGAGCTCTTCCGTGGTCAGCCGGGTGAGTTGCGCCAACTCCCGCTGCACCTGCAGGCGCAGCGCACACGCCGGCATGGCCTGCAACAGGGGCCGGGCTTCGTGCACGCAGCGCGCCCTGCCCTCGGCCTCCCCCAGCTCATGGCGCTCGGCCAGCTCGCCCAACATGAATTGCGACAAAGGCATGGCTTCACGCAAAGCCTTCCGAAACCGCTCCGCCCCGAACTCGCGCACGTACGAATCGGGATCGTGGTCGTCGGGCAAGAACAGGAAGCGGATCGAGACGTCGTCGCGCAACAGCGGCAGGCAGGCCTCGAGCGCGCGCCACGCGGCCTTGCGGCCGGCCTTGTCGCCATCGAAGCTGAAAATCACGCTGTCGCTCGCCCGCAGCAGCTTTTGCACGTGGGTCGGCGTGGTGGACGTTCCAAGCGTGGCGACGGCGCATTCCACGCCGTGCTGCGCCAACGCCACCACGTCCATGTAGCCCTCCACGACCACCACCATCCCCTCCTTGCGGATGGCGTGCCGGGCTTCCCACAAGCCGTACAGCTCCGAGCCCTTGGAGAAGATCGGGGTTTCGGGGGAGTTGAGATACTTGGGCTCGCCCTTGCCGATGATGCGCCCGCCGAACCCGATCAAATGGCCGCGCGCATTGCGGATGGGAAAGGTCACGCGCTCCCGGAAGCGGTCGTAGCGTCGCCCATCCTCGCTCTGGATCACGAGTCCCGCTTCGACCAACAGCGGATCGTCGTATTCGGGCAACACTGCAGCCAGCCCCTGGCGCTCGGGCCCCGCCCAGCCCAACCCGAAGCGCGCGGCGATTTCCCCCGAAACCCCGCGGCCTTTCAGGTAGGCGATCGCCGCCTGCGCCGAGCGCAACTGCTGCCGGTACCAATTGTTGGCCACCTCCAGCACCTGGCTGTGCCGCGAAACCATGGCCTCGCGCTGTTGCCGGGCTGCCCTCTGGCGGGGGCTGCGATCCTCCTCGGGCACCTGCATGCCCACCATGCCGGCAAGGCTCCGGACGGCATCGGGGAACGAGGCGCCGGTGTGTTCCATCAGGAAACGGATGGCCGTTCCATGCGCGCCACAGCCGAAACAGTGATAGAACTGCTTGCTCGGGCTAACCGTAAAAGACGGGGTTTTTTCGCTGTGAAAGGGGCACAACCCCAATAAATTGGCCCCAGCCTTGCGCAACTGGACGTGCTGGCCCACCACGTCGACGATGTCGACCCGGGCCAGCAGGTCCTGGATGAATGACTCTGGGATCATGCGCGCAAGGCGGGCGTTCGGGGAACCGCCTCGCGGCTCAGCCCAGGCGCGCCTTGATCAGCTTCGACACCTCGGCCATGTCGGCGCGGCCGGCGAGCTTGGGCTTGACCAGCCCCATGATCTTGCCCATGGCCGCGCCACCGCTGATTCCCTGGGCCGAAACTTCAGCCACTGCGGCGTCGATGACAGCCGCCACTTCTTCTTCGGAAGCCGCTTGCGGCAGGAATTCCTGCAATACCGCCATCTCGGCACGCTCCTGGGCGGCCGAATCCGCGCGGCCTGCCTGCTCAAACGATGCAATGGACTCGCGCCGCTGCTTCACCTGCTTCTCGACGATGGCGATGATCTCGGCATCCCCCAGCTCCCGGCGCTCGTCGACCTCCTTCTGTTTGATCGCGGCCGCCAGCAGGCGCAGGGTGCCGAGGCGCTCGGTGGCCTTGGCGCGCATGGCGTTCTTGATTTCGTCGGACAAGCGGGCTTTGAGGGTATCTGCAGTCATGGAGATTCCGCGAGGGTGAAGAGTTTCGAGCGTCTCGGGTGGACACCGAAAAATAACAACAAGAACGCCAAAAGCCGCCCGGCTGGCGCCGTAGCGGCTTTGATAAATCTGCGAAACTACCGGAAAGCTTACCTGCGCTCCGTGCGCAGCAGCAATCAGTACAAGCGCTTGGGCAGCTGTTGGCTGCGGATACGCTTGTAGTGGCGCTTGACGGCGGCGGCGTGCTTGCGCTTGCGCTCTGCCGTGGGCTTTTCGTAAAACTCGCGCGAGCGCAGTTCGGTCAGCAGGCCAGTCTTTTCAATGGTGCGCTTGAAACGACGCAGGGCGACCTCAAACGGCTCATTTTCTTTAACGCGAATTGTCGGCATGTAACGATTGCCTCGGGGCTGCTAAGGGTTGATCGAGCCTGCCACTATAGCAGATTTTTCTGCCGCTTGCCAAATGCTCGTGCTGCCCGGGTGCTACACTGCGGCCTAGGGTTAACTCGCAACCATCGCGTCCCGCGGCTTTACATGATCGTTCTCGGCTTCGAAAGTTCCTGCGACGAAACCGGCGTGGCCGTCGTCAGCACCGAACGCGGGCTCCTCGCCCACGCCCTGCATTCCCAGGTCGACATGCACCAGGAATACGGCGGCGTCGTCCCGGAACTGGCTTCCCGCGATCATGTGCGACGCGTGCTGCCGCTCACCCGGCAGGCGCTCGACGCCGCGAACCTGACGCTCGACGACATCGACGCCATCGCCTATACCGCAGGCCCTGGCCTGGCCGGGGCGCTGCTAGTCGGTGCCAGCGTGGCACAGGCGATCGCTTGGGCGCGCAACCTCCCCTCCATTCCCATCCATCATCTCGAAGGGCACTTACTCTCCCCCTTGCTCGCCTCGCCGCGCCCGGCATTCCCGTTCGTGGCGCTGCTGGTGTCGGGCGGACACACCCAGCTGATGCGGGTCGACGGCATCGGCCGCTACGAGCTGCTCGGCGAGACCCTGGACGATGCGGCGGGCGAGGCGTTCGACAAGACCGCAAAACTGCTCGGCCTCGGGTACCCCGGCGGCCCGGCGCTCTCCAAGCTGGCTGAATCCGGAAACCCTGAGCGATTCGACCTGCCCCGCCCCAAGCTGCACAGCCCCGACCTCGATTTCAGCTTCAGCGGACTCAAGACGGCTGTGCTGACGCGCATGAAAACCCTGGACCCGGACGACGCCCAGGCACGGGCCGACTTGGCCGCGGCCACGCAAGACGCCATCGTCTCCGTGCTGGTGGCGAAATCGGTCAAGGCGCTTGAGGCGACCGGGCTGAAACGACTCGTGATCGCAGGCGGGGTCGGCGCCAACAAGCTACTACGCCAGCGGCTCGCGGCACGGCTGGAACGGCTGAAGGCCCAGGCATTTTTCCCGCCGCTGGAGTTGTGCACCGACAATGGCGCCATGATCGCGTTTGCCGCCGCGCTGCGCCTACAGGCCGGCCTGGCCGACCCGAACGCGCGCCACAGCGGGTTCACGGTCCAGCCGCGCTGGGATCTCGGCTCGGGCTGAGCGAGGTCGCCCGCATCGGGGAGCCCCGGACTCAGGGCGCGGGAACGGGGCCAGTGCCCCCAACGGAACGAGCCGTGGCACGCGGAAGGCGCGCCAGCACTCGATCAAACCGACTTTTTCTCGCCTATGCGCCGCTCTTTGCCTGCCAGCAGGTTGGCAATGTTCTTTTGGTGGCGGTAGATCAGCAACAGCGCCATCACGCCGATGGCCGTGCCGATGCGGGCGTCGGCCGTCCACGCGACCCCATGGCCGAACACGTAATAAATGGGCGCGAAGACGGCGGCCACGATGGCGGCAAGCGAGGAATAGCGGAAGAAGAAGGCAACGATCAGCCAGGTTGCGAAGGTCGCGGCGCCCAGCCAGGGCTCGATGCCAATCAGCACGCCCAGGGCGGTTGCCACGCCCTTGCCACCCTGGAAGCGGAAGAACACCGGGTACAGGTGGCCGATGAACACCGCCAGCACCACGAGGGCGATCGTCGTTTCCCCGATGCCCAGGCGCGGCGCATAGGCCTGCGCCAGCCACACTGCGAGCCAGCCCTTGAACGCATCCCCGGCGAGCGTAAGTGCCGCGGCAGCCTTGTTGCCCGAACGCAGGACGTTGGTGGCCCCGGGATTCTTGGAACCATAGGTGCGCGGATCGGCCAACCCCATGACGCGGCTGATGATGACCGCGAACGATACGGACCCAATCAAGTAGGCAATTGCGACGGCGGCGATGGTGATCATGGGAAACGGATCCTCGGGCCGGGACGGCCCCGATGCAGTGACAAAAGCATGACAGGCGGCGATTCTACCGGTTGGCCCTCGCGCTGTCCCGTTGCAGTGCGGACGCTCGCACCTAGCCGGGCCCGTCCTCCCGCGACCGCATCACAGCGCCGCCGAGACGGGGACGGCATCCAGCAAGCGCACCAGCTCGCGCGGATCGATGCCCACGAGATAGCCGCGCCGCCCGCCATTGATGAGGATGCGCGGTAATTCGAGCACGGTGGCCTCGACATACACCGGCATGGACTTGCGGGTACCGAACGGCGAGGTCCCACCGACCAGGTAGCCGGAATGGCGCTGGGCGACCTCGGGCTTGCACGGCGCCACTTTCTTGACGCCGATTTGCCGGGCCAGGTTCTTGGTGGACACTTCCCTGTCGCCGTGCATGAGGATCACCAGCGGCTTGGCGTCTTCGTCCTCCATGATCAGAGTCTTGATCACGGCATGTTCGTCCACACCCAATTGGCGCGCGGATTCGGCCGTGCCGCCGTGCTCTACGTATTCGTAAGGGTGTTCGGTGAACGCAACGCCATGCTTGCGCAGGAACTGGGTGGCGGGCGTCTCGGAAACGTGCTTGGATTTACTCATTGGGTCAGCCGGCCTCGCCGGCACGGTGAATAGGGCGCTAACCGCGAGGATGGTGGCGGGCGTGCAAGAGTTTAAGCCGCTCGCGCGCGATGTGCGTGTAGATCTGAGTGGTCGAGATATCTGCGTGGCCCAGCAGCATTTGCACCACGCGCAGGTCCGCGCCATGGTTGAGCAGATGTGTGGCGAAGGCGTGGCGCAGCACGTGCGGCGACAAGGCCGCGCGTATGCCTGCGCGGACGGCGTACTTCTTGACGATGAGCCAGAAGCTCTGGCGCGTCATGGGCTCTGCCCTCGCCGTGACGAAGAGCGCATCGCTGCTGCGCCCGGCCAGTAGCGCCGGCCGCGCCTGCCCCAAGTAGCGCTCGATCCAGTGCGCCGCCTCGGCCCCCAGGGGCACCAGGCGGTCTTTGCCGCCCTTGCCCATGACGACGCGCACCACCCCATCGTTGAGCCCCACGTCGAGCGACTTGAGCGCAACCAGCTCGGACACGCGCAGCCCCGTGGCATACAGGGTCTCCAGCATGGCGCGGTCGCGCAGCCCCAACTCGGTGTTTACGTCCGGCGCAGCCAGCAGGGCTTCCACCTGGGCCTCGGACAAGGTTTTCGGCAAGCGCGGCGGCTGCTTGGCGGCGCGCAGGGTCAGGCACGGATCGGCCTCGACGCGGTGTTCCCGCAGCGCCCATTGGAAATAACGCCGTAAAGTCGCCAGCCTTCGATTGGCGGTGGTGGCCTTGCTATGAGGATGAACCGCCGCGAACCAGGCCTCGATGTCATGGCCCAGGGCGCGATCGAGCGCCGAGCCGCGCGTTTCCCTGAGCCATGCGTCGAAGGCCATCAGGTCTTGCCGGTAGGCGCGCAGGGTATTGTCGGACAGCCCATCCTCCAGCCACATCGCCTCGATGAAGGCAGCAATGCCGGGATCATCCCCGGGCCGCACCACCCCTTGCCGGCCCTTGGGCTTGTCGCGCGCGGCGCTCATGCCCTGCCTCCGCGCCGAGCCGTGGCGCCGCCGCCCGCTGGCGCGAGGAGTGCCACTTCCAATATCGCAAGGACTTCATCACCTTCGGTCGACGCGTAGGCGGCGGCCGACCGCTCCCGGCGCGCCCCGTCCAACCGGCCTTCCAGCAACAAGGTAGCAAAGCCATGCACCGCGGACCAAGCCAGCACCAGGCGGCGCTCGAAGTCGGCACCCTCCGCGCGCACGCCCCGCTCGGCCAACGCGGCCGAGAGTGCACCAGCCAAGTGCCCGGCCGCCTCGCGCCCGGCTTCTCCGAGTTCGGAGTCCCCAGGCGATAGGCGATCGTGGCGGAACATCAACTGGAACTGGGCGCGGTGGGCAATGGCGAAGTCGATATAGGCCCGGCCCACCGCCCGCAATTGCGATTGGGCGCCGGGCGGCGCGGCATCGCGATAGGCCTGCATGAGCGCAGACAACCGACGGAATCCGGCGGTGGCGAACGCCGTGAGCAGCCCGGATGCGTCGCCGAAATGATGGGCCGGCGCGGCATGGGAGACGCCGGCTCGCCGCGCGCACTCACGCAGGGTAAACCCTTCGAGGCCGCGCTCCTCGAGCAAGGATTGCGCCGCATCCAGCAAGGCCTGTCGGAGATCGCCGTGGTGATATGTGCGGGTACGGGAAGAGGAGGCACGCCCGCGACCGTGCTGAGAGGAATCGACTGCCATGACCCATCTTCGCAAACAAATTTTTACGGCGTCAAATTGGAGAACGACTTGACACTGTAAACATTAATGGTATCGTGGATCTACTCAATCTAGACAGTGTCAACACCATGACTATCGATTCCGTGCTCGCGTGGCTACACCATCTCTGTTTTCTCGGCATGGCGGCGGCACTGGCCATGCAGTGGGCGCTGCTGGCCCCCTCCCGTCCCGGCCTGCCCCTGGCGATGCTCGGCCGCACCGACGCCTGGTACGGCGGCCTGGCCGGGCTGCTGCTGGTCATCGGCATCGCGCGGGTCGTGTGGGGCGCCAAAGGGCCGGATTTCTACCTGGCCAGTCCACTCTTCTGGGCCAAGATGGGGCTATTCGCGGCGGTGGGCGCAGTTTCCGTGCTTCCCACCCTCCACTATCTGCGCTGGCGCAAGCAGGCTGGCAGGACGGAAGGCTTTCAGCCGGGCGAACCCGAGGTCGCGAAGGTGCGTATCGCCATCCAGCTGCAGGCGCTCGGCTGGCTCGCCCTGCCCCTCCTGGCCGCCGCCATGGCCCGGGGCCTGGACCGGTAGGCCCGCAGGACACGGCTTCCGGTTCGACGGAAAGAAAAAAGCCGCAGGCGGCAACCGCACGCGGCCATGCAGTATCGCGCGGGAGGGGCAGCCGCCACGACGGCCCCCTCGCCCCGTGAGGCCTTATTCCAGCCGGATGTTCTGTTTCTTCACGACTTCGCGCGCTTTGTTGAGTTCTTTCTCGATCTCCGCGCGGAACTCCTCGGGCGTGTTGCCCACCGGGGCGGCGCCCTGCTTGGCCAGGGTTTCCTTGACTTGAGGATCGGCCAGCACTTTCACGGCGGCGGCGCGCAGCTTGTCGACGATCTCTTTCGGCGTGCCAGCCGGGGCGAGCAACCCATACCAGGCCGGATCGTTCATCAGGGGCAGCCCCAGCTCCTTGAACGTCGGCACGTCAGGCAGGCCGTCGACCCGTTCCTTCCATGCCACGGCCAGGGCGCGCAGCCGGCCTGCCTGGATGTTGGGCATGGACGAAGGCAGGTTGTCGAACAGCATCTGCACCTGGCCGCCTACCACGTCGGCGATGGCGGGGCCCGATCCGCGATAGGGAATGTGGACAATCTTGGCGCCCGTTCCCAGTTGGAAGAGCTCGCCGAGGAAGTGGTTGATGCTGCAAGTGCCTGAGGTGGCGAACGAGAATTTGCCGGGCTCCTTCTTGGCTAGCTCGAGGAAAGACTTGAAATCGTTGGCCGGAACCTTGGGGTTGACGGCCAGCACGTTCGCGGTGTGGGCGAAATTGGTGACCGGCTGGAAGTCTTTGAGCGGATCGTAGCCCAGCTTGGCATTGCAGGCCGGGTTGATGGCCATGGTGGAAACCGTGGCGATGCTCAGGGTGTAGCCGTCCGGTGCCGCCCGCGCTGCTTCCGTGGCGCCGATCGACCCGCCGCCTCCACCCCGGTTTTCGATGACGAAGGGCTGGCCGAGCTCCTTGCCCATGCGTTCGCCGACCAGCCGGGCGATGATGTCGGTCGAGCCGCCAGGGGCGAACGGCACGATGACGCGCACGGGCCGGTTCGGATAGGACTGCGCGAAAGCCACGCCAGGTACCGCAATGAATGTGGTGACTGCGGCTGCCATTCCCGCCAGTGAGGCGGCAATTCTTCTTGCTTTCATGCGTGCTCCTCTTTGGAGTTGGTTGTCATCCTTCACTACGGCCCTGGGGCGAGGGACGAGGTCGCGCCTTCGCCCGCCCTCATCCGCCAGGCGGCGGATGCATCCTGGTCTCGTGGACCAGGGGGGCTGGATCAAGAGCCTTGCTCCACAGAATAGCAAACCGCTCCGACGCGCTGTTTATGTCTCCCTGCTGGTTTTCCCCAGCCGGTCAGCCGGCCGCCGCTTCCTGCCGAGCCAGCGCCCAGCGCACGTGCTCACGTACCAATTCGCTCGGATGATCGGCGCGGGAGAGCAGGGCTGCCCGCACTTCCGCGCTCGGCCGGGCATTGCCCAGCGCAACCGCCACGTTCCGCAGCCAGCGTTCATAACCGATGCGACGGATGGCGCTTCCCTGGGTGCGGGCATCGAAATCCTTTTCGGTCCAGGCGAACAGCGCCACCAGCTGCGCGGCTTCTAGCCCGTGGCGCGGCGCGAAATCGGGAACCGCGGATGCGCGGGCGTACTTGTTCCAAGGGCAAGCCATCTGGCAGTCGTCGCAACCGTACACGCGGGTACCGATGGCCGGCCTGAGCGCCTCCGGAATGCTTCCCCGCAATTCGATGGTGAGATAGGAAATGCAGCGCCGGGCGTCCAGTACATACGGCGCGACAATCGCGCCGGTAGGACAGGCATCGATGCAGCGCCGGCACTGCCCGCAATGCGGCGTTTGCAGCTGGTCGGCCGGCAACGGCAGGTCGGTCAGGATTTCACCCAGGAAGAACCAGCTCCCGTCGCGCGAAAGCAACAAGGTGTGCTTGCCCCGCCACCCGATCCCGGCCTTGCGCGCCAGCTCGACCTCCATGACGGGAGCAGAATCGGTAAAAACGCGATAGCCGAATGGGCCGATATGCCCGGCGATGCGGTCTGCCAGGCGCTGGAGGCGTTGCCGCAACACCTTGTGGTAGTCGCGGCCCAGCGCATAGGTCGCCACCACGCCGGTGGCGCCATCGGCCAGCGCCTTCCGCTGGCTGGCGGCAAGCGCCGGTCCGTCCAGTGGGGCGTAATCCATGCGCACCATGATGGCCGACCGCGCATTGGGCACCAATTGCGACGGATCGCGCCGCAGCGGCAGATGGCGCTCCATATAATCCATCTCGCCATGCATGCCCTCGCCTACCCAGGCCGTGAGCCGGTCGGCCGCCTCGGCCAGATCCAGATCGGCGATTCCCACTGCGGAAAAACCCAGTTCCCGCCCCCATCGTCGCACGGCCGCAACCAGGCCGTCGGGATCGATGTGGGAGGAAGAAGACGCGGAAAAATCGGGCGGCGATGCTGACATACTGCGATGGTAGCCCATGCCCCTGAACGACGCCCTGCACACCGCCATGCCCGAATCCCGACACCTGCACCTGCCCGACGAAGCCGCGACCGAAGCACTGGCCGCCAGCCTGGCCCCCCTGGCCGCCAAGGGGCTCCGCATTCACCTGCACGGCGACCTTGGCGCCGGAAAAACCACTTTCGCCCGGGCACTGTTGCGTGCAGTCGGCGTAACGGGCCGGATCAAGAGTCCAACCTTCACTTTGGTTGAACCTTATAAAGTTTCGAACTTATACTGCTATCACTTTGATTTTTATCGTTTTACCGATCCACGCGAGTGGCTCGACGCCGGATTCCGGGACGCGCTGCGCGATGACGCCCTCGTGCTCATCGAGTGGGCCGAACGCGCAGGCGGCGCACTTCCGGCTCCGGACCTGGACATCGCGCTGTCTTATGAAGGCGCAGGACGTGGGGCGACGCTACGCGCCCACACCGCAAAAGGACAGGCATGGCTGAACACGATTTCTCCCGACACGATGCACTAGAGCCCGACCAGCCGGCCGGCGCGTCGGCCTCGTCCTATGCCCAGGCCCAGGGCGTCCTGGCGCCGTCCGGGGTTTCCCGCCGGCGCCTCGTGGCCGGCTTGGCCGCCACTTTGTTCGTTCCCCTGGTTCCCACCGCCGCACGGGCCGCAGAGCTGGTAGCGGTGCGTTTGTGGCCGGCTCCGGACTACACCCGGCTCACGCTGGAACTGGATGCCGAGCTCAAGACCGAACACTTCGTGCTGGACAACCCCCATCGCGTCGTACTGGACATCGAAGGCGTGGAACTGAACGCCGCGCTGCGCGACGTGGTGGCGAAGGTCCGGCCGGACGATCCCTATATCGCCAGCATCCGGGTCGGCCAGAACCGGCCCAATGTCGTCCGGCTGGTGCTCGACCTCAAGCAGGAGACCGTGCCGCAGCTCTTCAGCCTCAAGCCGGTCGGCGAATACAAGCACCGGCTGGTGTTGGACCTCTATCCCAAGGTGGAGCGAGACCCCCTCCTGGCGCTGGCGAACCAGGACGACGACGATCCGATCCTGAAAATGCTCGAGCGCCTGCAATCCGAGCAGAACGCCGCGCGGGGCACGGGGCCGGCCATCGAAGGCGCGCCGATCCCGGACGCCGCCCCGCAGCCTGCGCCGCCCCGGCGCCGCGCCGAGCAACAGCCCATCTCGCGCATGATCACCGTGGCCATCGACCCGGGCCACGGCGGTGAAGATCCGGGGGCGATCGGACGCGGCGGCACGCGCGAGAAAGACGTCGTCCTGAAGATTGCGCGCATCCTCAAGGCCAAGATCGATCAGCAGCCCAACATGCGCGCCATGCTCACGCGCGACGGCGACTATTTCGTGCCGCTCCACGTCCGCGTGGCCAAGGCCAGGCGGGTGCAGGCCGATCTTTTCGTGTCAGTGCATGCCGATGCGTGGATCAAGCCCACGGCCCGGGGCTCGTCGGTGTTTGCCTTGTCCGAAAGCGGCGCCAGCAGCAGCGCCGCCCGCTGGCTGGCCGCCAAGGAAAACGCCTCCGACCTCATCGGCGGCGTCAACATTGGTTCGCACGACAAGCAAATCGCCCGCGTGCTGCTCGACCTGTCGACGACAGCCCAGATCAACGACTCCCTCAAGCTGGGCCGCGCCGTCCTGGATGAGCTCTCGACCATCAACCGGCTGCACAAGCCGCGGGTCGAACAGGCTGGCTTTGCCGTGCTGAAAGCGCCGGACATTCCCTCCATCCTCATCGAGACCGCTTTCATCAGCAATCCGGAAGAGGAAAAGCGGCTGTCCGACCTGGCGTACCAAGACCGCATGGCGACGGCCATCATGCAAGGCATCCAGCGCTATTTCGCGAAGAATCCGCCGCTGTCCAGGAACAAGCTCACGTAAGGCCCCCAGCCGCCATGCGGGCGTGGGCCACTATGGGCGCGCGCCCTCGGAGCGGTTGCGCAAGTGGCGCAGGCCTTTCCAAAGCCCGCCCAACAGCAGCGGGACGATGGCGGCACCCAAGCCGACCAAGACGATGGTGTTCAGGTGTTCGCGGACCAGCGGCAGGTTGCCGAAGAAATAGCCCAGGCACACCAGCAGCACGATCCACAGCAGCGCGCCGACGACGTTGAAGAACTGGAAGCGTGCGAAGGTCATGTAGCCCACGCCGGCCACGAAGGGCGCGAAAGTCCGGACGATGGGAAGAAAGCGGGCAATGATGAGCGTCTTGCCCCCATGCTTCTCGTAGAACGCGTGGGTCTTGATCAGGGCTTCGCGGTCCAGGAAGCGGATATTCTGCGAAAAGACTTTCGGCCCGATGAAGCGGCCGACGAAGTAATTGACGGTATTCCCGCCGACCGCGGCCACGAGCAGCAGCGCAATGAGCAGCCCCAGGTGCATGCTGCCGGTCGCGGCGAACGCACCGGCGATGAACAGCAGGGAATCCCCTGGCAGGAATGGGACGACGACCAGCCCGGTCTCGGCAAAAATGATCAAAAAGAGAATCAGATAGATCCACGCCCCGTATTGGGCGACCCAGACGCCAAGTGTCTGGTCGATGTGGATCAGCATGTTCAGGAATTCGAGCATAGATGGCCGGACCTTTTTCGCGAGCGGGAAAACCGAAAGCACTATAGCCCACGCCTGCACGGTCCCGCTTGCCCCCGGCCGGTCCGATGCCCCGGCTCCGCCATCTGGGCGACCTCTATAATTCCTCCATGTCCGATCGCCGCCCCATCGCCCCCCTTCCCGACCTCCTGATCAGCCAGATTGCGGCCGGCGAAGTCATCGAGCGCCCCGCCTCGGTGCTCAAGGAATTGCTGGAAAACGCCATTGACGCCGGCGCGCGCGCCATCGACGTCAGGCTGGAAGGGGGCGGCATACGCCGGATCGCCGTCACGGACGACGGCTGCGGCATCCCGCCGGAAGAACTGCCGCTAGCGGTCGCCCGCCACGCCACGAGCAAAATCCGCTCGCTGACCGAACTCGAATCGGTCGCCTCCATGGGTTTTCGCGGCGAGGCGCTCGCCTCCATCGCCTCCGTGGCCCGCCTGACCCTCATCTCGCGCACGGCCGGCGCCGACCATGCCTGGCAATGGGAAAACGGCGACGTCGCGCCGGCCTCCGGCCCGCCGGGCACGACGATAGACGTGCGCCAGTTGTTCGACGCCGTCCCGGCCCGCCGCAAGTTCCTGAAATCGGAAGCCACGGAATTCGGCCATTGCGTGGAGGCGTTCCAACGGATCGCTCTGGCCCACTGCCACATCGCGTTCCGCCTGTTCCACCAGGACCGCGCCTACCAGCAATACTTGCCCGCCGACCCGGTGCGACGCATCCACGACGTGCTCGGGCCCGAATTCGCGCAGGGCGGCCTGCCGGTCCAGGCCGAAAGCGGCGCGATCCGCCTGCATGGCGTCGTATCCCGGCCCACGGCTTCGCGCGCGCGCGCCGACAAGCAGTATCTGTACGTCAATGGAAGGTTCGTGCGGGACCGCACGGTGAGCCATGCGATACGCACCGCCTATGCCGACGTTCTGCATGGCGATCGGCAGCCTGCCTACGTGCTCTTCCTCGATCTCGATCCCGCCGCGGTAGACGTCAACGTCCATCCGGCCAAACACGAGGTCCGCTTCCGCGACAGCGGCGCAGTGCACCGTTTCGTCTCCCAAATCGTCGGCCAAACGCTGGCCCATGCCGCGGGCGCGGCGCCGGATATCGCGCACGTACCGGCGGTGCCGCTTGCCGGCCAGGGGGCCGCAGCGCAAGCCGACCGATTCCCCGCTGGATCGGCGGATGCCGGCGATCCGCGCCTGGCTGCACCGGCCCTCGCCTCGGCGGCGCAACTGCCCTTCAGACTCCACGATGCGGGCACGCCGGCCTACCGTCCTGACCTCGGCGCGCGTATCCTGGCACTGCACGAACCGGTGGCCCCGCGCGTCCCGTCGCCCGCTCCCGCCCCCATCCCCCAGGGCACCACGCCGCGCCCGCTTCCGGACGGCGAAGAATTCCCGCTCGGCATGGCGGTCGCGCAGATCCATGGCATCTATGTGCTCGCCCAGAACGCACACGGACTAGTGGTCGTAGACATGCACGCGGCGCACGAGCGCATCGTGTACGAGCAACTCAAGAACGCGCTCGACGCCCGGCGCATGCCCACGCAGAACCTATTGGTGCCGGTGGTTTTCCGGGCCTCGGAAAGCGACGTGGCGCTCGTGGAGGAACAGGAGGAGGCCCTTTCCAGCATCGGTTTCGAGCTGCGCCCGGCCGGTCCAGCCTCGATCGCGGTGCGTGCGGTTCCGGCGCCCCTGGCGCATGCGGACATCGAAACGCTGGCACGCGAAGTGCTGCGCGACTTCGCCGAGGTCGGCGCGACACGGCTGCTGACGGAACAACGCAACGAACTGCTCGCCACGATGGCCTGCCACGGCGCCGTCCGCGCCAACCGCCGCCTGAGCCTGGACGAAATGAACGCACTCCTGCGGCAGATGGAAGCGACCGAGCGCGCCGACCAATGCAACCACGGCCGTCCGACCTGGGTACAGCTCAGCGTGACCGACCTCGACCGGCTGTTCCTGCGCGGCCGCTGATCCCGACATGCCTCAACCCATGACCGATACGCAGCTTCCGGTGCTGTGTCTGATGGGCCCCACCGCGGCCGGCAAGAGTGCGGCCACCCTGGCCCTGGCCGAGCGCTGGCCCATCGAAATCATCAACGTGGACTCTGCCACGATTTACCGCGGCATGGACATCGGCACCGCCAAGCCTGGCGCCGCCGAACGCGAGCGCGTGGCCCAGCATTTGCTCGACATCCGCGACCCGGCGGAAACCTTCTCCGCGGGCCAGTTTCGCAGCGAGGCGCTGCGCCTGATCGCCGACATCCGGCGCCGCGGACGCATTCCCGTGCTGGCTGGCGGCACCATGCTGTATTTCAAGGCGCTCAGGGAAGGCTTGGACAGCCTGCCCCAAGGCGACGCACTCTTGCGTGCGCAGCTCAACGCCCGGGCCGCGGAAATCGGCTGGCCGGCCATGCATGCGGAACTGGCCAGGATCGATCCGGCCACGGCCGCGCGGCTTTCGCCCAACGACAGCCAGCGCATCCAGCGCGCGCTCGAAATCCACGCATTGACGGGCCAGCCGATGTCCGCGCTGCTCACCGGCCACCGCGGCGCCGCCGCTGCGCTGCGCACCGTAGACGTGAGCCTCGAGCCGTCCGATCGCGCGGGTCTGCACGCGCGCATCGAGCAACGCTTCGACGCCATGCTGGAGGCGGGACTGATCGACGAAGTGCGGCGCCTGCGTGCGCGCCGCGACTTGAGTCCAGAGCTTCCCTCGATACGCTGCGTCGGCTACCGCCAGGTTTGGAGCTATTTGGAGGGCACCATCCATGGCGCCGAGATGCGCGCCCAGGCCATCGCCGCCACCCGGCAATTGGCAAAACGCCAAATCACGTGGCTGCGCGCGCTTCCCGACAGGATAGTCGTGGATTGCCTGGCCCCGGACAGCATCGGGCGCCTCGTCGCCGCGGTCGCTCCCACCCTTGACGCCCAATTCGCTGCCCTAGGCTGAAAAAAAGCCGCCATGCCAACGGAAGGACGGCGGGCGAGGCGCGCGTGCGTCCCGCCTCTGGCCCTGCTATGCTCAATGCTGGCGCGGCCCTTTGCCGCGCTTTGCGCTTTCGACGAAACGATTCATGAACAGGTACTGGAGCCGCGTCACTCAGCAACTGACGCCCTACGTCCCCGGCGAACAACCGCAGATCGACGGACTGATCAAACTCAATACCAACGAGAATCCGTATCCGCCTTCGCCTCGCGTGCTGGAAGCCATCCGCGATGCAGCCGGCGAAGCGCTGCGACGCTATCCCGACCCCGAGGCCACGTCCTTCAAGGCGGCGGTAGCAAGCTTCCACGGAGTCCCGGCCGATCACGTTTTCGCGGGCAACAGCTCTGACGAAGTGCTGGCGCACGTTTTCGTGGGCCTGCTCAAGCACGACCTGCCGCTCCTCTTTCCGGACATCACCTACAGCTTCTACCCGGTTTACTGCGGGCTGTACGGCATTGAATACTGCACCGTCCCGCTAACGGCGGACCTCTCCATCCGCGTGCAGGATTACGGCATTCCGAACGGCGGGATCATCTTCCCCAACCCGAACGCCCCCACCGGCCGCCTGCTGCCGCTGGACGACATCGAGGCCTTGCTGAAGGCCCACCCGGACTCGCCCGTGGTCATCGACGAGGCCTATATCGATTTCGGCGGCACCTCGGCCGTTTCTCTGGTCAGGACCTACCCGAACCTGCTGGTGGTCCAAACGCTGTCCAAGTCGCGGTCCCTGGCCGGCCTGCGCGTGGGCTATGCCATCGGCCAGCCGCACCTGATAGAAGGCCTGGAGCGCGTCAAGGGCAGCTTCAACTCATACCCGCTCGACCGGCTTGCGATCGCCGGCGCCACGGCCGCGATGGAAGACGTCGCCTATTTCGAGCAGACCCGCCGCGCCATCATGGCGTCGCGCACGCGCCTGGCGGAACAGCTGGCGCAGCTCGGCTTCGAAGTACTCCCCTCGGCGGCCAACTTTGTCTTTGCGCGCCACCCGGCGCACGATGGTGCCGCGCTGTTCAGGGGGCTGCGCGAGCGCAAAGTGCTGGTGCGCCACTTCAAGCAGCCCCGCATCGACCAATACCTGCGCATCACCATAGGAACCGACGCGGAGTGCGACGCGCTGGTTGCGGCGCTGCGCGAGATCCTGGGTTAAGGCCACGGGGCCGGACGCCCCGGGCGCCAGAGGCGGGGCCCCGCTCGCCCCGCCGCTTCGTCAGACGACGACCGTTTGCGCGGCACCCGGCTGCTGCTCGACGATCTCGCCAATGCGGTAGACCGTCTCGCCCTGCTCGCGCAGGGTCGCCGCCACGGCGTCGGCCTCCTGGGCCGAGACCACGAGGACCATGCCGATCCCGCAGTTGAACACGCGATGCATTTCGGCATCGGCCACACCGCCCTCGCGTTGCAGCCAAGCGAAGAGCTCCGGCATGTTCCAAGCATCGCGGTGCAGGCGGGCAGCCAGCCCGGGCTGCAGGATGCGCGGCACGTTGTCCAGCAAGCCGCCGCCCGTGATGTGGGCCAGGCCCTTGATGTCGTGCTTGGCGATGGCCGCCAGCACCTGCTTGACATAGATGCGGGTGGGAGCCATGACGACGTCGCGCAGGGGCTGGCCGTGGAAATCCTGGTCCGGTTGGGCGCCGGCGCGCTCGAGGATCTTGCGGACCAGCGAGTAGCCATTTGAATGGGCTCCGCTGGAAGCCAGCCCCAGGACCGCGTCGCCGACCTGGATGCGGCGGCCGTCGATGGCCTTGGATTTTTCCACGGCGCCAACGGCAAACCCCGCCAGGTCATACTCGCCATCGGGATACATGCCCGGCATTTCGGCCGTTTCGCCGCCGATCAATGCGCATCCGGCCAGCTCACAGCCCTTGGCGATGCCGCCGATCACGGTCGCGGCCGTGTCCACCGAGAGCCGGCCGCAGGCGAAATAATCGAGGAAAAACAAAGGCTCGGCGCCCTGCACGAGAATGTCGTTGACGCTCATCGCCACGAGGTCGATGCCCACCGTGTCGTGCTTGTTCCACGAAAACGCGAGCCGCAGCTTGGTGCCGACGCCGTCCGTGCCGGAGACCAGCACGGGCTCGCGGTATTTCTTCGGCACTTCAAACAACGCCCCGAACCCGCCTATGCCGGCCAGCACCCCTTCGCGCAGGGTGCGCTTGGCGAGTGGCTTGATGCGTTCGACCAGGGCATCCCCCGCATCGATGTCGACGCCCGCGTCACGATAAGTCAAGGAAGAAGCGCTGGGTTGTTGTGCGGACATGGAATGGACCGAAAATAGTGGGTTGGGCTCGCCCCGGGGGCGCGTTCTCGTTCGCCGGGCGGGAGGAAGCGGTATCTCGTTTCTGGCCGGCGCAGGCCCGCCGCAGGCGGGCGCGACCCCGCGACGCGGGCGATCGCAGCAAAAAAACAGCCAGGGAACGCCTGAAAGCTATAATTTTACGATGATTGGTATTTCCACGCAGATCAAAGGGTCTTACGGCGGGAAGGATCCCGCCGGCCGCCCTGCGTCAGCTACGAACCGCGCTGCCGCATTTGCGTTTCTTTCCTGCCTGCGCAGCCTTGCCCGGCCCGACCTGTCGCCTTCCAACGCCATGATCGTCCGACGCTGCGGGTCTTATTAGCCGCATTTCATGAAGCAGTTGCTACTCGACGTGCTCGCCGCGCCGGCACCGACCCTGGAAAACTACGTCCCAGGCCCCAATACCGAGGCCCTGGAGACGCTGCGCACCTTGCCGCCGGGCCGCGCCGTGTACCTGTGGGGTCCCGCGGGCTGCGGGCGCACGCACTTGCTGCGCGCCTTGTCTGCGCATGCCGGGGCCGTCTACCTCGACAGCCGCAGCCCGGTGTCGGCCTACAAGCGCGCCGCCCAGCCCGAAGATGCCGAGGCCCGGCCCGGCCTAGTCGCGATCGATGACCTGCACCTGCTCGATGAAGCTCGCCTAGGCGCTGTCTTCACGCTATACAACCGATGGCGCGAGTTGACGGCGACGGACATGGCCCTGTCGCTGATCGTTGCCGGCGAACTGGCGCCGGGACAGCTGGAAATCCGGGAAGACCTGCGTACCCGGCTGGGATGGGACCTGGTATTCCGCCTGGATGTCCTGTCCGACGCCGAGAAAACGGACGCACTCATCCGGCAGGCCGCGAGCCGGGGGCTGAACCTCGCTCCCGAAGTGGTCAACTGGATCCTCACCCACTATGAGCGGGACATGCGGCAGCTGACCGCGTTGCTCGACGCGCTGGACCACTACTCCCTGGCAGCCAAGCGGCCTATCACGCTTCCGCTCTTGCGTGCCATGCTGGCCGAGCAACATCAATCATCCTCTCCACAACCGCATTCTTCGTTGTCATGACTCCCACGCAAGCGCCGCCCGCACGCCTCGCCCTGTTCGACCTGGACCATACGCTGCTTCCGCTCGACAGCGACTACCGATGGGCCGACTTCCTCGCCCGCAGCGGGCACGTCGGCGACCCCGCGGCGGCCTGCGCCAAGAACGAAGAATTGATGCGCCGCTACGACGCGGGCGAACTGACTGCCCTCGAATCGGCCGAGTTCATGCTCGGCCTGCTGGCGCAGAACACGCCCTACGATCTCGCGCGCTGGCACGAAGAATTCATGGCCCAAGTCATCCGGCCCGCCATCACCGACCAGGCCATCGCGTTGGTGCGTCGCCACCTGGAGGCAGGAGACCTGTGCGCCATCGCCACGTCCACCAACTCCTTCGTGACGGCACCGATCGCCCGCGCCTTCGGCATCCCGACCTTGCTAGCGACCGAACCCGAATACGTGGCCGGCCGCTTTACCGGCCGCATACAAGGCATTCCCTGCTTCCGGGAAGGGAAGGTGACGCGCGTCAACCAATGGCTGGCCGAACGCGGCTGGCAACTGTCTGATTTCCAGCAGTCTTTTTTCTATAGCGACTCGATGAACGACGTCCCGCTGCTCGAGGCGGTGACCGACCCGGTCGCCGCCAATCCCTCCGACACGCTGCGCAAGCTTGCGCGCGACCGTGGCTGGCGCATCATGGATTTGTTCGCATGATCAAGAAGCTCATCAGCAAACTCTTTACGCCACGGGCAGCGCGCCCCATCCTGAGCGTCCGGCGGCATGCACCGCAGCGCGTCCCGCAATCCAAGCATGGCATCGATCGCCGGCTCGTCTCGCGACATGCCATCAAGGTCTGCGACGTACTGCACGAGCACGGATACCAGGCCTACATCGTGGGCGGCGCGGTGCGCGACCTCATCGTCGGCGCCCAACCCAAGGATTTCGACGTGGCTACCGATGCCACGCCCGAACAAGTCCAGGCGCTGTTCCGCCGCGCCCGGATCATCGGCCGCCGGTTCCGCCTCGTGCACGTGGTGTTCGGACAGGAGATCATCGAAACGTCCACGTTCCGGGCGTCCAGCTCCGACGAGCAGACCACCGACGAGCACGGCCGCATCCTCCGCGACAATGTATTCGGCACCCTGGAAGAAGACGCGGCGCGCCGGGACTTTACGCTGAACGCGCTGTATTACGACCCGGCCACCGAGATCGTCATCGATTATCACAACGGCGTTGCCGACCTAAAGAAAAAAGTCATCAGCATCATCGGGGATCCGGCCAAGCGCTACCGTGAAGACCCGGTGCGCATGCTGCGGGGCATACGCTTTGCGGCCAAGCTCGGCTTCACCATCGCGCCGGCCACGCTCGCGCCGATCCGCGACATGGCGCATTTGATCGAGAATGTGCCGGCCTCGCGGCTGTTCGACGAAATGCTCAAGATGCTGACCTGCGGCCACGCGATGGACTGCCTGCGCCGCCTGCGCGCCGAAGGACTGCACAAGGGCCTGCTCCCGCTGCTCGACGTCGTGCTCGACCAGCCTGACGGCGAACGCTTCGTCGAGCTGGCGCTGGAACGCACGGACATGCGCGTGCGCAGCGGCAAGTCGGTCAGCCCGAGCTTCCTGTTCGCGGCGCTGCTCTGGCAACAGGTCAACCAGCGCTGGCAGCAATACCGGGCCGCTGGTGAACTCCCCATCCCGGCACTGGGCATGGCCGTGGATTCGGTATTGGACGACCAGACGGAAAAACTCGCCATACAGCGCCGCTTCGTCTCCGACATGCGCGAGATCTGGTTCATGCAGCCCCGCTTCGAGCGGCGGCAAAGCAAGGCCGCCTGGCGCATGCTGGAGCAGCCCCGCTTCCGCGCCGCCTGCGACTTCCTGCAGCTGCGCGCGGCCGCGGGCGAAGTGGACGCGCAGCTGGCGCAATGGTGGATGGATCTCGCGGACGCGAACGACGCCAAACGCGCCGCCATGCTGGACGAGCTGGCCAGGCAACCCCGTGCGTCCGGAGAAGGATCCGGCCGCAAACGCCGCCGGCGCAGCGGCCGTTCGCGTGCGGGCGGCGGAACCGAAGGCGGCGCCACGCCGGTGGCAGGATGAGCGACGCCGGCGGGCATACGGCATGGGTGGCGCTCGGCGCCAACCTGGGCGATCCGCTCGCCACGCTGCAACGCGCGCTCTCCGAGCTCGCCGCGCATCCCCACATGCGCCTGGAAGCCCGGTCGCACTTCTACCGCACCGCCCCCGTGGAATCGAGCGGGCCTGACTACGTGAACGCCGTGGTGCGCCTACGCACCGCGCTGGCGCCGCTCGACCTGCTCGACGCACTCCAGGGCATAGAACTAGCCCACGGACGCGAGCGGCCCTACCGGAACGCCCCACGCACGCTGGATCTCGACCTGCTCGCGTACGATGACCTCCAACTGGATACGCCCCGGCTCACCCTGCCCCATCCGAGGATGCACGCGCGCGCTTTCGTGCTGCGGCCGCTGGCTGACATCGACCCCGACCTGGCACTGCCACGGGGCCGCGTCCGCGATTTGCTCATGGCATGCGCAGACCAGGACGTCTCCCAGCTGGCCGACTAACCCGACCGTAGCAACGCTTGCTTACGCCGTTTCGGCCACATCCTTGCCTGGGGGACGCGATAACGCGTTATCCTGGCGGCAGGGCCATCCCCCGCGTGCTGCCATGAATCCGATACCTCTCTTCCCCCTCAGCCGGGCGCTCTACCCAGAGGGCATCCTACACCTGCGCGTCTTCGAAATCCGCTACCTCGACATGGTCAAACAGTGCATTGCCGAACAAAGCGAGTTCGGCGTCGTGCCGCTGCTGGCCGGCAACGAGGTCCGCACCCCCGAAGGGAAAGAAGTCCTCGCCGATTTCGGCACCATGGCGAAGATCGAACGCTGGGACGTGCCCATGCCGGGGCTCATGCAACTGCGCTGCGTGGGCACGACGCGTTTTCGCCTGCTCTCGAGCGAGCAGCGCAAGTACGGGCTTTGGGTCGGAGAAATCGAGTGCTTGCCCGATGATCCCCCGACACCGATACCCGAGTCCCTGCAACCCAGCGCCAACACCCTCGGACGCCTGATCGCCGACATGCAGCAAGAGCGGATACCGGTCGCCGAGATGCCATTCGCCCCGCCGTTCCGCCTGGACGAGTGCGGGTGGGTCGCCAACCGCTGGGCGGAGCTGCTGCCGCTCCTGCCGCCCCAGCAACGCCACTTGCTGGCCGACGGCGACCCGCAAAGCCGGCTGGGCCAGATCCAGGACATCCTGAAGCGACGGAAGCTACTGGTCGGCTGAAGGGGGCGGCGGGCGGCGCACGCCTATGGGCGCGCCCATCGCGACACTAGGCACCCCACCCGGACACGCGGCGTGCCGGCCCTTCTCAATGCGGCAACGGCTCCAGGCGCGGCGTAATGCCGCCTTGCGTCAGCCGCAGCTCCAGCGCGGCCCGCACTTGCGGCCATTCTTCTTCGATGATGCTGTACATGGCGGAGTCACGACGCCGCCCGTCCGGCATGATGCGATCCTTGCGCAGGATGCCTTCGAGCTTTGCGCCCAGCCTTTCGATGGCACGGCGGGATTGTGCATTCAGGGCATCGGTCTGCAATTGCACCCGCAGGCATCCCAGGTACTCGAAGGCATAGCGCAGCATCAGGTACTTGGCCTCGGTATTCACGAAGCTGCGCTGCCACGAGCCGGCGATCCAGGTATAGCCAATCTCCAGTTTGCGATGCGCGCGGTCGATGCGGCAATAGCGCGTGCTTCCGACGAGCTTGCCCCCGTCGCGCAGGGTCGTCGCAAAAGGAATGGCCTCCCCGGCATCCCGCGCCGCCAGGGCGACATCGACGTAGTTCTGGGCCGACGCCAGGTCGGCCGGAATATGGGTATACGGCGTGCGCCAGACGTCGCCGTCACGCGCCGCCTCCGCCAGGCTGGCTGCGTGCTCTCGCGTCAAAGCCTCAAGCACGACCTTCTCGCCCGCCAGCGAAATCCGCAAGGCATCCATCCTCTCCCCCGGAAAAGCGATGCGCCATTGTAGAAGCGAGCGGCCGGCAACAGCGCAGAATCGGCTTCACTCGTCGAACAGCATCCGCCATTGCGCGAGCTTTTGTTCAAAGCTATGCAGGGCTGCAGCAGGCGAGGACGAGGGGAGCCGGTATACCCGGTATCCGTGGTCGGCCAAATGGCGGCCCAGCTTCCACGAGAGCCCGCCGTTAAAGCCTATGCGCGATACACGAGGCGCGTGCTCGCGCAGATATGCGGCGAGGGGATTGGCCTGCGCATCGGTGACGCTGGCGTCGAGGCTGCCTTGGCGGCGGCAACGGGCGACCACGTCCCAGATGCCTACGCCGCGCGCGAGCAACGTGCGCAATCGGTCCGGATACGGAAGCGCGGCGAGCTCGATGCCCAGGCAGGCACCGAGCAGGCGCCAGAACTGGTTCCGCGGGTGAGCGTAATACTGGCCCTGCGCCAGCGAGGCCACGCTCGGAAAACTGCCCAGGATGAGGATGGACGTCTCGCGATCCAGCACTGGCGGAAAACCGCTGAGCGCGCCGTCACCGTTCGTCGAGCGATCTGCCTTCATGGCGCTGCCGACTGGATCCGTCCCAACTCGGACGCCAGCGAGCGGGCCCATTTGCGGGCCGGCAAACCGTAGCGCCGTTCGACCTCCTCGGCCCGGGACAACAGTGTGGACGCGTCGACGGCGAGCGGTGGGCCCGCCAAGGCGATGGCCACGCGGTTACCCTCCTCGATCTCGGGCAGCATCAACACGCGTCCCTCGAACGCTTCTTCGAGATTGCGACGATTGAGTTCAAAACTTTCGTGCGCACCGAACAGGTTGACGGTCACCACGCCAGCCTGGCGCGCATGGGCGCTGACCACGCGGCGGCAGCCGCGGTAAAACGCCACAGAGTCGCGCACCGGGCCGCGCGCCTCATGGTCGTACAAGTCCACCATCAAGACGCGGCAGCTGCCGCGGTTGGCAATGTCCTGCACCCATTCGCCGGCGTCCGCGTGCGTCACAAGAAAACGTTCGTTCTGCTCCGGCAGCCGGAAATAGGCGTGGCATGCGGCCGTCACGCGGGGATTCCATTCGACGGCGTGCACTACGCTGTCGGTGTGCTTGAGGCAGAACCGCACCAGCGAACCGGCGCCCAGCCCTAGGGCGCCGATGGCCTCGGGGCGCTCTGGTGGTTCGAGGAACAACAGCCACGCCATCATCTGGCGCGTGTATTCGAGCACCAGCGAATACGGGCTGCGCACCTTCATCGCCCCTTGTATCCAGGGGCTGCCGAAATGCAGATACCGGATCCCGTCTTCTTCGGAGAAAGTGGGATCGTCGAGTTCGCTGGGGCCGGCCGAGGCGGGACGCATCCGCCCGGCGGCGCTGCGGCGACCGCGGCTCAAGACTGGCTCAGCAGCAGGCTGTTCATCCGGCGCACGAAGGCCGCCGGGTCTTCGAGGGTGGCACCTTCTGCCAGCAAGGCCTGGTCCAGCAATAGCTTGGCCCATTGCTCGAACGCTTCGTCCGGCGCGTCTTTGATGCGCTCGATCAACGCATGGTGCGGGTTGACTTCGAGGATGGGACGCGTCTCCGGCGTGGCCTGCCCGGCCGCCTTGAGCAGGCGCTGCAGGTGCTGGCTCATTTCGTGGGTGTCCACCACGACGCAGGCAGGCGAATCGACTAGGCGGAAAGTCACGCGCACGTCCTTGACCGCATCGCCCAGCGTTTTCTTCAGGCGCTCGACCACGGGCTTGAAGGTCTCGGAGACTTCTTCCTGCTGTTTCTTCTCTTCCGCGTCGGCCATCGCACCCAGGTCCAGCCCGCCTTTGGCGATGGAGACCAGCGGCTTGCCCTCGAACTCGCGCAAGAAGGACAGCATCCATTCGTCGATGCGGTCGGTCAGCAGCAGTACCTCGATGCCTTTCTTGCGGAAGATTTCCAGGTGCGGGCTATTGCTCGCGGCGGCGAACGTCTCGGCCGTGACGTAGTAGATCTTGTCCTGCCCTTCTTTCATGCGGGAGACGTAATCGGCCAGGGAGACGGTCTGCTCGGGCACGCCCTCATGCGTCGAGGCGAAACGCAGCAGCTTGACGATGCGCTCCATGTTGGCCGCATCCTCGCCCACGCCCTCCTTGAGCACCTGGCCGAATGTCTTCCAGAAGGTCGCATAGTCTTCCTTGCGATTCTCGGCCAAGTCTTCGAGCAAGCCCAGGACGCGCTTGGCGCTGCCCTCGCGGATCGCGCGCACGTCGCGGCTCTCTTGCAAGATTTCGCGGGAAACGTTGAGGGGCAGGTCGGCCGAATCGATGACGCCGCGCACGAAGCGCAAGTACGTTGGCAGGAGCTGCTCGGCGTCATCCATGATGAAGACGCGCTTGACGTACAACTTGACGCCGTGCTTCTGGGTGCGGTCCCAGAGATCGAAGGGGGCGCGCTTGGGTATGTATAGCAGCTGGATGTACTCGGTGCGGCCTTCGACCCGGTTGTGCGTCCAGGCGAGCGGGCCTTCGAAGTCGTGCGCGACGTGCTTATAGAACTCGACGTACTGCTCTTCGGTGATGTCAGACTTGTTGCGCGTCCACAGGGCGCTTGCCTGGTTGACGGTTTCCTCTTCGTCCTTGGTCACGTATTCGGACTTCTTCTCGTCCCACTCCTCCTTCTTCATCCGGATCGGGATGGAGATGTGGTCGGAATACCGGCGCAGGATCTCGCGCAGCCTCCATGACGACAGGAATTCGTCCTCGCCTTCGCGCAGCGTCAGGATGATGTCCGTGCCGCGCTCGGCCTTCTCGGCGGGCGAAATCGTGAACTCGCCGTCGCCGGTGGACTCCCAGCGGATCGCTTGGTCCGCGGGCAGTCCCGCCCGGCGGCTGACGACGGTGACTTTCTGGGCCACGATGAAGGACGAATAGAACCCCACGCCAAACTGGCCGATCAGCTGGGCATCCTTCTGCTTGTCGCCCGTCAGTTGCTGGAAGAACTCACGCGTGCCCGAGCGGGCGATGGTTCCGAGATTGGCGATCGCCTCTTCCCGGCTCATGCCTATCCCGTTATCGGAAATCGTAATGGTGCGCGCAGCCTTGTCGAAGCCGACGCGTATCGCCAACTCCCCGCTGCCCTCCAATAGCTCGGGGCGGTCGATGGCCTCGAAGCGGAGTTTGTCGCAAGCGTCGGAGGCGTTCGAGACGAGCTCGCGCAGAAAGATTTCTTTGTTGCTGTACAGCGAATGAATCATCAAGTGCAGCAACTGCTTGACTTCGGTCTGGAAGCCCAGGGTCTCGGAGGTTTGTGCGGTCTGGCTCATGTCGTCGAAAGGCATCCTGCCCGCCCTGCACGGCGGCGGCCAGCGGCACGGCCGGCCGGGCCGCGGCGCCCGCGACGGACGGCGCAGGTGATGCACTGTGATGAAACGGAATGTTGTTGGCGGGCGACACGCCCTGGCCGCCACATGGGGGCGGCTAAAAATATTTCAAGTGTAGCCGGTCCGGATCAGGCGGCCAGGCGGCTGGTGGGAGGCACCCCGGCCATGAGGAATTCCATCTGGTCGGCCAGGATGCGGCGGTTGCGCAGGATCATGCCCTCCCAGCGATTGGGCCGGTAAGGCAGATAAAGCAGCGGCATCCCCGCCTGTTCCGGCGTGCGGTTGCCCTTGCGCTGGTTGCAGGCCCGGCAGGCGGTGACGACGTTTTCCCAGGTCGTGGTGCCCCCGCGGGACTCAGGGCGGACGTGTTCGATGGTGAGTTCCGACTCGGGGAAACAGCCGCCGCAGTAGCCGCAGATGTATCGGTCGCGCGCGAACAGCCGCTCGCGGCTGATGCTGATGGACGCCGCCCGGTCGCCGCGGAACTCACGGCCGCGCACGGCGATGATGCTGGCGGTGCTGACGGTGGAAACCTGCCCCGTCAACCGGTTGGTGCCGCCGCGGTAGGTGACCGTGGTTTCCCCCAGTTCCCATGCCACCCGGCCCGCGACGTGCAGGCTGATGGCCTTTTCGATGTCCACCCAGTGCACCGGCGTACCGGCCACATCGAGCGCGAGAACCAGATGCGCCACAGCGTCCTCCTCAACGGATTGCCTATCGCTATCTCTGACTGTTTTTTTATACAGCCCATCAATGACCAAATCAAGACAAGGCCGCGACGGGCAGGAGGGAGGTCAATCCCCGGGCGCCCGCACCAGCCAGCGGCCGTCACGCAGGATGCGGGTTTCGCCATGGCGCATGACGAAGAACTCCTCGGGCGGCACTTCGGCGTAACGCATGGCCCGGGCCAGTTCGTGCGGCGGCTGGTCCAGGGGCTCGTCGGTCAGCTCGAAGGTTCCCCAGTGGATGCCCACCGAGGCCTTGGCCCGCACCTCGCGATGCACCTGCACGGCTTCGGTCGGGTTCATGTGGTGGACGCGCATGAACCAACGCGGCGCATATCCGCCTATGGGCAGCGCCGCCAGGTCGAAGGGGCCGGCGCGCTCGCCGATGGTGGCGAGGTCCCGCGAATAGCCGAAATCGCCGCCGAACAGGAAATTAAAGGCCGGCTCCCGGGTCCGGACGGCCCACGCGCCCCACAGCGTCGCGCTGCGGTCGAAGGGGGTGCGGGCGCTCCAGTGCTGGACCGGCAGCAGCGTGAAGACGGCGTCGCCCACGATGGTCTGCCCCCACCAGTCCAAGGGCCGCAGGTCCACGGCCTCGGGCACATTCTTGCGGAACCAGACGTCCACGCCCAGCGGCACCATGAAGACCGGAGGCCCGCCCCGTTGCTTGGCAAGCGCCCTGACCGACGCGAGGTCGAGGTGATCGTAGTGGTTGTGAGAGATGACCACGGCGTCGATCCGGGGAAGGTCCTCCAGCGCGACGCCCGGGGGCTGGTGGCGCTTGGGACCGGCGAAGCTGACGGGCGAGGCCCGTTCCGAAAAGATCGGGTCGGTCAACAAATTGAACTGCCCCAGCTGCACCAGTAGCGTCGAGTGGCCGATCCAGGTGACGCGCACCTCGGAAGACGGCTCCTTGAGCCACGCGACGTCGGCCACGACCGGGGTGAGCGACTCCTCGGGAGGATGCGGCAGGCCGCGCATCCAGCGGTCGAACTGCCACCGCCAGAAATCCACCTTGCCCGGGGTAGCGTGAGAGTACAGGTTGCGGAAACCCTGCTTGGTGTGATGCGGCTGGTTGGGATCGTAGTACGGATTGACCGGAGAGCATCCTGTCAACGCCCCCGCCACCAGAACCGCCGCCAGCCACTTGCCCATCATGATTTACAACACCGGCGACAACACGGGTTGCTTGGCCTTGACGTCGAGCAGCCTTCCCTTGCGTGCCCGCTTCCCGACGTAGGCTGCCAACGCCTCACCCGCGAGAATGTCTTCATAAGGCTTGTTGCGGTAGATGCCACTGACCCGCAACCCGCCTGGCCCGACCGGGACGACCTGCGCCAGGCTGTCCTTGGCGTCGACGTCCATCAGCGTCGTGCCTCGGCCGCCGGCCGACAAGGTCTTGACCTCCGCGAGGCCGAACACCAAGAAGCGCCCCTTGGCCGACAAGAGCGCGAGCGACTCCGCCCCGTCGAACAGCGGCACCGGCCGCAGTGGCCGGTCGCCCGCATCGAGGGACATGAACTGCTTGCCGCCACGCTGGCGCGTCACCATGTCGCCCAGCCGCGTGATGAAGCCCATGCCGCGTTCCGTGGTCAGCAGCCAGCGGCCGTCGGCCGGCCCGGCGACCATGTGCTGGATATGGGTTCCCGGCTCCAGGTCGATGAGCGTCGTGACCGGAACCCCGTCCCCGCGCGCCGACGGCAATGCGTTGACCGCGACGGAATAGACGCGTCCGTTGCTGCCGATGGCGACCAGTGTGTCGGTCGTGCGGCATTCGAACGCGCCATAGAGGGCATCGCCGGCCTTGAAGGTGAACAGGCTGGCGTCGTGGCCGTGCCCCTGCCTGGCCCGCAACCAGCCCTTCTGCGACACGATGACGGTAACGGGCTCGTCGATGACTTTGGCCTCGACCGTGGCGCGCTCGGCGGCCTCGATGAGCGTGCGCCTGTCGTCGCCGTACTGCTTGGCATCGGCTTCGATTTCCTTGACGATGAGACGCTTGAGCGAAGACGGATTCGCCAGCAGGTCTTCCAGCTTGGCGCGCTCCTCCTTCAGGTCTTTCAGTTCCTGCTCGATCTTGAAGCCTTCGAGGCGCGCCAACTGCCGCAACCGCATCTCGAGGATGTCCTCGGCCTGCCGCTCCGACAGTTTGAAAGCCTGCATCAGCGCGGGCTTGGGCTCGTCCGATTCGCGGATGACCTGGATTACCTCATCCACGTTCAGGTAGACCACCATGCGGCCTTCGAGCACGTGGATGCGGTCGAGCACCTTGTCCAGCCGATACCGCGAACGCCGCGTGACGGTTTGCGTACGGAACGCCAGCCACTCCTCGAGGATCTCGCGCATGGATTTCTGGCGCGGACGGCCGTCATTGCCAACCGCCACCAGGTTGATGGGCGCGCTGCTCTCCATCGACGTATGCGCCAGCAGGGTGTTGATGAATTCGTCCCTGTCCACGCGCGAAGTCTTGGGCTCGAACACCAGGCGCACCGGCGCGTCCTTGCCGGATTCGTCGCGCACCGTATCGAGCAGGCCGAGCAGCGCCGCCTTGGTCTGCTGCTGCTCGGCGGTCAGGCTCTTCTTGCCGGCCTTGATCTTGGGATTGGTGAGCTCCTCGATTTCCTCGAGCACCTTCTGGCACGACGTCGCCGGCGGCAGCTCCGTCACCACCAGTTGCCACTGGCCGCGCGCCATTTCCTCGAACTTCCAGCGTGCACGCACCTTGATGGAGCCGCGGCCGAGGCTGAAGATCTGCGCGATCTCGGACTGGGGCGTAATGATCTGCCCACCCCCAGGGTAATCGGGGCCGGGCAGCAATGCGTAGAGCTCTTCGTCCGGGAGCTTGGGGTTCTTCAACAGCGCGACTGCCGCCTGGGCGACCTCTCGCAGGTTGTGGGGCGGGATCTCCGTCGCCATCCCCACCGCGATGCCCGACGCGCCATTGAGCAGCACCATGGGCAAGCGCGCAGGCAGCTGCTTGGGCTCCTGGTGCGAGCCGTCGTAGTTCGGGACGAAATCGACCGTGCCTTCGTCGAGCTCGTCCAGCAGAAGGCGGGCGATAGGGGTGAGCCGGGCCTCGGTATAACGCATGGCGGCCGCGCCATCGCCGTCACGCGAACCGAAGTTGCCCTGGCCGTCGATGAGCGGATAGCGCAGCGAAAACGACTGCGCCATGCGCACCAGCGCATCGTACGCGGCCTGGTCGCCGTGCGGGTGATATTTGCCGAGCACGTCGCCCACGACGCGCGCCGACTTCACGTGCTTGGCGTTGGGGCCCAGCCCCATGGCCTGCATGGCGTACAGGATGCGCCGCTGCACCGGCTTCTGGCCGTCGCTCACATCGGGCAGCGCGCGCCCCTTCACTACCGACACTGCATAATCGAGATAGGCCTGCTCGGCGTAGCGCGCCAGCGTGATCGCGTCGTCGCCGCCCGGCGCCTCGAACAAGCCGGGTTGTCGTTCATCCGTCATTAAATATCCACCTCGGCCAAGTCACCTTTTTCTTCCAGCCACGAACGCCGCTGCGCGGCCTCGCCCTTGCCCATCAACATGTCGAAGATGCGCGTGGTCTCCTCGGCGCTGAGATCGCCGTAGCCCACCGGCAGCAGGCGCCGGGTATCAGGGTTCATCGTGGTTTCCCAAAGTTGCTCGGGGCTCATCTCGCCCAGGCCCTTGAAGCGGCTGATGGTCCAGGACCCTTCGCGCACGCCCTCCTTGCGCAGCTTGTCTTCCACCGCGGCCAGCTCGCCCTGGTCCAGGCAATAGAGCTTGCGCGGCGGGCGCTTGCCCTGCGCCGGCACGTCCACCCGGAAAAGCGGGGGACGCGCGACGTACACGTGGCCGGCTTCGACCAGCTTCGGGAAATGGCGGAAGAACAGCGTGAGCAGCAGCACCTGGATGTGCGAGCCATCCACGTCGGCATCGGACAGAATGCAGATGCGGCCGTAGCGCAGGCCGGAAAGATCTGGATCGTCTCCCGGGCCGTGCGGATCGACGCCTATCGCCACGGCAATGTCGTGGATCTCATTGTTGGCGAACAGGCGGTCCCGTTCGACTTCCCATGCGTTAAGCACCTTGCCGCGCAGCGGCAGGATGGCCTGGAATTCTTTGTCGCGGCCCATCTTGGCCGATCCGCCGGCCGAATCCCCTTCGACCAGGAAGACCTCAGTGCGCGAGACGTCGGTGCTTTCACAGTCGGTGAGCTTGCCAGGCAGCACCGCCACGCCCGAACTCTTGCGCTTTTCGACTTTCTGCGTGGCCCGCACGCGCGACTGCGCCTGCCGGATGACGAGCTCGGCCAGCTTCTTGCCGTACTCCACGTGCGAGTTGAGCCAGAGCTCCAGCGCCGGCTTGCAAAAGCCGCCCACCAAGCGCACCGCATCGCGGCTGTTCAGCCTTTCCTTGATCTGGCCCTGGAATTGGGGATCGAGCACCTTGGCCGAAAGGACGAAGCTCGCCCGGGCGAAGACGTCTTCGGGCAGCAGCTTGACGCCCTTGGGGCTGAGGTTGTGCAGTTCGATGAAACTCTTGACCGCGTTGAACAGGCCGTCGCGCAGTCCTGCTTCATGCGTGCCGCCCGCAGGCGTGGGGATTAGGTTGACGTAGGACTCCCTCACCACGTTGCCGTCTTCGGTCCAGGCCACGACCCATTGTGCGCCCTCGCCTTCGGAAAAGCTCTCGTGGTCGGCGCCGGCATATTGCTCCCCTTCGAACAGGGGAATCAGCAGTTCTGCACCCGCCAGGGCTTCGGTCAGGTAGCCGCGCAGGCCCTGCTCGTAGAGCCAGCTTTGCGTCTCGCCCGTTTTTTCCACATGGAGCGTCACCTTCACGCCGGGCAACAGCACGGCCTTGCTGCGAAGCAGGCGGGTCAGCTCTCCGAGGGGGATGACGCTACTGTCGAAGTACTTGGGATCGGGCCAGCAGCGCACGCGGGTGCCGCTCTTCTTGCGGGCGGGATCGGAAACCTGCGCAAGTTCCTCGACCACGTCGCCGTGCTCGAAAACCAGCCGGTGCGCCTGGCCGTCGCGCCAGACGGTCACTTCGAGCCTCGACGACAAGGCATTGGTGACGGAGACGCCGACGCCGTGCAGGCCGCCGGAAAAGGAATACGCGCCGCCGCCCTGTTTGTCGAATTTGCCGCCGGCGTGCAAACGCGTGAACACCAGCTCGACGACGGGTGCGTTTTCTTCGGGATGCATGCCCACGGGTATGCCCCGGCCTTCATCCTCCACCGTCACGCTGCCATCGGCGTGCAGCGTGACCTGCAGGTGCTTGCCATAGCCGGCCAGGGCCTCGTCCGCTGCGTTGTCGACGACCTCCTGCACGATGTGCAGCGGGTTTTCGGTTCGCGTATACATGCCCGGGCGCTGTTTGACGGGCTCCAACCCCTTCAGCACCCGGATGGAAGCTTCGTTGTAACGAGTAGCCAAGTTTTCCCCAGCAACTGAAAAATGAAGGCCTATTGTACGGAGGGACGAAAACCTGGCCCCGCCGTACCGGATGCGCCCACCTCAATAGCCGCACAGGGCCATGAGCGCATCCCAGCCGACCACCAGTTCGGGTCGCAAATAGCCCAGGAAGGCTACCGCAAGCACGGCGCCCAGCAAAGTATAAGCAAGCAGCGCGCGCCATCTCCCGCGAATAAAACGGCCGGGAAAGCGGCTGCTCGGCGACTTCATGCGGCCGTCCTCGCCGGTACGAGGGCCTGCTCGCGCACTGGCAGGCAAAGCGCTGCGGCGACCAAGCCCAGCCCAACGGACAACCACCAGACCACGTCGTAACTGCCCGTCGCCACGTACAGTTTGCCGCCCAGCCACACGCCGACGAAACTGCCGATCTGGTGGCCGAAAAACACGATGCCAGACAGGGTCGCGGCATAACGCATGCCGTAGATTTGGCCGACGAGCCCCGTCGTCAGGGGAACCGTGCCCAGCCACACCAACCCCATCAGCGCCGAGAACACG
This sequence comes from uncultured Pigmentiphaga sp., assembly GCF_937950555.1. NCBI lineage: Bacteria > Pseudomonadati > Pseudomonadota > Betaproteobacteria > Burkholderiales > Alcaligenaceae > Pigmentiphaga > uncultured Pigmentiphaga sp. Next base: position 125,633 of record NZ_CALFCW010000012.1, on the reverse strand, counting down.
TACAGCAGGGCCGGCGTAAGCGGCAGGAACAGGAGCAGCAAGATCGCGGCCGAGCGCGTCGCGTACAGCAAGGCGAGCAAATGCTTCTTGCTGTGGCGTCCGCCCATCCTGCCCGCCCAGTATGACCCGATCACGTTGAACAAACCGATCAGGGCGATGGCCATCGCGCCGCTGGATGCGTTCAGGCCACCATCGACGACAAAGGCGGGAAGGTGGAGAGTGATGAAGGCGGTGTGGAACCCGCACACCGCGTAGCTCCAGAACAGGAAATGGTAGGAGCGATCACCGAAGGCTTCGCGCACGGCGGCACCCAGGGACTGGGCGCCGGCCACATGTGCGGGCCGGCCGGTCAGCCGGGAAGCCAGGGGCAGCGCCAGCAAGATCATGGCGGACAAAGCCCACAGCGCCCCGGTCCAGTCGAATCGGTCGATCAGCCATTGGCCCACCGGCGTCACGACGAACTGCCCCATCGAGCCCCCGGCACTGGCAAAGCCCATGGCGGTACTGCGTCGTTCCAGCGGCACGGCGCGCGCCACGACGGGAAGCAGTACCGCGAACGTAGTACCCGCCTGGCCCAGGCCCACCAGCACGCCCGCGCTCAGGTACAGCATGGGCTCGGAGCTCGCATAGCGCGTGCCGATGAGCCCGAGCGCATACAACGACGCGGAAATCACGATGGTGCGGCCTGACCCCCACTTGTCCGCCACCGACCCCATCAGGATCGCAGACAGGCCCCAAACCAAATTTTGGATGGCGAAAGCAAGGGAAAAAACGTCGCGCCCCCAACCGTGCGCCAGCCCCATGGGCTGCATGAGCAAGCCAAAGGTGGCGCGCGCCCCCATGGAGAACAACAGGACAAAGGACGCGTACACGACGACGCGGTCGACGGAGACGGAGGAGGGGCTGTGGTTGGGCGATGACGACATGAGAGGATGACCTAGCTGCCATGGCGGCGCGTTGGAGGCCCGCGCCTGTGAGCCATGGTCTCCAGGATTGTAGCGTCGGGGCAGTTCGCCCGCCGCCCCGGAACCGCCGGGGAAGGCGGCCCTGCCCCGGCCCCTCCCGACGGTTACCTGCGGGCGGCAGCGCGCGCCTCGACGCGCTCCTGGCGCGCCAAGAGCCTGCGCGCGCGCTCGATCACCGGGATGTCGATCATCTTGCCATCCAACTGGAACGACGCGCGCCCCTCCGCCTGGGCCTGGTCCGCCGCCGCGATGACGCGCTTGGCGTAGGCCAGTTCGTCCGGCCGCGGGCCGTATTCCTCATTCACGATCGCGACCTGCCCGGGATGGACGCAGCTCGCGCCATCGAAACCGAACTGCCGCGACCGGCGGACCATGGCACGGAATTTTTCCCAGTCGGAGAAGTCGGCCACCGTCCCGATGTACCCCAGGGGCATGACGCCGGCCGCGCGCGCGGCGAGGATCATGCGCTGCTTGGGCATGAGCAGGGCTTCGTCGGTCGGCTCGAAGCCGCCGTTCAAGGCGAAGTCCTCGCCACCGATGTTCATGGCCGCCACGCGCGGCGATGCGCGCGCGATGTCGGTCATCTGCTCGAACGCCTCGGGAGTCTCGATCATCAGCAGGAACCGCGTCTTGCCGAGCGGCAGGCCCCGCTCGGATTCCAGCTCGGTCACCAGCTCGTCGAGCAGGCGCACGTGCGAAGGGCCGTCCACCTTGGTGATGGCGATGCCGTCGACCTCGGCGCACACGCTGGCCTCGATGTCGCGCACGCATAGGGCGAGCGGCCGGTTCACACGCACCAGCACGTCGGCACCGCCCTGCCGCACGTGGGCGGCGGCGCTCGCCACGGCGCCGCGCGCCGCCTCCTTTTCACCGGCCGGCACGCTGTCTTCCAGGTCCAGCAGGATGGCGTCCGCGCCACGGGTGTGCGCCTTCTCGATGAAGCGCGGCACGTTCGCCGGCACATACAGCAACGACCGCCACACCGGCAGGTCGCGTCGTTTGGCCATCTCGGCCATGCTCGTCGTCATGTCTTCCTCCCCTACTCACGCTGCGGCCGGATGCGCCGCCCGGGTCGCCACCCCTTGCAAGGTGGTCTTGCCGCTCTCGGTCACCACGCGGAATGCAATCGTGCCCGGTTCATCGCCGGTACGGCTTTCAACGTGGAACACCTCGCCTTCGAACAGCGGCGCCGTGTTGCGCGTCGATATGCGCGCCAACCGCACGCCCTCCCAGGCCTCGTAGAGGTGTTCCGTCGCGCACAACGTGGACAGCCCGCCATTGACGACCAGCCCGGGATACCCTTCCACCTGCGTGGCATAGGGCTGGTCGTAGTGGATGCGATGGCCGTTGAAGCAGAGCGCACTGTAGCGAAACAGCATGACCGTATCCGCGACGATGGGATCGGAGCGCCGCTCGGCCTGGAATTCCGGCGCACCCTTGGCAGCCCCTTGCTTGCCCAGCGTGCTGTCGCGATACACCACGTCCTGCTCTTCGATCACCGCCGTGCCTGCCGCATTGCTGACCACGTGGCGCACGGTCACGAACACCAATGGGCCGGAACTGCCTTGCTTGGGCGTGACCGAGGCGATGGTCGAAACACGCTCAAGCTCGTCGCCGATGCGAATGGGCGCGACGAACTCGATGCGCTTGCCCGCAAACATGCGCTTGGGCAGCGGCACGGGCGGAAGGAAATCGCCCAGCGCGGGATGCCCATCGCGGCCCAGCTGCGAGCGTGGCACCACGCGCGGAAACAAGACGCTGTACCACATCTGCGGCAGTTCGTCCCCGCGGGCGAACGAGGTGCCGCGCCGCGCTTCCAGGGTGGCCGACAGGCGCTCAGCCAGCTGGGGCGTGACGACATCGGCATTGGTCTCGCTTCGGCCAACCCAGGCTTGCAGCGCTTCGAGCGCCGAGGAAGAAGGATCTGAAGTCACGGTGATGCCTCGCTGGAATGACAGAGTGATGTGCGCATCGTAGAGTCATTCTCCGTTTCCGGGAAATGATAAATTGGGCAAGTCCATTCCAAATGGGAATTACCTTCCTTCCATTGCCTTGCCTTTCATGAAGCTCCAGCAAATCCGGGCCTTCTGCGCCGTCGTGGATCACGACATGAACGTTTCGCGGGCGGCCCGCAGCCTGAACACCACGCAGTCGGCAGTCAGCAAGCAGCTCGGACAGCTGGAAGAAAGCCTCGGCGTCGCACTGCTGGTCCGGGCCAAGAGCCGCATCCTCGGACTGTCCGACGTCGGCCGGCAGGTGTTGCATTGCATGCGCGGCATCCTGGCCGCCACTGAGGATATCTCCCACATTGTGTCGGACCACCGGCGCGAAGCGAGCGGGCGGCTCGCCATCGCGACCACGCATACGCATGCGCGCTATGCCTTGCAGGACATCATCGCCGCATTTGCCAAGCGCCACCCCGGCGTCGGATTGCACCTGGTGCAGGCGACGCCCTCGGAAATCGCCGACCTAGTCGCTGCCGGGGAAATGGACCTCGGCCTTTCGACGGCACCGATCGTCCTGCCGCCCTCGCTCGCAAGCATTCCGTGCTATGAACTCAAACACGTGCTGGTCGGGGAACGCGGGCATCCCGTCTTCGGTACGCGGCCGTTGACGCTGCAAGCCATCGCCCGGCATCCGCTCATCACCTATAGCGAACAGCACCTCATCGGCCGCCGCGTCAACGAGGCATTCGAATCCGCAGGGCTGGCCCCGCAAATCGCCATGCGCGGCACGGATGTCGAAATCATGAAGAGCTATGCCGCCGCCGGCCTCGGCCTCGCCGTGATTCCCCACATTGCCTACTCCCGCCACCGCGATCGAAGCCTGGACGCCCGTCCGGTCGATCATCTATTCCCGACCAGCACCGTGTACGTGCTGGTCCGGCGCGGTGCCTACTGGCCCCGCCACTTGTACGAATTCATCGGCAAGCTCGCGCCCGGCCTCACGCCGGCCTCGATCGACGAGGCACTGCTACGCGCGGCCCCTCCGACGCACTGACGACAGCCGGTTCAACCCAGCCAATGAATGCTACACTCCCGCTCGGGCCGAGGCCGTCAAGCCCGATGGTCCGGTTTTCCGGTGCATCGACGGGAAACCCAGCATTCATGCGGGTCGCGGCGGTTGCCGGTTGTGTCGCTCGCCATAGTTCAATGGATAGAACGGGGCCCTCCTAAGGCTCAGATGCAGGTTCGATTCCTGCTGGCGAGGCCATGCGCATGCTGTCACGCCCGGATGTGCGCCGCATCGCCCAGCGCCGTTTCGAGCGGAGTAATCATGGACCTGTTCCGCGTCAAGACCATAGACAGCATGATGGAGCAGCGCCGCCAGGCGGGCCTGCGCAAATCCTTATCCACCTTCGATCTCATCATGCTGGGCGTGGGCGCAGTCGTGGGGTCCGGCATCTTCATACTTACGGGCGCAGGCAGCCTCATTGCCGGCCCTGCCCTCTCCCTCTCCTTCGTGCTTGCTGCCGTGGCGTGTTTCTTCTCGGCCCTCTCGTATGCCGAGTTTTCTTCGTCGCTACCGGTCTCCGGCTCGGTCTATACGTACGTCTATGCGACGTTGGGCGAACTGCCCGCCTGGCTAATCGGGTGGATACTGATATTGGAATTCGGCCTGGCCGCCTCGGCCGTCGCGGCCGGATGGTCGGGGTACCTCCAGTCACTCATCGCCAGCCTGGGCATGCACCTGCCGGAGGCCTTGCGCGCCGCCCCCGGCGCGATCCCCGGCCGCGACACCCTCTTCAACTTGCCGGCATTCCTCGTGCTCTTCGCGGTCACCGCGCTGCTCTCCGTCGGCATACGCGAATCCAAGCGCGTCAACAACATCATGGTCTTGATCAAGATCGCGGTGATCGTGCTGTTCATCGCCGCCGGTGCAATGCACGTACGGACCGAGAACTGGACACCCTACATGCCCTATGGCATGAGCGGTGTCTTCGCGGGCGCGGCCCTGATGTTCTACGCCTTCATCGGCTTCGACGCGGTCGCTTCCTCGGCCGAGGAAGTCCGGAATCCACAGCGTTCGTTGCCCCTGGGCATCCTCGGCTCGCTGTTGATATGCGCCGTGCTGTACGTACTGGTGACGCTCGTCATGACCGGCATCGTCCCCTACCGGGATTTCGCCGCCGACCCCGATCACCCCGTTTCGCTGGCATTGCAGCGCACCGGCCAGATGGGGCTGGCGGGCGTAGTCGACATAGGCGCGATCCTTGGCATGACGACCGTCATCCTGGTCATGAGCTATGGCTTGACCCGCATTCTCTATGCCATGGCGCGCGACGGTCTGCTGCCCCGCAGGCTGTCCGTCCTGCATCCCCGCTTTGCGACGCCGTTCAGCCTCACTTGGTCGGTGGGGCTCGTGTTCGCCCTGATCGCGGGCCTCGTGCCGCTCGCCGTACTGGCGGAACTGATCAACATCGGCACGCTGACCGCCTTCTCACTCATCTCCTTGGCGGTCATCGTGCTGCGCAAGACCCAGCCCGACTTGCCACGGGGATTCCGCTGCCCCGGCGTGCCCTTCGTGCCGCTCGCGGCGGTAGCCTGCTGCGTATTCCTCATCGCCCACCTCAACCGCTTCACGTGGGTCGCGTTCAGCCTGTGGGTGCTCGTGGGCCTGGCGGTGTACTTCCTCTACTCGCGCCGGCACGCCGTGCTGGCGCAACCCGCCGGCAGCACCGAGGGCTGAGGCCCCGGAAGGCAGGCCCCGCCAAGTAGGGGCCCGCGCCACCCTCACACCAGCTGGGGCACCTCGAACGCCCGGACCGGCGGAACCTCGCCTTCCCATTTTCGTATGTCCACCAACGCCGACAACGCGCTGGGCGCCTGGGTCAGGCGCGACGTGCCCACGTCCACGGTCAGCACGTTGGGGTTGCCGTGCCGATCCAGCGCCGCGCCATCAGGGTCGAACCACGCGCCCGTGGACATGATGGCCACGCCGGGCATCACGCCCGCGCTGACCACGGCCGCAGCGATGCACGCTCCCCGGTCGTTGAACACCCGGACCAGGTCGCCGTTCGCAATGCCCCGGCTGACGGCGTCCTGCTCCGACATGTGCACGCGTTCGCGGCCGTGGATCTTGGCCGAGACCGAGACCTCGCCGGCGTCCAACTGCGAATGGAGCTTGTCCCCGGGCTGGGAGGTCACCAGGTGCAGCGGGTAACGCGCCGACGCTGCGGCGCCCAGCCATTCCACCGGCTCGACCCAGGCCGGGTGCGGCGGGCAGTCGTCGTAGCCGAAGGCAGCGATGCGTTCGGAATAGATTTCGATCTTGCCGGACGGCGTCTGGAGCGGGTGGGCTTGCGGATCCCGGCGGAAATCCTCGAACAGGACGAATTCGCGCGAGGGCTCGGGCAGTTCCAGGAAACCAGCCTGCCAGAACGCCTCGAAGTCAGGAGCATCGAAACCCGCCTCGCGCCAGTTCGCGGCGAGCTCGCCATAGATGTGGCGCAGCCACTGGGACTCGTCGCGCCCCTCGGTAAAAGCCGCTTCATAGCCCGCCATGGCGGCGAGCTCGCGGTAGATGTCAAAATCGTTCCGGCTGTGCGCATGGGGCGGCAGGGCCTGGTGCATGGCCAGCACGAAACGGTCGCGCGAGGACCCGCCGATATCGTTGCGCTCGAGCGTGGTCGTGGCGGGCAACACGATGTCGGCGCGCCGGGCGGTCGGCGTCCACCAGCTCTCATGGACGATGATGGTCTCGGGCCGGCTCCATGCCCGCATGAGCCGGTTCAGGTCCTGGTGGTGATGAAAGGGGTTGCCGCCTGCCCAATACACCAGCCGGATGTCGGGATAGGTGTCTCGCTTCCCGTTGAATTCGAACGGCTCGCCCGGATGCAGCAACATGTCGGCGATGCGCGCCACGGGGATGGAGCGGCCGGTGGGGTTGCGACCGGCGCTCATTTCAGGTGCGGCGACGCCGGGCCTGGGATTGCCCACCCCGTTCATGGAACCGTGGCCGAATGCGAAGCCGCCGCCGGGCAGGCCGACCTGCCCCAGCGCCGCGGCCAGCGCGATGACGGCCCAATAGGGCTGTTCCCCACGATGGGCGCGCTGCAGGGACCAGGTGCAGGTGATCAGCGTGCGAACGGAAGCCGCCCGGCGGGCGAGCTCGCGCATGACGTCCGCCGGCACGCCGCATATGCCGGCGGCCCACTCGGCGCTCTTGGCCGTGCCGTCGGCCTTGCCAAGCACATAGTCCGCGAAACGGTCGAAGCCCGTGCAGTGGGTGCGGACGAAGCCGGCGTCATGGCGCTGCTCGGTCAGCAGCGTATGCACCATCGCCAGCATCATCGCGGTGTCGGTATTCGGCCTGATCGGAATCCAGCGCGCCGGCAAGCCGTCCGGTACGTCCGCCTGCGTCGGGCTGATGACGACGAATTCGATGCCGGCGCGGCGCGCGCGCTCGAGCCAGCGCGGCGTCGAATGCTCGCCCGCGCCGCCCGACGTGATCTGGGTATTGCGCAAGGGCAGCCCGCCAAAGGCGATGAACAGCCGCGTATGCGCTTCTACACTCTTCCAGTCGGTGACGCGGCCGGTCACGGGCGCATAGGTTCCTATCACGTGCGGCAGGAGGAACTGCGCGGCGCCCCAGCTGTAATTGCCCGCCTGCATCACGCAGCCCCCGCCGGCGTTCAGGAAACGGTGCGTCAGGGTGCGCGCATGATGCAGGCGGCCCGCAGAGGACCACCCGTAAGAGCCGCCGAAAATGGCGGCGTCGCCGTGTTGGCTCCGCACGCGCGCGAGCTCCTCGGACACGAGCTTGAGCGCGACGTCCCAGTCCACTTCGACGAAGGGTTCCGAGCCGCGGGCCGAGCCGTCGGACCGGGCACGGTCGCGCAGCCAGCCTTGCCGCACGGCAGGCCGGGCGATGCGCAGCGGCGAATGGATCATGCCCGGCATGGACCGCAGGATGGGCGACGGCGCGGGATCATGGGGGAATGGTTCGCAGGCGCGCAGACGCCCCCCCTCCACGACGGCCGTAAAGGCGCCCCAGTGCGACAGGGAGGGAAAACGTTGGGTCTCAGGCATGGCACAACTCACGAACGGATGAGGACACCGGAATAAAAGCGGAGCTCAGACGTAGTCCAGCGGCAAGGCAGTCGTGTACTTCAGCTCTTCCATCGCGAAACTCGAACTCACGTCGAACAGCTCCACGATCTGTATCAGCTTTTTGTACACCATATCGAAGCCTTGGATGTCGGGCACCACCACCTTGAGCAAATAATCGATCTCCCCGCTCATCCGGTAGAACTCCACCACTTCGGGCATGTCCCGGACGCCGGCCGCGAACTTCTGCAGCCACTGGAGATCGTGGTGGTTGGTCTTGATCGCCACGAACACGGTGACGCCCACGCCCAGCTTGCGACTATCGAGCAGGCACACTTGCTTGCGTATCACCCCCTCCTGCGTCATGCGCTGAATGCGCTTCCAACATGCGGTGGGCGACAGGCTGACCCGTTCGGCGATCTCATTCACCGAGAGGGTCGCATCCTCCTGCAGGATAGAAAGGATATTTCTATCTTTTTTGTCCATTGGAAATTCACAACCATTCTAGATCCTGGTAGAGAAATAATTTTCTCTTTTTTCGGGGAAACCAGCTAGATTAAGAAAAAAATTTAATGCCCTTCGCACCTACACTTTTTATGCTGGCGCGGCGACGAGCCGCGCTGCGACGAGGCGGAGCGCCAAGCCGTCCTCCGCCCATTTGCAAACAAGGACAGCAGCAGCAATGAACGAAAAGACCAAACTGGTCACAGCAGGCAGACACCCCGAGCGTTTCGCCGGACTCGTCAACACCCCCATCTTCCGTGGCTCGACGATCCTGCACGGATCGATGGCCGAGTGGGAAGACAAGAAAAAGCGGCGCGCGGCCGACGAACCCGGCGCCACGACCTACGGCCGCTTCGGCACGCCGACGCACCACGCGCTAGAAGAGGCCGTAGCCGAACTGGAAGGAGGGTACCGCTCGCAGGTCTTCCCGTCGGGGCTTGCCGCCTGCACGACGGCGCTGATGTCCCTGCTGTCCGCCGGCGATCATGTACTGCTGACCGACAGCGCCTATTCGCCCACCCGCGGCTTCCTGACGCGCGTGCTGGGCCGTTTCGGCGTCGAGACCACGATTTACGACCCCACCGCCGGGGCCGGGATCGAGGCCCAGATGCGCCCGAATACGCGCGTGGTGTATGTGGAGTCCCCAGGCTCCGAGACCTTCGAAGTACAGGACATCCCCGCCATCGCGACCGTCGCCCACCGCCATGGCGCCAAAGTGGTCATGGACAATACCTGGGGCACCCCCCTGTTCTTCAAGCCCTTCGAACACGGCGTGGACGTCTCGATCCAGGCTGCGACCAAGTACATCGTGGGCCACTCCGACGCGATGCTGGGCATCGTGACTTGCACGCAGGAAACCTGGCCCCTGGTCAAGCGCACGACGCAGGACCTCGGCCAGACGGCGGGCCCGGACGACGTCTATCTTGCGCTGCGGGGGCTACGCACCATGAGCGTGCGCCTCGCCCAGCACTGGAAATCCGGGGTCGAGGTCGCCTCGTGGCTGGAAACGCGCCCGGAAGTCGAAAAGGTGCTGCACCCCGCCCTGCCGAGCCATCCCGGCCACGCGCTGTGGAAACGCGATTTCAAGGGCGCGAGCGGCCTGTTCGCCATGGTGCTCAGGCCGGCGTCGCCCGCTGCGGTGGAAGCATTCATCGACAGCCTGCAGTTGTTCGGGATCGGCGTCTCCTGGGGCGGCTATGAAAGCCTGATCATTCCGTTCAACCCGTCGGGCGACCGCACGACGGCCAAGTGGCCCTACGCCGGCCAGGCCCTGCGGTTGCACATCGGCCTCGAAGACCCGGCAGACCTGATCGCCGACCTGGAACGGGGATTTGCGGAAATGGCCGCGGTCGAATCGGTTGCGATGCGCAAGCGGGCCTGACGGCCCGCAACCCGCGGGGTATCATGTAACAGTTATTGAATCGGTGGAATTGCCATGGCCAAGATGAAAATCGAAGGGTCGTTCGTCGCCCTCATCACTCCTTTCAACAAAGACGGCAGCGTCGATTTCGAAGGATTCCGCACGCTGCTGAAGTTCCATGAAGACAACGGCACGGCCGCCGTCCTGATCATGGGCTCGACGGGCGAGGTGTCGATGCTGTCGCAGCAAGAGCGCCAGCAAATCATCGTCGAGACCGCCAAGATGAAGACCGGGAAGATGAAGTTCTTCTACGGCTGCACCGGCAACAATACGGCCACGACCATCGACTACCTGCGCTTTGCGCACGCCAACGGCGCCGACGGCGCGATCCTGGCGGCGCCTGCCTATATCTGCGGCTCCGAGTCCGACATCGAGGACTATTTCCTGGAAGTGGCCGACGCCACCGACCTGCCCCTGGGCATCTACAACAACCCGCCGCGGGTGAAGACCGACCTGCACTGGGACAACCTGCTGCGCATCTTCAAACACCCCAACTACGTCGTGCACAAGGAATCGACCACCCGCGTGGGGCAGGTCGCGCAAGTGCTGCGTGCGCGCCCCGACGTCTCGGTGATGTGCTGCGACTCGCCCAACCTGGGGCTGGTCGTGCCCACGATGAGCCTGGGCGGACACGGCACGGCCAACATGACCGGCAACATCGCACCGGCCGAGATCGCCGTGATCTCCACCCCCTGGAAGACCCCGGACGTTTCGGTGACCTTCCGCGACATGTACCTGCACATGCTGCCCATGCTGCACTTCTCCTACTCCGCGATCAACCCGGTCGCGATCAAGTCGCTGATGAAGGCCGTCGGCCTGCCCGCCGGCGACCTGCGCAAGCCGCTCAAGGCGCTGGCGCCCGAAGCGCTGCAAAAGGGCCTGCGCATCGTCCGCGAACTCGAGCTGGACAAGAAGTACGGCTGGAGCTCACCCGAGCTGAAGTCGGCCTAAGCCTCACGGGAAACGGTTCATGGACCTCGGCATCCAAGGCAAGAAGGCGCTGGTGTTCGGCGGAAGCCGCGGCATGGGGCGCGCCTGCGCGCTCCAGCTGGCCAAGGAAGGCGTCCACGTCACCATCGCCGCGCGCACGCTCGCCACGCTCGAACAAGCTGCGGCCGAGATCTCGGCGCAGACCGGCAACCCGGTCACGTTCGCGGTGGCCGACATCACCACCGAGGCAGGCCGCGACGCGGCACTAGCGGCCTGCCCCGCGCCTGACATCCTGGTGAACAATGCCGACGGTCCGGCGCCCGGCGACTTCCGCAAGTGGTCGCGCGACGACTGGATCCAGGCGCTGGACTCGATGATGCTGGGGCCGATCGAAATGATCCGGCGCACCGTCGACGGCATGATCGAGCGCAAGTTCGGCCGCATCGTGAACATCGTTTCGCGCAGCGTGAAAACGCCGCAGGTCGAGTTGGGGCTTTCCAACGGCGCCCGCTCCGGGCTGGTGGGTTTCGTCGCCGGGCTGGCGCGCCAGACGGTGCGCCACAACGTCACGATCAACAACCTGCTGCCGGGTGTATTCGCCACCGACGCCCAGCGTCGTCACATCGAGGGCATGCTCGCCGATACCGGCAAGACCTTCGAAGAGCTGTGGGAAGAACGAGGGCGCAACAATCCTGCCGGACGCTACGGCCGCGCCGAAGAGCTGGGTGCGTTGTGCGCCTTCGTCTGCTCGGCGCATGCCGGCTACATCACGGGGCAGAGCATCCTGATCGACGGCGGCGGGTATCCCGGGACGTATTGACCTGTCCGGGAACGCGCGCGAGCCTCGCTCCGTGCCAGGTCAACGCCGAAAGGCAGGGCTGGCGACCGCCGGGTTTGCCCGCGGGAGAAGCACGTTGGGCTTACACCCTGAAACAAGCATTTTCTAATAACTCAAAAATCTAAGAAAAACGGAGACAATTTGCTTTTCGCAATATGGGGAACAACATGAACCGCTTTACCCGCCGTAGTTTTCTGAACACCGCCCTCGCGGCCGCCGGGCTCGCAGGCGCCGCCACGTTCGCCGCTCCCGCCCTGGCCCAAGGGGACTATCCCAACCGCCCGATCACTATCGTCGTCCCCCACGCCCCCGGCGGCGCGGTCGACAGCACCGCGCGCCTGTTCGCGGACAAGCTCAAGGACGAACTCAAGCAGTCCGTCGTGGTCGAGAACCGCGCTGGCGCTTCGGGGATGATCGGAGCCGCTCACGTCGCGCGCGCCGAACCGGACGGCTACACGCTCTACTTCAACGCGTCCATCCACGCCATCAACCCGCTGCTGTACAAGAAAACCATCAAGTTCGACGCTGTCAAGGACTTCGCCCCGGTCAGCATGTTGGCGCAAGGCGCGCTGATTTTCAGCGTGAACCCCAACGTTCCGGCCAACAGCGTCCAGGAATTCACCGCCAAGCTCAAGGCCGAACCCAAGAAGTACACCTTCGTCACCAGCGGCTTCGGCTCGGCCGGGCACCTGGCTGCGGCCCTGTTCCTGCACGAGACCAACCTGACCAAAGACATCCCCATCGTGCTGTACAAGGGGGCCGCCCCCGCGCTACAGGACCTGGTCGGCGGGCAAGTCTCGGCCATGATGGATCCGATGCTCTCGTCGCTGCCGCACGTGAAGGCCGGCAAGCTGCGCCCCCTGGCCGTGACCGGCCGCGAACGCAGCCCGCTGCTGCCCGACGTGCCGACCATGCGCGAATCCGGCTTCAAGGACTTCGAGTTCTATTCCTGGTATGGCCTGTGGGCGCCCGCCAAGGTGCCGGCCGAGATCGTGAAGAAGCTCGACGCTGCTTCGGCCAAGATCATGGCTTCGACCGAAGTCAAGGAGCGCCTGGCCTCCCTCGGCTTCGAATCGGCCTACAAGAACTCGGCCGACTTCGCCAAGTACATCGATGCTGAAATGGCGCGTTATCAAAAGATCATCGACGCCGCCAACATCACTGTCGAGTAAATACGCACAGCGTTCATGAAGGTTCTCGTGCTGGGCGCCGGGGTAGTCGGCGTCGCAACTGCCTACTACCTCTGGAAAAGCGGCCACGAAGTCACGGTGGTCGACCGCCAGCCCGGCCCCGGCCGCGAGACCAGCTACGGCAATGCCGGCGGATTGTGCCCCAGCTTCGCCGGCCCCTGGGCTGCACCCGGCATGATCGCCAAGGTGCTCAAGCAGTCGGTGCAGCCCAACTCCCCCATCCGATTCTCCCCCCTGCCCGAACCGCACAAGGTCGCATGGGTGCTGCAATGGATGCGCAATTGCAATGCCGAGCGCTTCCGCATCAACAAGCTGCGCATGCAGCGCGTCGCGCATTACAGCCTGCGCTGCTTGCGCGAGATCGCGGCCAGCGAACCGATTCCCTCGTTCGACTTCCACGAGGGTGGCGTGCTGCAAGTCTTTCGTACGCAAGCCGAACTGGACCTCGGCCGACTTGCGGCCAAGACGCTGGAAGAATACGGCGTGCCCTGGCGGATCCTGGCCCCCGAAGAGATCCCTGCTGTCGAGCCGGCCATGGCCCACAGCGAGGCGACGATGTCAGGCGCCCTGCACCTGCCGGCGGATGCTTCCGGCGACAGCCACAAGTTCGCCGTCGGCCTCGCGGGCTTGTTGCAACAGCGCGGGGTCGCGTTTCACTACAACGTCGAAATCCAGTCCCTGGTCCACGCCGGAGACGCCATCGCCTCGGTCCGCACGTCTCGAGGTGAACTGCATGCCGATGCCTACGTCGTCGCGCTGGGCAGCTACGCTCCCTTCCTGTTGCGCCCGCTCGGCCTGAACCTGCCGGTCTATCCGCTCAAAGGCTATTCCATCACCGTGCCCGTGTCCGAGCCCGATGCGGTGCCTCGCATGGCGGTCATGGACGAGCACTACAAGATCATGATCTCGCGCCTGGGCGATCGCATCCGCGCTGCCGGCATGGCTGAGCTCACGGGCTATGGCCTGTCTCTCGATCCCGCGCGCCAGGCCTTGTTGACCCGCGTCGTGCGCGAGCTATTCCCGCATGGCCTGGACTGGAGCCGGGTGGAATTCTGGGCCGGGCTGCGGCCCATGACGCCGGACGGCCCGCCCATCCTGGGGCGCACCCGGTGGGGCAACCTGTTCCTGAACAGCGGACACGGCTCCAACGGCTGGACCCAGTCGTGCGGCACGTCCAAGATCGTGGCCGACATCGTATCGGGCCGCACGCCCGAGATCGACCTGGACGGACTGACGGCCGAGCGATTCCACGCCTGACCTGCAAGCCTGCCTTGTTTCGCTTACTTTTTTTACCTCGCCGTAGGAGACGCCGGCCCGCGCCTGTAGCATGCTATGGGTCAGCTCACCGCGGAAGAAGCACATGGCAAACGGGCAATACCGGCTCGCCGAAGGCCGCCCCTATCCCTTGGGAGCGACGTGGGATGGAAAGGGCACTAATTTCGCGCTGTTCTCCGCCCACGCGACAAAGGTCGAGCTCTGCCTGTTCGACGCAGGCGGCCGCGAGATCGAGCGGATAGAACTACCAGAGTTCACGGACGAAATCTGGCACGGCTATTTGCACGGCCTTCAACCCGGAACCTTGTATGGCTACCGCGTGCACGGCCCCTACGTTCCGGACGAGGGCCATCGCTTCAACCCCAACAAACTCCTGCTCGACCCGTATGCGAAGGCGCACTCGGGACACTTGCAATGGGCACCCGAAGTCTTTGGCTATCGTATCGGCGACCCGGACGGCGACTTGTCCTTCGACGAGCGGGACAGTGCGCCTTTCGTCCCCAAATGCATGGTGGTGGACAGCGCCAGCGGCGAGCGCCCGGACCGGCTACGCGTCCCCTGGGACATGACGGTGATCTACGAGCTGCACGCGGCAGGCTATACCAAGCTGCATCCGGCCGTTCCGCCGGAGTTGCGCGGAACCATCGCCGGATTGCAGCATCCGGAAGTCGTCGGCTACATACGCAGCCTTGGCGTCACGTCGGTCGAACTGCTGCCGGTGCACACCTTCGTCAACGACAATCACCTGCTCGAGAAAGGACTGACCAATTATTGGGGCTATAACACCCTCGGATTTTTCGCACCAGACCCGCGCTATTTCGCCGGCCATCCTGTGCAAGAATTCACGAGCATGGTGGATCGCTTCCACGCCGCAGGACTGGAAGTCATCATGGATGTGGTCTACAACCACACGGCCGAGGGCAATGAGCTCGGCCCGACGCTCTCGTTCAAAGGCATCGACAACGCTTCGTACTACCGGCTGCTGCCCGATCAGCGCCGCTATTACATCAACGATACGGGAACTGGCAACACGCTGAACCTGAGCCACCCCCGCACGCTGCAAATGGTTACCGACAGCCTGCGCTACTGGGCCACTGAGATGAAGGTGGACGGTTTCCGTTTCGACCTAGCCACCATACTCGGCCGTGAAACGCATGGCTTCGACGAAGGGGGAGGATTCCTCGACAGTTGCCGCCAGGACCCTGTGCTCTCGAGCGTGAAACTCATCGCGGAGCCTTGGGATTGCGGGCCGGGCGGCTATCAGGTGGGCGGCTTTCCACCGGGATGGGCGGAATGGAACGATCGCTTCCGCGACACGGTGCGCAGCTTCTGGAAGGGAGACCCTGGAACTGCCGCAGACTTTGCCACCCGCATCACGGCCTCGGGCGACAAATTCAATCGGCGCGGGCGCAAACCCTGGGCCAGCGTCAATTTCATTACGGCGCACGATGGCTTCACCTTGAACGATCTCGTCTCCTACAACGAGAAACACAACGAAGCCAACGGCGAAGACAACCGGGACGGCCATTCCGACAACCGCTCGTGGAATTGCGGTGCCGAAGGGCCGACCGATGACCCGTCCATCCTGGCCCTGCGCGAACGCCAGAAGCGCAACATGCTGGCGACGCTGCTGTTGTCGCAAGGCACGCCCATGATGCTTGCCGGCGACGAATTCGGACGAACGCAGCGCGGCAACAACAACGCCTACTGCCAGGACAACGAAATCAGCTGGGTGGACTGGGAGGGGATAGACGATGCCGGACGCGCCCTGCAAGAGTTCGTGCGCAAGCTGACCTATTTGCGGCGGCGCCTGCCGGTGCTCAGGCGGAACCGCTTCCTGACAGGCGAGTACAATGAGGCATTGGACGTCACCGACGTCCAATGGCTTTCGCCTGCCGCCACGCCCCTGACGGGCGAGCAATGGGCAGATGAGTCCATGCGCTGCTTCGGCATGCTCATCGACGGCCGTGCGCAAGCGACCGGCATCAAGCGCCCCGCTTCGGATGCAACCTTGTTGTTGGTGTTCAACGCCCATCACGACGCCGTCAACTTCACGCTCCCCGACGTACCAGGACCCGACGTTTGGACCTGCCTGCTGGACACCAATATGCCGGTACGGGAAGACCTACCCGTATTCAGTGCCGGCGACGTTTACCAAGTCACGGCACATTCGCTTTTGCTGTTCGCGCTCGAAGCGAAGGGGGCTTCGGCACGCGTGTTTGCAACCATCGAAACGCGCCTGACGGACACCTCGGAAACGGCTGCCGGCTAAGCCCGCCCCAGGATTTTTCGTCTTTGCCCAACGCGGGTACAATGGCGCGCTCAACGTAAAAACGTAACTTTTTATTTCAGTTGATAGCGTCAACCCCGATGTCCGCCGACCGAGCGAGCCTGCATGGGAACGATGCGCGCGATGCCGCCCCCGCGTCGCGCATGGCTCGGCCCCGCCTGCGCGGACGCCGCCTCGTCTATTCGTTCTCGATCCTTGCGCTCCTGGCCTGCGCCGTCACCGGCGGCCTGCATTGGCCGATCGCCTTGCCGCTGATCGCGACACTCGTGGTCGGCGCCATCATCCTTCCGCTGCGCGAGTCGGCCTTGCTGGTCGTGGCATGCGTAGTATTCACGTCGCTGCTCGACTTTTGGCGCGCGATCATGGGCCCGGTGCCGCTCGTCTGGCGCATGCCCGACATACCGCCGGCCCCACTGTTCGCCATCACTGCCCTGCTGTCGGTCGCCATCGTCCACTTGTGCCTGCCCGCCCTGCAAGCCGCCATCGTCGAAGCAGCGGGCCACGCCGCACGGGCCGCGCCGCGCCAACCGGCAGCGCGCCTAGAGCCTTTGCTCGACGCCTTGCCGCACCCGATCGCGATCGCTGACGAGGATGGCATCCTCACCTACGCCAACGCTCCTTACCTCAGGCTACTGGACAAATCCTCCGCCATCGTGTTGGGCCGGACGGTCCGGGAGCTTTGGCCCCGCCGCGCCGCGTCGCTTTTCGCCGCCCCACTCGAGCGGGCCTCGCGCGGCGACGCGGTGAATTTCCGGCTGCCCTTCACGACGCCTGACAACGTACAACGCGAATTCGACGTCTTCCTCTCGCCTCACCAGGGCGAAGAGGGAACGGCGAAAGCGACGCTGATGATGCTGGTCGACGTGACGGACACCGTGCGGGCACAACACGGACTCGTCGAACGGGAATCGATGTACAAGGCCGTGATCGAGCATGCGCCCATCGGCATTCTCAGCCATGTCGACGGCCTGTTGATCTATGCCAATCCTGCCGCGCAGATGATGCTCTCGGCCGACTGGCCGGGCCGCGTCATCGGGCGGTCTTTCTCCGATTTCATCATCGAGAAAGACCGCGAAAAAGTACGCCGCCGCATCAACGATCTCTCCCAGGCTCCAGGTTTTGCCGAGTTCAAGCCGTACCGGCTCGTCGCGCTCGACGGCCAGAAGCGGGACATCGAGCTGGCCGCGATCAGCGTCACCCGCGACGGTAAACAGCGCGTGGAATTGTTCTGCGTCGACGTAACCGAGCGCCGCATGCACGAAGACAAGATACGCCAGCTGAATGAAACCCTGGAATTGCGGGTGGCCGAGCGCACCGCAGAACTAGAAGCCTTCACCAGTTCGGTCAGCCACGATTTGCGCGCCCCTGCGCGCCAAATCATGTCGGCGGCCGACATCATGCTACGCAAGACGGACAAGCCTGGCAGCGACCTCAAGCCCATGCTGTCCGCCCTGTTGACCACGGCCGAGCGCATGAACCGCACCATCGACGCATTGCTCGAGCTCTCCCGGCTCGGGCGCGCGGGCATCGTGCCTTCCCTCTGGCCGCTGGGCCCCATGGTGGAAGAAATCCGCGCAGAATTGAGCGCGAACCTCGGCGACCGCTCGATCACCTGGCGTATCGACGAGCTACCGCGGGTTTTCGCTGATCCCAATCTCATCCGCCTGGTCCTGGTGAACCTGATCGACAACGCGATCAAGTTCACCCGTTACACCCCCGATCCGCTCATCGAGATCTGGGCCGACGTATACGACCAAGCGACCGCGATCAACATACGCGACAACGGCGCCGGTTTCGACATGCGGCACGCGGGCAAACTCTTCACCATGTTCAACCGCCTCCATTCGAACCGGGACTTCGACGGCACCGGCGTCGGGCTGGCCCACTGCCGGCGCATCATCGAACGCCACGGCGGACGCATCGTCGCGCACGGCGAGCCCGGCAAAGGCGCGACCCTGCGCTTTACCCTTCCCCACGCTCCGGCCATCCAAGCATAAAAAAACTCCCGCGCACCCATCGAGCGGGTTCGCGGGAGTGCGTCGGGATGGGCGCGAAGCCTGCCACCTCGGCGCTTCGCACCGGCGCGCCGGCCTTTACTTGCCGGCTTGCTGGTGACGGGTGATGCCCTGCGAGATCTCTTGGCGGGCGGCATCGGGGCCGTCCCAGCCCTTGACCTTGACCCACTTGCCCTTCTCCAAGTCCTTGTAATGCTCGAAGAAGTGCTGGATGCGCAGCAGGTACTCGGGGGGGAGATCTTCAGGTTTCTGCCAGTCCCGATAGATCGGCAGGATCTTGTCCACCGGCACGGCCAGCAGTTTCGCATCGCCACCCGCCTCGTCGTCCATGTTGAGTATCCCGATGGGCCGGCACCGCACGACGGCGCCCACTGCGACGGGATGCGGCGTGATGACCAGCACGTCGACGGGATCGCCGTCGTCGGACAGCGTTTGCGGCACATAGCCGTAATTGCACGGATAGTGCATGGCCGTCATCATGAAACGGTCGACGAAGAGCGCGCCGGTCTCTTTGTCGATTTCGTACTTGATCGGATCCGCGTTCATCGGGATCTCAATGATGACGTTGAATTCTTCCGGCGCCTTCTTGCCGGGACCGACTCGATCGAGATTCATAACAGACTAAAACGTAGGACAAAAAAATCGGACCGGCCGCGAGCAGCCAGCATGGAGGGTTGGACGCCGGATCACAGTCCGGCGGCGCGATCGGGCGCGACGGCCTCTTCGCTTTCGAATTGCGGGCTCGCCGAGGTCGGCCCGAACAGCACCGCGTCGTCGGCCTTGAGCACGGGCACGCCTATCATGCCCTCGGTCGCTAGCCGCCAATGACGCACGGCTTCCGCAGCGCGATCGGTACGATCGTACAGGCTCGCCAGCAAGGCGTGAGTGCGCGGGTCGTCACGCTCGCCCAGGCTGCGCTCGAGATAACGTTGGGCCGGCCCCCACAGGCGGCCGCACAGGCAAAGCGTGCCGAGCGCCTGCAACAAGTCGGGATCGTTCGGAGACTCGCGCAGCCAGCCCTCCGCTTTTTCCAGCCGCGGCTGGATCTGGTCTGGGCTGCAGCGCGCATAAGCCCGCAAGAGCTCCGGCGTCAATTGCGCGTCGAGCGCATTTTCGAGAATTGTGCGCGTGCGCAGCTCGTCGCCGTCCGCCTCGAACACGGCGGCACCCGCCAGGGCCACCTCCGGCAGCACGCGCTCATCGTCTTTCAAGTCTTTCCAGATGGCACGCCGGGCGCCAGGGTCATTGGCGGAACGCAGCAGCTCGGCTGCCGCCTGGGCGATCATGCGGCTGCCTGCGACGGGATGCAGCGCGTTGCGCTTGGACAAGTTGCGCGCCAGCTTGAGCACCTCACCCCAATGCCCCAGGTCGCGATGCGCACGCAGCATCAGCCTGAGCGTATGCAAATGGCGCGGCCCGTTTTCATGGAGCTGCGACAGCAAGGCCAATGCCTCTTCCGGCCGCTGTTGGTCGAGCAACATCTCGGCCTCGACGATGGTCACTGCCGGCGTCAGGGATGCGTCGTTCCCGGCCGCCTCGCGCGCCTGCGCGATCAGCGCATCGCGCCGTTCGAATTCTTGCATGGCGTGTGCCGCGCGGGCCGCAGAGAGGCTGGACAGCACCCTGCGGGAAGGAACATCGGTCTGGCCAGCCACGCGGCTCATGTCGGACTCGGCCTTTGCGTAGCGCCCTTCCAGCAGGTTGATCCAGCCCCGCTCAAGCAGCTCCTGCTGCTGGGCAAGCGCGCGACGCTCGCGCCAGCGGCGCACCCGGACGGGCAATTGCAATGTCCACGCTATGGCCCGCAACGCGCCGTACAGCACCACAAACAAGACGACCAGGATCAACGCAGCCAAGCTGGCCGACAGCTCCACGCGGTAAGGAGGCAAGAGCAGCGCGACGTTGCCCGAGTGATAGCGCAGCCCCACCGCGACGCCCACGGCGGCAACCAGCAACAGCAGTGTCCAGAACCAGGTGCGCATGTCTACCTCTGCGCGCCCTGCGCCCCGCTGCGCGGCAACACCGACCGCACCGCCGCAAGGCTATCGTTGAGGGTGGGGAGTTCGATGGTGATGTCGGTGTCGCGTATCTGCTTGAGCAGCGCCATCGCGTTCCGCGTCGCCGGAGCGGCAGGGTCGAAATAAGCCTGCAGCGCCTGCGAGACCGCATCCAGGTCGGCACGCCACGCCTGCTCCTGCCGCGACAGCAGGGCGAGCCGGGCGTTGAGCAGGCGCAGCTTGAGATTCTCGCGCACGATGGCGCCTTGCTCGGGCGAAACCAGCAGCGCTTCGGGCTTGTCGATGCGACGGATGCGGATCAGGTCGCGCAGGTCGTGCATGAAACTGTCGCGCAGCGACGCCCACCAGGCGAAAGCCGGTTTCCACCAACGCTCATCTTCCACGGCAGGCTGCGGCTCGGCAGGCTCGGCAGGTCGAGCTTGGGCGGAATCTGGTTCGGCAGGCTGCACCGTCGAGAGCAGCGGCAGGCGGTCGAGCAAGGCGATCAGCTGGTCGAGCTTGACCACCAAGCCTGCGACGTCGATGGACGGCAGGCCGCGCAGGCGCTCCAGGTCCTGCGCGATGGCCCGGCGCACCGCCGCGAACTGGGGACGATCGGCGCGCGCCAGCCGGGCGTCGGCCACTTGCAGCGCGGCGATGGAATTCTGCACATTGCCTGCCAGCTGGAGCTGCTGTGCGGCGATGGAAAGCGCCTGCTCGACTTCGATCAGGATCCACTCATCTTCGCCACGCGACAGTTCCTGGTAGAGCTGCTCGAGCGCAGCCTGCTGGCTCTGGGACTCCAAGACCTTGGACTCGAGCACGGCAAGCCGGTCGTTCGTCCCCTGTGCCACGGACAGCGCTTGGCGCGCGCGTGCTTGCGCCTCCCGGGCGAAGGAATCGATTTCGTTGAAGCGGCGGGCAGATTCGCGGCCGATGGCATCGACCAGCTGCTGCTGGCGCCACAATGCGGCCGCGAGCACCACGATCACGATCAGTGCGAAAGCCAGCACCGTGCCGAGCCAAGGGAAGGAACGGTGGGAGCGCCCCTTCGGGAGGCGGTTGGCGCGCTCGGCTGCCGGACGGGATTCGTGGGGCGCGGAACCCTGGGAAGCGGGAGGAGCGTTCTCGGATGCAGTCATGACACCGATTCTATCGCGGCCAGGATGGCCTCATCCCTGGGCGCGCAAGTTTGTAACATTGGCGGTTCGCCGCGCTCCGGCCTGGCTTGGCCGAGCACTGCTATTAGATGCCGGGCGATGCGCGGATGGGTTGCTATCAGGCGACAATCCGCCCACCAGTCGAGCAGGCCATGCTCGCTCAATTGCGCACGCACGGCATCCACCCCTTCGGCACTGGTCAGCAGCCAGGTCACGGGCCGCCCCTGCCGGGCCAGCGCCCGTAGCGCCGCGAGCAGTTCCGGCGACCAGACGTGCGGCTGCCGGCAATAGGCCGCATAGACAGTGAGCACGACGCCAGCCTCGCGCAAGCGCTCCGCCAGCCATTCGCGACCGCTGCCCTGCCCGCCCTCGCGGCCACCGCGCACGATCAACGCCCTGGCGGGCAAAGGGTCGGCGGCCAGCACTTGCCACAGCGCCTCGGAATCGAACTGCGGGCTATCGTCGGCCGGCTGGATGACCCGCGGCGCCGCGCCGAATGCAGGATGGGCACGCAAGGCCCGGCCACTGGACGGGCCGACCACCGCTGCCGCGACGTGCCGCGGCCAAGACCAAGCGGGGCCGGCCGATGCCAGCCATTTGTCCAGGAAGAAGCGGACCGCGTTGCCGCTGACGAATACGACGAGCCCGAAATCCGCTGGGTCGGGTGCTGGGCCTTCCCGCGGCGTCAGGCGCAGCGCCGGCGCATCCAGCACCAGCCAGCCGCGCGCCGCCAGCGTCCTCGCCAAACTTTCGTTTTGGCCTTCGGGGCGCGTCAGGACGACAGTCGGCGCACTGGGCAACGAAAACATGGATCAGCCTAAAGCAGCGAGCAGTTCGGCCGCTCCGGCCCGCAAGAGATCGTCGGCCACTTCCAGGCCCAAGGCTTCCGCCTGTGAAACGGGACCGACCCGTTCGGCGCGCACCAAACGGGTGCCGTCAGGCATGGCCACCATCGCGCGCAGCCGCAGGACGTCTGCTTGCGTTTCCGCGTGCGCAGCGAGGGGCACTTGGCACGATCCCCCCAGCCGTCGCGACACGGCGCGCTCGGCGAGTGCCTGCGCCATGGTCGGCGCGTGGGTGAGAGGTGCCAGCAAGGCGCGCAGGTCCTCCCGGTCGGCGCGGATTTCTATGCCCAGCGCGCCCTGTCCGGCGGCAGGCAGGCTGTCGTCCGGCGACAGCAGCATGCGGATGCGATCGCCCAGCCCGAGGCGCCGCAGCCCCGCGGCCGCCAGGACGATGGCGTCGTATTCGCCGCGATCCAGCTTCGCCAGGCGAGTCTGCAGATTACCGCGCAAGGGCTTGACCTGGAGCTCCGGATAGCGCGCCCGCACTTGCGCCTCGCGTCGCAGGCTGGACGTGCCCACCACCGCACCCGGAGGCATCTCGGCCAAGCTGCCATAGCGCGGCGACACCAGCGCATCGCGCGGATCTTCGCGCTCCATGACGGCGCAGAGCGCAAACTCGGAAGCCAGATCCACCGGCACGTCCTTGAGCGAGTGCACGGCGAGGTCGGCACGCCCGTCCAGCAGCGCCGTTTCCAGCTCCTTGACGAACAAGCCCTTGCCGCCGACCTTGGACAGCGTACGGTCGAGAATGCGATCGCCGCGCGTCGTCATCCCGAGCAGCTCGACGCGGCATTGGGGATACAGCGCGCGCAGCTTCTCCTGGACGTGCTGGGCCTGCCACAGGGCCAACTGGCTTTCGCGCGTGGCGATGATCAAGCGATCGGTATTCAAAGGGAAGTCTCTGCTAGGTGGGGACGGGCGTTTGCGCATGCGGCCATGCCCGGGAAATTATAGAAGTATTCGATGCGGCGCCGCTTTTCGTGGCATGCTTGCCGTCGCGCCTCACCCAGCCCATGCAGCCACCCATGCCAACGACGACACAAGCTCGACGCGACATGACTTCCTCGCCTCACGACCCCGATCTTCCTCTACGCAACGACATTCGACTACTTGGCCGGCTCCTAGGCGACGTCATCCGCGCCAGCGAAGGCGCCGGCGTATTCGACACCATAGAAACCGTACGCCGCATGGCCGTGCGGTTCCGGCGCGACGGCAACGCCAGCGATGGCCGTGCGCTGGAAAGGCGCCTCAAGCAGCTCACGCCCGATGAAGCCAATTCCGTGGTGCGCGCCTTCACCTACTACCTGCACCTGGCCAATATCGCGGAAGACCGCGACCAGAACCGCCGCCGGCGCGCCCGCCTCCTGCGGCAGGATGCACCTGCGCGCGGCAGCCTGCAGGACGCCGTGACACGCCTGCGGGCGGCCGGGGTCAGCCAGGCACGGATGCGCCAACTCCTGGACGACGCACTAATCTCGCCGGTGCTGACCGCACACCCGACGGAAGTGCAGCGCAAGAGCACGTTGGACGTGCACAAGGAAATCGCCCACCTACTGCAGGGCCGGGACCTGCCGCATTCGACGGAGGAAGCGTTCGAGCAGACGCTGGCGTTGCTGGGCCGCATCGCGACCTTGTGGCAGACGCGCATGCTGCGCAACTCCCGTCTCACCGTCGCCGACGAGATCGAGAACGCGCTGTCGTACTACCGCAGCACCTTCCTGCCGGTCATCCCTCAACTCTACGCGCATTTATCGCGCCTCTTGGGCCGAGAACCGGGCGATCCGTTCGGCCCCCTGCCCGATCCGTTCAAGGCCTTCCTGCGCATGGGCAGCTGGATAGGAGGCGACCGCGACGGCAACCCCAACGTCTGCGCAGAGACCTTGAACTTGGCGCTACTGCGCCAAAGCGCAACGGTTTTCGAGTATTACCTCGACGAAACGCACGCCCTGGGCGCCGAGCTCTCCATGAGCTCGCTGCTGACCCCGGCCACCGGTGCCTTGCTGGCGCTGGCCGAACAGGGAGGCGACGTTTCCGAGCATCGCCGCGACGAACCCTACCGGCGCGCCTTGATCGGCGTTTATGCTCGCCTGGCCGCCACGGCGCGCGCCTTGACCGGTCGCGAGCTCGCCCGGCGGGAAGCCCAGCCGGCCCCGCCCTACGCGCGCCCCAGCGAATTCGCTGCCGACCTCGCCATTCTCGCGGAGTCGCTCGACGAACACCATGCTTCTCCCGTCGCCCGGCTACGCCTGGCTGGGCTACGGCAAGCCGTGGAAGTGTTCGGTTTCCACCTGGCCACCCTCGATCTGCGCCAAAGTTCCGACGTACACGAACGCACGGTGGCCGAACTCCTGGCACGCGCGGGCGTGGAAGCCGACTACGCGGCCCTGGACGAAGCGGCGCGCATTGCGCTCCTACGACGAGAGCTCGCCCAGCCCCGCCCGCTGGTTTCCCCCTGGATCTCGTACAGCGAAGAAACGACGCGCGAGCTGGAGATCTTCCGCGCCGCTGCGCAAGCTCGCGAGCGCTTCGGCACACAAGCGGTGCTCCACGCCATCGTTTCCCATGCCGAATCCGTGAGCGACCTGCTGGAGGTGCTCCTCCTGCAACAAGAAACCGGGCTCATCGCCCCCGGAAGCGGAGGCAACCGGGATCGCCCCCCGGCGGAAGGCGAGGGCTTGATGGTCGTGCCCCTGTTCGAGACCATTCCCGACCTCGCAGAGGGGCCCCGCATCATGGCGCAGTTCCTGGACCTGCCGGAAGTCCGGGCCCGCGTGAAGCGCGCCCAGCGCGGCGTTCAGGAGGTCATGCTGGGATATTCCGACAGCAACAAGGACGGCGGCTACCTCACCTCGAACTGGTCGCTCTATCAGGCCGAGCGTGCGTTGGTCGAAGTGTTCGCGGCGCGCAAGGTACGGCTCAGGTTATTCCACGGCCGCGGCGGCACCGTGGGCCGCGGTGGCGGCTCCAGCTACGACGCGATCCTGGCGCAGCCGCCCGGCACCGTGGCGGGGCAAATACGCCTCACCGAGCAAGGCGAAGTCATTCAGAGCAAATACAAAGACGCCGACATCGGCCGCTGGCACCTGGAGCTGCTGACGGCCGCAACGCTCGAGGCCAGCCTGGCCCACAGCACGGAAAGCGCCTCGGCCGAGGATGCGCTATTCGCCACGTATGGTCCGACCATGGATCGCCTGTCGAAAACCGCGATGGCGGCGTACCGCGCACTGGTGTACGAAACGCCGGGATTCGCCGATTACTTCTTTGCGTCCACGCCCATCTTCGAGATCGCAGAGCTCAACATCGGCTCGCGCCCTGCCTCGCGCAAGGCCACGAACCGCATCGAAGACCTGCGTGCCATCCCCTGGGGATTCTCGTGGGGACAATGCCGTCTGCTGCTCCCGGGATGGTACGGCATGGGTTCGGCCATCGAGGAATATCTGCGCCACGGAGAAGGAACCCGCCGCGCGCGCGTGCAGCACTTGCAGGCCATGGCCAGCGAATGGCCATTCTTCCGCACGCTGCTCTCGAACATGGAAATGGTGCTGGCCAAGACGGACTTGGTCATCGCTTCCCGGTACGCGCAACTGGTGCCGAACGCGGCGCTGCGCAAGCGGATTTTCAGCACCATTAGCGACGAATGGAAACGGACGATGAGCGCCCTCAAGCTCATCACCGGCCGCCGCCAGCTCCTCGCGGACAATCCCTCCCTCGCGCGCTCGATACGCGACCGCATCGCCTACATCGATCCGCTCAATCACGTGCAGATCGAGCTGCTGCGTCGCTATCGCGCCGAACGCGCCAGGCGGGGACACGCCAAAAGCGAGTCGGCAGGCAGGACCCAGAACGGCATTCACCTGACCATCAATGGAATTGCCGCCGGCCTGCGCAATAGCGGGTGACGGCGAATCGCCTGCGCTGGCCCCAGGAGGGATCAGCGCAGGTAATGCACCGCCACCGCAATCGCGACCCCCGCCACGCCGATCAGCACGAGCAACTGCATCAGCGTCAATCCCTTTTCTCTTCCGTGCATAACCACCTCTGGCACCGCCTGTGGGCGATGCAACTTGGATTCATACCCTACAAATGACGACGCCCTGCCAGGCAGGGCGTCGTCGGCGAAGCGGCACGCCAGGTGCCGCAGACTGCGATCAGGCTTGCTCGACAGCCTCGGTCTTCTTGCGCCGTGCCAGCCACGTGCCCACGGCAACGACGATCAGCGCACCCACGATTTCGGCAGCGTAGGTGATCTGAGTGTTGTACTGTGCGAGCGACGATGGCTGGATGAGGTTGTTCTGCACCGCGACGTCGGTCACCAACATGCCGCCGGCGATCCACCCCAGGAGCGCCCCGCCGAACGTGACCACGATGGGGAAGCGGTCGATCAGCTTCAGGACCAGCGTGCTGCCCCAGATGATGATGGGCACGCTCACCAGCAGGCCGAAGATGACCAGGCCAAGCTGGTGTGCCTCGTCCGCACGCTGGGCGGCGCCGGCGATGGCGATCACGTTGTCCAGGCTCATGACGAAGTCGGCCACGATGATGGTCTTGACCGCGCTCAGCAGCGTGGCGCCACCGTCGATGTTGTCGTGCGACTCATCCTCGGGCACCAGCAGCTTGATGCCGATCCAGAACAACAGCAAACCGCCCACCACTTTCAGGAACGGGATCTGCAGCATCGTGACTGCAAATGCGATGAGCACGACCCGTAATGCGATCGCCCCCGCCGTTCCCCACAAGATACCCTGCAAGCGACGCTTGGGAGGCAGGTTGCGGCATGCCATTGCGATGACGACCGCGTTGTCTCCGCCAAGCAGAACATCGATCAGAATGATTTGGAGTACCGCCGCCCAGCTGAGCGTCTGGAAAAATTCAAGCACGTATAAGCTCCCTTAGATAGATCCGGACGAGCCGCATTTCATCGAAAACCGGCCCTTCCAATTTCTTTGTATCCCATGCACGTCCGGAAAGCCCTCCCCCATGCGTTCGGGAAACGCCCCCCACCCCGGGAATGCGCCCTACGCTCTTCGCTGGGCGGGGCATACGATGACTAAGTTGTGACACAGCCGTCAAGCCGGGTGATTGCCTAGGCTGCACCGAGGCATCGGCACCGCCACGACGCCCATGGCAAGCGGCACTCGATCCATCTGGACCAACGGCCACCGCCAACCATCACAGGCGGAACACTGATGCCAAAAACCAACATCAACAACATTTGAACGAGGACCGGGATGAAGGCCATCGAGCCGGATTTCACGCCAACCTCCTTCAAACGGCAACGGGCGCGGCGAGGCCCGCCGCGCCCGTCACGTGCGGTCGCTTACAGCACGGACTTGAGCAGCTTACCCATCTCGGACGGGTTCTTGGTGGTCTTGATGCCGCAGGCTTCCATGATCTCGAGCTTGGCCTGCGCCGTGTCGGCGCCGCCAGAGATCAGCGCGCCGGCATGACCCATGCGCTTTCCGGGAGGTGCGGTGACGCCCGCGATGAAGCCGACGATGGGCTTCTTCATGTTGTCCTTGGCCCACTGGGCGGCGTTGACCTCGTCCGGACCGCCGATTTCGCCGATCATGATGACGGCGTCGGTGTCGGGATCGTCATTGAACATCTTCAGCACGTCGATGTGCTTGAGGCCGTTGATCGGGTCGCCGCCGATGCCCACCGCGCTCGACTGGCCCAAGCCCAGCTCGGTGACCTGCGCCACGGCTTCGTACGTGAGGGTGCCCGAACGGCTGACGATGCCGATGCGGCCCTTGCGGTGGATATGGCCGGGCATGATCCCGATCTTGATTTCGTCGGGCGTGATGAGGCCCGGGCAGTTGGGTCCGAGCAGCAGCGTGCGCTTGTTCTGAGCACGCATGCGATTGCGCACTTCCAGCATGTCGCGCACGGGGATGCCTTCCGTGATGCAGATCACGAGGTCCAGGTCGGCCTCGACGGCTTCCCAGATCGCGGCGGCAGCGCCCGCGGGCGGCACGTAGATGACCGACACGGTGGCGCCGGTGGCAGCCTTGGCCTCGGCCACGCTGGCGTAGATGGGCACGCCTTCGAAGTCTTCGCCGGCCTTCTTGGGATTCACGCCGGCCACGAAGCAGTTCTTGCCGTTGGCGTACTCGCGGCACATGCGGGTGTGGAATTGACCGGTCTTGCCGGTGATCCCCTGCGTGATGACCTTGGTATCTTTGTTGATCAGAATCGACATTTCGAGTCCTTAATATCCTTTGCTGAGCGCAACGATTACTTCTTGGCAGCGGCCACGACGGCGGTGGCGGCTTCGGCCATCGTGTCGGCGCTGATGATGGGCAGGCCGGAGTCGGCGAGCATTTTCTTGCCGAGCTCTTCGTTGGTGCCCTTCATGCGCACCACCAGCGGTACGCTCAGGCTGACGGCCTTGCACGCGGCGATCACGCCTTCGGCGATGACGTCGCAGCGCATGATGCCGCCAAAGATGTTGACCAGGATGGCTTTCAGGCCGGGGTTCTTCAACATGATCTTGAAGGCCTCGGTCACCTTCTCGGCCGTGGCGCCACCACCGACGTCGAGGAAGTTGGCCGGCTCGCCGCCGAACAGCTTGATGGTGTCCATGGTGGCCATGGCCAGGCCGGCGCCGTTGACGAGGCAGCCGATGTTACCGTCGAGCTGGATGTATGCCAGGCCGAACTTGCTGGCCTCGATCTCGGCCGGATCTTCCTCATCCGTGTCGCGGTATGCCACGATTTCGGGATGGCGGAACAGGGCGTTCGAGTCGAAGTTGAACTTGGCGTCCAACGCGACGATCTTGCCCGCGCCGGTGACGATCAGGGGGTTGATTTCCGCCAGGTCGGCGTCGGTTTCGACGTAGCAGGTGTACAGCTTCTGGATCTGCTCGGCCGCGTCGGCAACCGAAGCCTCGGGAACGCCGATGCCACGGGCCAGCTGCGAAGCTTCCTCGGTGGTCAAGCCGGTTGCCGGGTCGACGAACACCTTGAGGATTTTCTCGGGGGTGGCGTGGGCGACCTCTTCGATCTCCATGCCGCCTTCGCTGGAAGCCATCACGCAAACGCGCTGCGAGCTGCGGTCGGTGACGATGCCGACGTACAGCTCCTTCTTGATGTCGGCGCCTTCCTCGATCAGCAGGCGGCGCACTTTCTGGCCCTCGGGGCCGGTTTGGTGCGTGACCAACTGCATGCCCAGGATCTGGCTGGCCAGCGTACGCACTTCCTCGATGGATCGCGCAAGCTTGACGCCACCGCCCTTGCCGCGGCCGCCCGCGTGGATCTGGGCTTTTACGACCCAAACCGGACCGCCCAGTTGTTCAGCGGCCTTGACGGCCTCGTCTACCGAAAACGCGGGGATGCCGCGCGGAACGGTGACGCCAAATTTCTTCAGAAGCTCTTTGCCCTGATACTCGTGGATTTTCATGCGGAGCCTTCGCTGTCGGGGAGACGTTGAATGTTCGGTTGAAGATGACCAGCGCCATGAGGAGTCATGCGCCTGGCTACGGATGGAGATAGCGCCTTCGTGGCCACGGCCGGATGGACAAATGCCCACGCACCCGCGCTCGGGACGAGCGAGGCCGTGGGCGTTCGCATAGCGAGGCGGTCTGCGGTTACGGACATGCGCTAAAGGACGCCCGATTGCATCAGGCGCTGGCAAACGGGCGCAGCGTGGAAGCAATGGGCAGGCGATAAAACCCGGAGAGTATAACCCAGGCGGCCATGCCGGCCGCTCCCGGGGTTGCCCGGAACCTGCGGTCCAGGTTGTATCGCGTTTTTGCGCTGCCGGCAGCGGCCTTACGCCGCCTCGCCGCGCAGCCGATGTGCCGCCTCCACCATTTTGCTGAGCGCAGCCTCGGTCTCGGGCCAGCCCCGCGTCTTCAAGCCGCAGTCCGGATTCACCCACAGACGCTCCGGGGGCAACCGCGCCCGGGCCTTGCGCATGAGCCCGACCATCCATTCGACGTCCGGCACGTTCGGGGAATGGATGTCATAGACCCCAGGGCCGATGTCGTTGGGATAGCGGTAATCCTCGAAGGCCGCAAGCAGCTCCATGTTCGAGCGCGAGGTTTCGATCGTGATCACATCCGCATCCATCTCGGCAATGGCTTCGATGATGTCATTGAACTCCGAATAACACATGTGCGTGTGAATCTGCGTATCGTCCCGGACGCCCGCGGCGGCGAGCCGGAAGCAGTCTACCGCCCACCGCAGGTACCCTGGCCATTGCGAACGACGCAGGGGTAGCCCTTCGCGGAATGCGGGTTCGTCGATCTGGATGATCCGAATGCCGGCTGCCTCCAGATCCAGCACCTCTTCGCGCAGCGCCAGCGCCAGCTGGCGGCAAGTCTCGCTGCGCGGCTGGTCGTCGCGCACGAAAGACCACTGCAACAGGGTGACGGGTCCCGTGAGCATCGCCTTGACCGGCTTGTCGGTGAGCGACTGCGCATACGTGGTCCAGCCGACGGTCATCGGCGCCGGGCGCGAGACGTCTCCGTAGAGAATAGGGGGCTTCACGCAGCGCGACCCATAGCTCTGTACCCATCCGTTCCGGGTAAAGGCGAAGCCGGCCATCAGTTCGCCGAAGTACTCCACCATGTCATTGCGCTCGAACTCGCCATGCACCAGGACGTCCAGCCCGATGCGCTCCTGGAAGGCGATGCAGTCCGCGATGGCCTGCCGCAGCGCCTTCTCGTACGCGGCGTCGCTGAGCGAACCGTCGCGCCAAGCGCGCCGCAGGCCCCGGATCTCCGGCGTCTGGGGAAAAGAGCCGATCGTGGTGGTGGGAAAGCTGGGCAAGCGCAGCCGCGCCCGCTGCAACGCAATCCTCTCTCCGAAAGGTGGGCGCCGGAGGCTCAGCTCGCGGGACGCCGCCACGGCCTCCCAAACTCGCGGGTCGTGAATGCGGCGCGAACGGGCGCGCGCCTCAAGGGCGCGGCGCTGCCTCGCCAGCGCTTCGGCGACCGGCGATTCGGCGGCGCCCCCCGGGCCCAAGGCCTTGCGCAGCAGCGCCAACTCGTCGAGTTTCTGGTGGGCAAAGCTGAGCCAGCCTTTTAGCTCGTCGTCGAGCGCGTCCTCCTCGTCGAGGTCCACCGGCACGTGTAGCAGGGAGCAGGAAGGCGCCAACCACAAGCGTTCGCCCAGGGATGTCGCGACCGGCGACAGGCGTGCGAGCCATGCATCCAGGTCCGCCCGCCAGACGTTGCGGCCGTCTATGACTCCGGCCGACAGCACCTGGCCGGGCCGCAAGCCGGCCGCGACCGCCTCCAGCTGCTCGGGTGCCCGCACGAGATCAACGTGCAGCCCGGCCACGGGCAAATCCAGGGCGGCAGGCAGATTGTCCCCCAGCCCTCCGAAGTAGGTCGCAAGGAGGATGGGCGCCGACATGCGCGCCAGGCGCCCGTACACTCCCGCGAACGCGTTGCGCCAGCTCGCAGGAAGGTCCAGCACGAGTATGGGTTCGTCGATTTGCACCCATTGCACGCCCTCGGCCGCCAGGCGTCCGAGCACCTCTTCATAGACAGGCAACAGCGCGGGTAGCAGCGCCAGCTTCGCGGCATCGCCTGCCCCGGCGTAGGCCTCTCCCTTGCCCAGCCATAGCCAGGTCAACGGCCCCGGGATGACTGGCTTGACGGCATGGCCGAGCGCGTGGGCTTCGCGCACTTGGTCGAACAACGCCGTGCGCGCCACCCGAAACCGCTGGCCAGGGTGCAGTTCCGGCACAAGGTAGTGGTAATTCGTGTCGAACCACTTGGTCATCTCGCAGGCCGCCGCCGGCGCCCCGGCCGGGGCGCGGCCGCGGGCCATGCGAAACACGGTGTCCAGCGCCACGGGCTCGTCCCCTGGCTGGCCAAAGCGCGCAGGCACCGCCCCCAAGGTCGCCGACCATTCCAGCACGTGGTCGTACCACGCGAAATCGCCCACGGGCACCCAATCCATGCCAGCCTGCGCCTGGACTGCCCAATGGCGGGCACGCAGCTCGCGGCCCACGCGCTCGAGCTCGTCGGCCGAAATAAGGCCGGCCCAATAGCTTTCCAGCGCGCGCTTGAGCTCGCGTCGCGCGCCTATGCGCGGAAAGCCGAGATTGTGCAAGGTCGCCATGATGTCTCGATCCCCTATGCCGAAAAAGAAGAGGCAGACATTCTGCGGGCGCCATGCCGTGAATCAAAATCAAGTTCTACATATATAATATGAATTTAGTTCAAGTTTGCCGCCATGCTCGAGATCCGTCACCTGGAAACCCTCGTCGCGATACGCGACGGCGGCAGCCTCGTCGAGGCCTCTGAACGCCTGCACGTCACCCAGTCCGCACTCTCTCACCAGCTGCGCGAACTGGAAGAGCGGCTGGGCACGCAACTGCTCAACCGCCGCACCCGGCCGCTACGCTTCACTACCGCCGGCTTGCGCGTCTTGGCGCTGGCCGACGACGTCCTGCCAAGGATGCGCGCGGCCGAGCGGGAACTCAGAAAGCTCGCCGCCGGCCGCACCGGGCGCCTGCACCTTGCCATTGAGTGCCACTCCTGCTTCCAGTGGCTGATGCCGGCGCTGGACGTCTTCCGCGAACAATGGCCGGAAGTCGTGCTAGACCTGTCCGCGGCCTTCTCCTTCGCCCCCCTGCCTGCGCTGGTCCGGGGCGACCTGGACCTCGTCATCACGTCGGACCCGGTCAAGCTCGAGGCGGTGCATTACTTCCCGCTGTTCCGCTACGAACTGGTGCTGGCCGTCGCGCGCCACAGCCCCCTGGCGATGTACAAATACATTGAACCGGCGCACCTCCAGGACCAAACGCTGATTACCTACCCGGTGGAGCGAGACCGGCTCGACGTCTTCACCGCCTTCCTCGACCCGGCCGACATGGAACCCGCTGAAGTGCGGACGACGGAGCTCACGCCCATGATCGTCCAGCTCGTTGCGAGCGGGCGCGGGGTCGCCGCCCTGCCGAACTGGGCCTTGACGGAGTATCTGGACCAAGGGCTGCTACAAGCTTGCCGGCTGGGCCCGGATGGCATATGGCGCACGCTTTATGCCGGCGTGCGGGTGGAAGACCAGGAGACGCCTTACATCCAGAATTTCCTGGACATTGCGCGCGAGGTGACGTTCAAGACGCTGGCCGGGATACGGGCACCGCGGGCCGGGCGTTGAATGGGCAGCCTCCTAGCCCCCTACGCCCGGCCTGGGGTCGGCCCTGACCGGGGCACGCGACTTACTGCACGACCACCGTCAGGGCCGATCGAGGCGGCACCGCAACCGTTTCGGAATAGGTCGCGCCCGAAGGCCGCCGCACGACGGGGAAATGCCCCGAGGCCTTGAGGACGGATGGCGCACGCGCCGGCAGGTTGCGCGACGATGCATAGTCAGGACCATTGACGGCAGGTAGCACGTACCCATCCTCCTCGCGGCGCGGGTAACCGAAGCCGCTCGGCGACGTGGCCGGCAACAGGGCGAGCGCTGCCCCCCAATCGCGCAAGGCCGCGCGCACCCCTGCTCCGCCCGCTCGCTTGATCGCTTGGTCCAGCAACGTGAAAGAATCGGTCGAAGAGGTGCTGCGGACCAGGTCGCGATAAAACCCGATGCCGTAATGCCGTAGCAAATATCCTCCGAAATTGGCGGCGATGGGGTAGGAGAAGCAACTCGCGCCCGGGCTCGGCTCCCATGCCCGGATGTAGTCGCAATTCTGGCTTTGGCGTAGCCAGTTCGCGAAATCGCTGTCGCGCAGGGGATTGAAGCCGGGGATCACCCGCTCCGCGAGCAGGTCTTCCATCATGAGCGCCGAGGTTTCTTCCAGCCACACGGCGAAACGATAGTCCGGGCGTGCGCCGATGCGCGCCGCGCGCTGGTAGAAGTTGACCATGTGCGTCATTTCATGGGCCAAGGTGGTGTAGCCCGTGTTCCTGCCAAGCGCGCCCCCGAGGTACAGGGTTTCGGTATCCAGGAATAGCGCGACGGCTTCGTTGCTGAGCGGCTCGTAAGTCTTGAGGAAGGCGTTGGCGCTGAAAAAATAGCCCACCAGGCCCCAAGGAGCACGATCCGGCGTCAGGTTGGCCAGCACGATGTGCAGATCCTGGTCCGGGCCGATGAAGCCACCGCCCACGGTCTCCCCCCAGGGGGCCCCGACGAGATCGGTCACGATGGGATAGATGGAGTTCTGGTTCGAGGAGAACTTGGCCTGCATCGAGTCGAGCAGGGCATCGCTGATCTTCGCATCGCCCCGCTCGCCGTCCTGGACCCAAATGTTGAGCATGCGGCCGTCCGTGGCCGCCCACCGCCGCGCAAGCGTGGCCAGGAAAGACCTGCCGTCGGCATCCAGCCATTCTCGCGTGTCGCCTTCCGCTGCGGCGCTGACGGCCGCCACGACCCTATCCTGCCTCGGGGCCTGGCTGGCCCGCTCGATGGGTGGTTGGTAATCGCGAATGTGCGGGGGAATCACGTTGACGCCAGGCATGCGCATGACATCGCCCGGCTTCTGCTGGGTAGCCGACGAGGGGGGCTCCACCACCGACGCACTGATCGCAGGCATGGTGACGTCGTTGTCCGACACATTGGTAAAGACCAGCGTGACTGTACGGCCGCTTACGCCGCCCAACGCGATAGGCACCGAAGCGGTGGCACCGGACGCACTATTGTCGTAACGCCAGACACCCACTCCGCTGCCGCGATACGTCTGGGCATCGGCAGCTCCGCATTGTGCGCCGCTGCACGCAACGGATAG
Source organism: uncultured Pigmentiphaga sp. (assembly GCF_937950555.1). Lineage (NCBI taxonomy): Bacteria > Pseudomonadati > Pseudomonadota > Betaproteobacteria > Burkholderiales > Alcaligenaceae > Pigmentiphaga > uncultured Pigmentiphaga sp. The sequence continues at coordinate 90,474 of NZ_CALFCW010000012.1, read as the reverse complement.
CGCCCCCGGGATCGAGCCGCCACTTCCGCCATCCCCCCCGCCGCCGCACGACGCCAGTACTGCCAACGCAAGCCCGGCCAGCAGCCGGGACACAACCATGGTGTAGCGATTCATCATGCCCCCGCCAAAAGATGTTTGGCCGCAACATACCATGTCTACCAGCAGGCCAGCCGACGATGGCACGGCTCAACGTATGGTGTTCACCTGCAATTGCGCGGGGCTCCCGTCGCCCGGAGCGCGCACGACCGTACCGATTACGGCCACCGTGCGCGATTGCACTTCCAAGATCTGCGACCGGGTCAAACCGAGCAGGTCCCAGTGTCCCTGTTCGGTTTCCAATACGGCGACCGCAAACGGCTCGTTTCCCTTGAGCGTGACGCGTCCCTCTACGGCGATCACGTCGCCGGGCTTAGGATGGGAAGGCGCGCAGGCTGATAGGAGAACGCCCAAGGCCAGGATGACGGACAAAGCTCGCATGAGTGTCTCGCGACGGCGTGGAAACGGGACGAGGCGCCGATGGCGCTGCGCATGATTCCTGCGCGAGGCGCGGTCAGTCCTCGACGAGATCGTCCAAGTCTACGCCGCGCAGCACCTGCCGGATAGTGGCTAATCCGAAGCCGCGGGACATCAGGAAGCGTACCTGCTTCGCCCGCTGCCCCGCATCGGTGGGCAACTGGCCGAAGCGCTTGCGCCACACCTCGCGGGCGCGGGCAAGCTCGGTGGATTGAAGTTCGTTGCGCAATTCGGAAATCTGCGCATCGCTGACACCATGCTGGCGCAGCTCGCGCACGATGCGCAAGGTACCCTGCTTGGCGGCAAGCCTGTGCACTACGCTTTGCGCGTAGCGCTCCGTGGACAGCCAACCTTCCTTCTCCAGGCTGTCGAGTACCGCGCGGACCTCGCTTTCCTCGCCGAAGCGGGCGAGCTTGCGCTCGAGTTCCACGCGGCTATGCTCGCGCCGGGACAAATAGCCTACCGCCCGGGCCTTCAACGAAAGCCCGGAAGCAGGCTTGCGGCCGTCATTCGTCTCCAAGCTCTTCGGCAACGTTACCGGCGACGCGCGCCGCAACGCCCAGGCGCTCGCGGACGCGGTTTTCGATCTCGAGCGCCATTTCCGCATGTTCCTTCAGGAATTCGCGGGCGTTGTCCTTGCCCTGGCCGATCCGCTCGCCGTTATAGCTGAACCACGAGCCGGACTTCTCGACGATGCCGGCTTGCACCCCGAGGTCTAGGATCTCGCCTTCGCGCGAGATGCCTTCGCCGTACATGATGTCGAAATCCGCGCTCTTGAACGGTGGCGCCACCTTGTTCTTGACGACCTTGACCCGGGTTTCGTTGCCGATGACCTCGTCGCCCTTCTTGATGGAGCCGGTGCGCCGGATGTCGAGCCGGACCGAGGCGTAGAACTTCAGCGCATTGCCGCCCGTGGTGGTTTCGGGGTTGCCGAACATGACGCCGATCTTCATGCGGATCTGGTTGATGAAGATCACCATGCAGTTGGTGCGCTTGATGGAGGCAGTGAGCTTGCGCAGCGCCTGGCTCATCAGGCGCGCCTGCAGGCCGGGCAGGGAATCGCCCATCTCGCCTTCGATTTCCGCCTTCGGCACCAGCGCCGCCACCGAGTCGATGACGATGAGGTCTACCGCGCCGGAACGCACCAGGGCGTCGGTGATCTCGAGGGCCTGCTCGCCGGTGTCTGGCTGCGAAATGAGCAGATCGGTGAGGTTCACGCCCAGCTTGGCGGCGTATTGGACGTCGAGGGCATGCTCGGCGTCGATGAAGGCGCAGGCCCCGCCCAGTTTCTGCATCTCGGCGATGACCTGCAGGGTGAGCGTGGTTTTCCCGGACGATTCCGGACCATAGATCTCGATGACGCGGCCGCGGGGCAAGCCGCCCACGCCCAGCGCGATGTCGAGCCCGAGCGACCCCGTGGAGACGACCTGGATATCGTGCTCGACCTCGTTGTCGCCATAGCGCATGACCGAGCCCTTGCCGAACTGCTTTTCGATCTGGGAAAGGGCGGCGGCCAGCGCCTTGGTTTTTTCGTTCTGGGCTGCGGCAGCCGCCTTGGAAGCTTTGGTGTCGTCCATTCTGGGATCCTTGGGTTGATGGGCGAATTATGGCACTGCCAGATACTGTATAAAAAAACAGTATGACATCGCAAGGCCCAAGGCCAATTAACAACGGTTCCGGATGTCCCGCGCCCCTCAATAACCCGCCTGCGAGTACACGGCAGCCGCGCGCCGGTAAACCATCAAGGCGCGGCGGAAGCGATTGACCATTTCGCCGCGCTGGTTCCTCGCCTCGGTCAGCACCGTCACCACGCCTCGGTCGGGACGCGAGCCGGAAGGCCGCGCCCCTTCCACCGTGGACCGCGCCTCGAGGGTGTCGCCCGGCATGAGGTCGACGCCGAACTCCACGTCGGTCCAGCCCAGGTTCACGGACACGCGGCCAAAGGTGCGGGTGGAAAGCGCCACCGCCACGGCGACTCCCCACGTCTGGGGAACGACGGGCGCAGGCAAGCCGATCGCGTGCGCGAACGCGTAATCGTGGCTCTGGGGCTGCCACTCCATCGACCGCAAGGCATGCAGCGTGGCTTCCTCGGCCAGCAAGGTCTTGCGGGGAGCATGGATGATGGTTTCCCCGCGCCTCAGGTCTTCGAAAAACAGCCCCGTCTGCTCGACCCAGGCTCCGTCGTCGCGCTGCACGTGCGACAGGAAACGCTCCTCCGTCGCCGGCCGCGCATCCGGTACCCTGTCCGGGCCTGTTGTGCTGCGCCACAGCTCGACGACATAGCGCAGCTCCGCCACCTGTTCGCCCCGCTGGTTGAAGCCGCGCGTCAACAGGCTGGCCCGCCCCGACTCCGCATCGACGGGCTCGGCGGCGAGTACCTCGGTTTCGGCGTAGAGCGTGTCGCCGCCGAACACGGGACGCGTCAGCGCAATGCTGGACATCGACGCAATGCGCCGCCTCCGGCCGAAGGTTTTCGCCGTCATGCCGATCAGCCGCTGCAGGGTCAGCGTGCTGACCATCAGCGGCCGGCGCCATTCGGTCTGCGCCGCATAGTGCTCATCGTAATGCACCATCGCCGAATTGACCGAGTCCAGCGCCTCCTCCACGTTGTCCTGCTGCGAAAAGGTCATCCCGGGGCGGTGGATATAGCGCTGCCCGGGAGCCAGGTGCTCGAACCCGAGGCCAAAACGTTCGGCGTAGATGCCGTCTCCCAATCGATAGTAGGCGGTATGCATGGCAATCTCCCCCAAGGAACTCCGTCAGGCGGCGGCCCGCTGCAAGATGCGGCAAGCGCGCCGGTACACCGGTTCGTCCACCATGACGGCATCCACGACGCAGGCCCTCCCTCTCGCAGCCTCGTATCCCGCAACGACGCGGCGTGCCCACTCCACCTGCTGGGGGTTGGGAAGGAAAGCTTCCATGATGATGGGGCACTGGCGTGGATGGATCGCCAGCTTGCCGTGGAAGCCCATCGCCCTTGCGCGCTTGCAGTCGAGGCGCAGGCCGGCATCGTCATCGATGAGCAGGTGCGGCACGTCCAGCACCGGCACGCCCGCGGCCGCGGCTTCGAAAATCAGGCGCCCCCGTACGTAGGCCAACGCCTCCCAACTGCCGTCTATCCCTGTCTCGGCGCAAAAGTCGGCCGCCCCGAACGCGAGGGCCGCCACGAAAGGCCCGGCCATTGCGATCTCTTCGGCGCATCGCACCCCCCGCACGGATTCGACCAGCGCCATCACGCGCACATCGGGATTGCGGCGTGCGAGGTGCGCATGAGCGGACCTCACCTGCGCCGCCTCCTCGGCCTTGGGCACGACGATCCAATCGAGCGCCGGCAGCATGCCTGCCACCCGCAGCGCGTAAAGATCTTCGAAGCCGGATTCGGACTGCGGCGGCGATATCCGCAGGCCTATCGCCGGCGTCCCCGGCCGCCGCATGGAAAGCCCTGCCAGCCAATCCAGGACCGCATGGCGCGCAGCCTCCCTCTCCTCGGCAGGCACGGCATCCTCGAGATCAAGGATGATGCCGGGTGCGCCGCTGCGCAGCGCCTTGTCGAACCGATCGGGCCGATTGCCCGGACAGAAGAGAAAGGTCGAAGGAACGACGGTGTGGGTCACGCTGGCTCTCCGTACGGATGCGGCCGGCGCGACCGCGTCAGCCGGTCGCTTCGCGCCGCATGGTGGTCGTAAACAGATGGCGGCCTTCCGGGAAGAGGCTGATCGAGGCCACGATCAAGTCTTTCTTCGCGCCGTAATACCAAGTGCGGGTACGCAACGTGGGCGTGCCAGGATGGGTTTCGAGCAGCCTGGCCTGCGCCTTGGTAAGCCGGACGGCATCGATTTCCTGCCGGATCTCGCAGACCAGGTCGCCCCGTCTTTCGGCCAGCAGTTCCGCGATCGACGCGCGATGCCCCTCGAGCTGCCCGACCGCATCCGCATACAGCGAGGGAACATGGTGCTCGCTGTACACCACGGGCGGCGCGCCATCGCTCTGCCTGAGGCCGGTCACCCGGATGAAGCGCTGCTCCGCCGGCAACCTCAATGCTTGCGCCGACGGCGCGCTTCCGTCTACTTCGCGGATCTCCACGGTCTGGAAGCGAAAACCCCGGGTAAAGCGCAAGATGTCGTCCACCGTACTGCCGACGTGGACGAAGCTGCCCGTGGGCTGGGTAGACTCTACCCTGGTGCCTATGCCCGGCCGGCGGCTGACCAGGCCCTGTACCTCCAGCTCGCGCAGCGCCCCCCGGACCGTGATGCGGCTCACGTTGAACTGTTTGCCGAGCTCGTTTTCGGTAGGCAGCAAGCTGCCGGCCGGATACTCGCCATCGCGGATCCGCTTGATCAAGGTCTGGGCCAGCAGCTTGTACTGCGAACCCGCACTGCGCTGGAACATGGGGAGACACGTCAGAGTACGCCGAGGGATCTAAGTCTACCTTGCTCCTCTTCCCCTACGCCGATCGAGCGGAGCAACGACTCGGTGTCCGCTCCCATCGACGGCGCCGCGGCGAGCGGGACCGCTTCGCGCGAGGTCTTGATCGGGCTGGCCAGCACGCGCATCCGGCCGCCATCATCCAGCACGACGTCTCGGATGCAGCCGCCCGCCCGCGCGAGCGGCGCCTCGAGGGCCTGAGCCACCGACAACACAGGCGCCGCAGGAACCGCGCCACCGAAAATTTCCATCCAATCCGCCGTCGTGCGCGTCCTCAGCACTTCGTCCAGCATTGCCGTCAGCACCTCCCGGTGCTCGGCGCGCCGGGCAAAGTTGGCGAAACGCGGATCGTCCGCCCATTCCCTGCGCCCGATGCATGCGCAGAGCGCGCGCCAGAATTTCTCTTTGTTGCACATGAGATAAATCCAACCGTCGCGGGTCGGGTAAAGCTGGCACGGTGTCAGCGAAGGGTGGGCCGAGCGGGCTTGCCGCGCGGTGTCGACGCCCATGTTCAGGTACCACGCCGCCACATAGTTCAGGTTGTGCAGCGCGACGTCATACAGGCTGGTGTCGATGTCGCCGCCCCGTCCCGTGCGCGCCGCGTCCAGGAGGCCGCTCACCAGCCCCAGGGCCATGACCACGCCCGTCATGTAGTCGACCAGCGAAAGTCCCATGCGGGCCGGGGGCGTGCCGGGTTCCCCCGTCAGCGCGAAATATCCGGCCTCCGCCTGCACGAGATAGTCGTAGCCGGGCCACGTCGCGCGCGCCCCTTCCCGGCCGTAGGCCGAGATGTGTGTACAGACCAGGGCGGGATTGGCATCCTTGAGCTGGTCGTAGGTCAGTCCCAGCTTGGCAGGGACGTCGCCGCGCAGGTTATTGACCACGCCGTGCGACGTGGCGGCAAGCCGGCGGAACAGCGCGCGCCCCTCTGGATGCGAAAGATTCAATGTCAGGCTCTTTTTGCCCAGGTTGAGGCTTTGGAAGAACAGGCTTTGGGCGCTCGCCGGCAGGCCGGGCAAAAAATGCGGGCCGACTTGCCGCGATACGTCTCCCTGGCCCGGCTGCTCGATCTTGATGACCTCGGCCCCCAGCGAAGCCAGCAATTGGGTGCCGAACGGCGCCGCGCCATACTGCTCCACGGCAAGAATGCGGAAACCTCGAAGCACGGACATGGATGCTCACCGAATGAGAGGCGGTTCTTTACTTTGTTATAACAATATAACAAAATAGCGCCACAAGAAAAGCCTTTCGGGCACCATCGAGGAGGAGATCATCATGAAGAAGCTGCTGCTGCCGCTTGGGCTCTTCGCGTTCCTGGCCGGGCTTCCCGCCGAAGGCGCAGACCGGGCGTTTCCGGACAAGCGGGTACGCGTCATCGTTCCGTTTCCGCCCGGCCAGGGCTCTGACGTCCTCGCCCGCGCGATCGGCGACAAACTCGGGCAGAAATGGGGGCAGCCGGTCGTGGTGGAGAACCGGGCCGGTGCCAACGGCGCGATCGCCCTCCAGGAGGTCGCGCGCGCCACGGGCGACGGCCACACGCTGTTGGTGACGTCCAATTCGCCCGTCGTCATCAATCCCAGCCTGTACAAGCAACTGCCCTATGACGTCGGGCGGGATTTCCGGCCGGTGACGCTGCTCGCCGCCACCGACATGCTCATGGTGGTGAACGCCCAATTCCCCGCCACGACGCTGCCGGAAGTCATCACCCATCTCAAAGCGCATCCGGGCGAATACAGCTACGGCTCGCCAGGCACGGGCTCAACCAGCCACCTGAGCATGGAGATCTTCAAGCAGCTTGCCGGCGTGGACGTCGTTCACGCCCCCTACAAGGGCAGCGCACCGGCGCTCACCGACCTGATCGGCGGCTCGATCAAGCTCATGATCGACGCCTTGCCGAGCGCCCTGCCGCAGGTCAAGGCCGGCAGAGTCCGCGCCATCGCGATCACGAGCAACGACGAACCGTCCACCATCATGCCCGAAGTACCGCTCGCCAGCGCCGCAGGCCTGAAAGGGCTGCCCGGGCGTGCCTGGTACGGCATGCTGGCTCCCAAGGCCACGCCCACCGACATCATCGACAAGATCGCCGCCGACGTCGAAAGCGTGCTGCGGTCTCCGGAGATCGCCGCCAAGCTGCCGCAGCTGGGCTTGGAGCCGGTCAAGCCGATGACGCCCGCCGAGTTCGGCCGTTTTCTCGACAAGGAAATGGCGTACTGGGTCGACGCCACGCGACGCACCGGCATGTACCAGGTGGAATAGCGCTAGTGACTCCGCCCACCGGCTGAGAGAAAATGGGGAGGGCCGCGACGCCAAAGCCCGACGCTACAATCCTCCCATGCGCATCCTCATCGCCGAAGACGACAACATCCTTGCCGACGGCCTGTCCCGCTCGCTGAGGCAGGGAGGCTACGCGGTCGATGCCGTGCACGACGGCGTGGAGGCGGACTCCGCCCTCGCTGCGCAGCCGTTCGACCTGCTGATCCTGGACCTCGGCCTGCCCCGCCTCTCGGGCATCGAAGTGCTGCGCCGCCTGCGCGCCCGCAACTCGCACCTGCCAGTGCTCATACTCACGGCAGCCGATAGCGTCGAGCAGCGCGTCAAGGGGCTGGACCTGGGCGCCGACGATTACATGGCCAAGCCGTTCGCGCTTTCAGAGCTCGAGGCGCGCGTGCGTGCCCTGACGCGACGCGGCGCGGGCGGCGGGCCGACCGTGCTGCGCCATGGGCGGCTGTCCTTCGACCAGGTCGGGCGCGTCGTTTCCATCGACGACCAGGTCGTGGAGTTGTCGGCGCGCGAGGTCAGCCTCCTCGAGGTGCTCTTGGCGCGCAGCGGGCGCATGGTCAGCAAGAAACAGTTGGTGGACCACCTCTGCGAATGGGGCGAAGAAGTCAGCACCAACGCCATCGAAGTGTACGTACACCGGCTGCGCAAGAAGCTGGAGCCGGGCGACGTGAAGATCGCGACGGTGCGCGGCCTGGGGTATTGCCTGGAACGCGACCCTGCCGCCCAGCGCGGCGCCGGCTGACCCCTCGCGCCGCGCATGGACGACGACCGCAGGGGCCTGACGCCCGTCCCGGCTCTCGAACGGCCGGCCCGGTCGCTGTTCGGCGAAATCCTGGATTGGATGCTGGTGCCGTTGTTCCTGCTGTGGCCGATCAGCGTGGCCATCACTTACGTCGTGGCCCAGTCGATCGCCGTGGCGCCCTACGATCGCGCCCTTGCCAACACCGTCTTGGCGCTGGCCCAACAGGTCCAGGACGTCAATGGCCGGGCCCGCCTGCAACTGCCGGATTCCGCCCGCGAGATGCTGCGCGCCGACGAAACCGACAGCGTTTTTTACCTAGTGCTGGGCAGCAAGGGTGAATACCTGGGCGGCGACCGCGAATTGCCCCTGCCTTCCCTGGAGCATCCGCTGCCGGGGATCGTGCAGTACCGGGATGACGTCATGCGTGGCTTTGCGGTGCGGGTCGCCTACACATGGGTGGCGCTACCGACGTCGCCAGGCGCGCAGCCGGCGCTGGTGCAAGTGGCCGAAACCCTGGAAAAGCGCTCGCAGCTGGCCAACGAGATCATCAAGGGCGTGATCCTGCCCCAGGTCGTCGTGCTGCCCCTGGCCGTGGTGCTCGTGTGGTTCGGGCTCTCGCGCGGCATCGCGCCCCTGGGCAAGCTGCAGGAACGGCTGCGGGCGCGCCGCCCGGACGACCTTTCGCCCATCGACGAGCGCGAAGTGCCGCAGGAGATCGCCCCATTGGTCCGGGCCATGAATGAGCTGCTGCAGCGCTTGTCGGCCAACGTGGCGGCGCAAAAGCGCTTCGTGGCCGACGCCGCGCACCAGATGAAGACGCCGCTCGCCGGCATCCGCACCCAGGCCGAGCTGGCGCTGCGCAATGATAGTCCCGAGGACATGCAGGCCAGCCTGCGCCACCTCATCGCCGGCGCGGAACGCGCCACGCGGCTGGTCAACCAGTTGCTCGCGCTCGCCCGCGCCGAGGATACCGGCAGCCCGCTCGACACCTCGATCCGCGTGGATCTCCAGGCGATCGCCAGCGAGCAGACGCAAAACCGGGTGCAGGAAGCACTGGCCAAGGGCATAGACCTCGGGCTGGAAGGTTCCGAGACGCCGGTCGAGGTCTCGGGCAATGCCTTGCTGCTCGCCGAGATGATCAGCAACCTCATTGACAACGCACTGCGCTATGCGCCAAGCGGCGCCGTGACCGTCCGCGTGACCGACGACGAAAAAGGCCCCCTGCTCGAGGTCGAAGACTCGGGCCCGGGCATTCCGGCCGAAGAGCGCGAGCTCGTCTTCGACCGCTTCTACCGCATTCTCGGCTCGGAGGCCGCTGGCAGCGGGCTGGGCCTGGCCATCGTGCGGGAAATCGCACAACGCCACCGGGCTGTGCTGTCGATCTCGGACAACCCGCGCAGCACGGCCCCGGGCATGCCCGGCACGCGCATCAGTGTCCGGTTTCCGCCCCACTCCGGTGGGCGGGCAGAAAATGCCATGACGGCGTAAGGCCTTCCCTCCGCCGGCGTGCTGGCATGGGCGCCCTGGCTGGCCGCCCGGCGCCGGTTGCCACGCTCCTGTGCCCGCGAAGACATCCCGCAGGGGCCGGCGCTTCCCTTCCCCGTTGGGGGAAACAGACATTCCTCACCATTCGGTGAAAATTCAGCCTAGCGTCAGCAATCCGTCAGTTTCGCGTCAGTGAGTATTTCTACCCTGAAATTTGAGTCCGGGCCTCGACGTCCGGGCCAAACTGCAATAACACCCTCAAGGCAGTACCTCACCGAGGAGACACCCATTCATGAGCTCCACCGCCAGCAGTACCGGGGCGCCCGTTCCGGCGTCACGCCCCATGACCAAGGAAGAGCGACGCGTGATTTTTGCCTCTTCGCTCGGCACGGTATTCGAGTGGTATGACTTCTATCTATATGGATCACTTGCCGCCATCATTGCGCGGCAATTTTTTTCTGGGGTCAACGAAACAGCAGCCTTCATCTTCGCACTGCTCGCATTCGCCGCCGGGTTCGCCGTGCGGCCCTTCGGGGCGCTGGTGTTCGGGCGGCTGGGTGACCTGGTCGGCCGCAAGTACACCTTCCTCATCACCATCCTGATCATGGGGTTCTCGACCTTCCTGGTCGGCGTTCTCCCTTCGTACGCCACGCTAGGCATCGCTGCGCCCATCATCCTCATCGTGCTGCGGCTCGCCCAGGGCTTGGCGCTGGGCGGCGAATACGGCGGCGCGGCCACCTACGTCGCCGAGCATGCACCGCACGGCAAACGGGGAGCGTATACCAGTTGGATCCAGACCACCGCGACGCTGGGCCTGTTCCTGTCCTTGCTGGTCATCCTAGGCGTGCGCACGGCCACGGGGGAAGAAGCCTTCGCCGCCTGGGCCTGGCGCATCCCGTTCCTGGTGTCCATCGTCCTGCTGGGCATATCGGTGTGGATACGGCTGCGGCTGAACGAATCGCCGGCCTTCCAGCGCATGAAGGCCGAAGGCAAGCAGTCCAAGGCGCCGCTGACGGAGTCTTTCGCCCGCTGGGGCAACCTGAAGATCGTGCTGCTGGCGCTGTTCGGCCTGACCGCCGGGCAAGCGGTGGTGTGGTACACCGGCCAGTTCTACTCCCTCTTCTTCCTGACCCAAACCCTGAAGGTAGACGGCTCCACGGCCAACATCCTGGTCGCGCTCGCCCTGCTCATCGGCACGCCCTTCTTCGTGATCTTCGGCTCGCTCTCCGACCGCATCGGCCGCAAGCCCATCATCATGGCCGGCTGCCTGATCGCGGCGCTCGCCTACTTCCCGCTGTTCAAGGCGCTTACGCACTACGCCAACCCGGCGCTGGAGGCCGCGCAGGAAAAGTCGCCGGTCGTGGTGGTGGCTGATCCCAAGACCTGCTCCTTCCAGTTCAACCCGGTCGGGACGGCCCAGTTCGTCAGCTCCTGCGACCAGCTGAAGTCCTTCCTCGCCTCCAACGCGGTGAACTACAGCAACGAGGCCGCGCCGCCGGGAACCCTGGCGCACGTGAAGATCGGCGACACGGTGATCCAGTCGTTCGAGGGCGCCGGCCTGCCGGCCGCCGAATTGAAAGCCCGCAGCGATGAGCTCCGGGCGCGGCTGACGGCGGAGATCCGCAACCACGGCTATCCGGCCAAGGCGGACCCGGCCCAGATGAACAAGCCCATGCTGGTGCTACTGCTCACGCTGCTGGTGATCCTGGTGACCATGGTGTACGGCCCCATCGCGGCGATGCTGGTGGAACTGTTCCCCACCCGGATCCGCTATACCTCGATGAGCCTGCCCTATCACATCGGCAACGGCTGGTTCGGTGGTTTCCTGCCCACCACGTCGTTCGCCATCGTGGCTGCCACGGGCAACATCTATAACGGCCTGTGGTACCCGATTGTCATCGCGCTCATGAGCCTGGTGGTCGGAACACTCTTCATCCGCGAAACGAAAGACAACCGCCTGGAGGCTTGATCTATCCAATAGGCGAGGGGCAAGACACCCCCGCCTACCGCGCGGCGCCTGTACAACAATTCCTCCCGGGCGCCGCGCCCGCCTTCCCGTCCTCCCACGTCTTGGGTTATCGTACGGTTGGTTACAACCCCGATGCGTGCGGGGTTTTGTTTTATCAGCCGTGGAGACTTGCCATGCGGGCAAACGAGCCCCGGGCCCCTCATCGCCCCCAGGGGAGCGCGCCGAGCCTCGTTGCTGAGTCTCTCAGCAAATCCTTTCTGTCCGGTAATGTTCGAGAACGGATCCTGCGCGACTTGTCAGTTAGCATTATGCCCGGCGAGCTCACCCTGATCTCCGGGCCTTCCGGCTGCGGCAAGAGTACCTTGCTGGCCATCCTGAGCGGCATGCTCCGCCCGGATTCCGGCACGGTTCGCGCTCTCGGACAAGACCTCGATTCGCTACAGCCGCGAGAGCTCGAACGATTCCGGCTCATGCATACCGGCTTCGTCTTCCAAGGGTTCAACCTTTTCCCGGCGCTCACTGCCCTCGAACAGGTTATGTTGCCTTTGCGCTACATCGGCCTGAATGCGGACCGCGCCAAGGAACGGGCCTGGTCGGCGCTCGAAGAGGTGGGCATGGAAGGGCGGGCCGGGCTGCGCCCTGCAGGCCTGTCGGGCGGCGAGCAGCAGCGCGTCGCCATTGCGCGCGCGCTCGCCAAGGAACCCGAGTTGCTTTTCGCTGATGAACCCACTAGCGCGCTCGATGCCAAGAACGGCATGAAAGTCATCGACATCCTGCACCGCATCGCCCGCCGGCACGGGGCCACGGTTTTGTGCGTCAGCCACGACCCTCGCCTGATCAGCCACGCGGACCGCGTCCTGACCATGGAAGACGGCCGCATCCTGGACGATCGCCGCACTGAGGCCGAGGCGGCCGCCATTTAGGAATTTGTGATTACGTGACTACGCTGTTTTCGTCCTTCGGCCTTGGAGTCCTCACGATATCGGCTGCTAGCCTGATGATGACGGGATGTTCCCGCCAACAGGAGCCCACGCAGAGCATGGCGGAACAACCGGCCTACGTCGCCGTCGCGCGGGGCCGCGTCGACGTCGAAGGCGGCCTGGTGCGCGTCGGCGCGGCGGTGGACGGGACGGTCATGCGCGTGCACGTGCGCGACGGCGACCAGGTCAAGAAGGGTCAAACGCTGATCGAACTCAATCCCGCCGCCGCGCAGTTGGCCGTGGACGCCGCCGAAGCAGAACTGCGGCAAGCCCAGGCGCAGGAACGCGTCCTGCGCGCCCGCCTGCCCGGCCTGCAGGAGCGAGCCCGGCGCCTGGCCGAAGCGGCCGCCGGCGGCGCGATAGACGGCCAGACCGCCGATGACGCCCGGCACGAAGTCGTCCGGTCCGAAGCGGAGGTTGCTGCCTCCCAGGCGGCTGTCGACGTCGCGCGCCAGAAACTGCGCGCCGCGCAATGGACGCTCGAGCGCCAGCAGGTGCGCGCCCCCGTCGACGGCGAAGTGGTCGGACTGAATGCCCAGGTCGGCAATGCCGTCGCGGCCCAGACGGAGCTATTGCGGCTGCTGCCCAAGGGCCGGCTGGTCGTCCGCGCAGAAGTCAACGAAGCCTATGTCGCTCCGCTGAAAAAAGGCATGCAGGCCGAAATCGTGGTCGAGGCCGCACCCGGCAATCCCCCGATAGCCGCTCGCCTCGAACGCATAGGCAGCGTCTTCCAGGTGATGGCGCCCAGCGACGATCCACAGGAACGGATCAGCCGCCGGGGCGTCGAATGCCTGTTGTCAATAGAAAATCCCGATAAGCTGCGTGTCGGCCAACGGGTACTGGTTCGTTTCCTTCCCTAAAGGCTTGTCATGTTGCTTAGTCAGTACGTCGCCGAAAACCAGCCTGGAGCCGAGTGGATCGTCTTGTGCGATTTCGACGGCACCATCTCGAAACGGGACGTCACCGACACCTTGCTGGAGCATTTCGGCAAGCCGGGATGGGAAGACCTGGAAGCCGCGTGGGAGCGCGGAGAAATCGGTTCGCGCGAGTGCATGGCCAAGCAGATCGCGCTCATCGACGCCAGCCGCGAAGAACTGGACGAATTGGTGGCCGGCATCGAGATCGATCCGCACTTTCCCGCCTTCGTGGCACGCGCGCGGGAGCTTGGCACGCCCGTGCACGTCGTGAGCGACGGCCTTACCTCGGTGATCACTGCCATCCTGGATCGCCACGGGCTGGCCGACCTGCCGGTCGTGGCGAACCGCTTCGAACAAACCGGCCCGCGCAGCTGGCAGTTGGCCTTTCCCTACGCGGATGGCGCCTGCCGCAAGGCGAGCGGCACTTGCAAATGCTCATACGGCTCCGTCGTGCGCACCGCCCACGACAAGATCCTCTACGTGGGTGATGGTGCCTCGGATTTCTGCGTGTCCGGCACGGTCGACCTGGTGCTCGCCAAGCACCGCCTGATCGAACATTGCCGCGAGCACGGGCTGGTCCACATTCCCATCGCGGGCTTCGACGAAGCACGCAATGCGCTCGATTTCATCCTGAGCGGTCAGCTGCACGCCATCGCGCAGCCTCCGCGTGGATTCGCGACATCGTCCGCCGCGGCCAGCACGGCTTGACGGCGGGCGCCACGACACATCTCATGATCAAAGCTGCGGATTATTATTTGAAGGGCGGCCGGGCCGGCGTGCTGCTCATTCACGGATTGACCGGCACCCCCAATGAAATGCGAACGGTCGGCAAGGGGCTGCACCGAGCCGGCTTCACCGTGTACGGCATGCAACTCGCAGGGCACTGCGGGGACGTCGAAGACCTCGTGCGCACGGGCTGGAAAGACTGGTACGCCAGCGTGCTGGAAGCAGTGGACCGGCTGCGCCAGGACGTCGACCACTGCTTCGTGGCCGGGTTGTCCATGGGCGCCGTGCTCGCCCTCAAGGCGGCGGCCGACAGGCCCGATGACATCGACGGCGTCGGCGTCTACGGCGCCACGTTCCGCTACGACGGGTGGAACATCCCGTGGTACCGGTGCTTTTCCTTCCTGCTGCCCTGGTTCAAGCGCTTCAACCTCTTTCAAGACCGGGTCTTCGAAGAAGAGCCGCCCTACGGGCTGAAAGACGAGCGCCTGCGCGCCTCGATTTCGTCCAGCATGCTCAGTGGCGACAGCGCCGAGGCAGGCTTGCCCGGCAACCCGTTCCCCTCCCTGGCCGAGCTGATCCAGTTGTCGGCCACGGTACGCAAGGAGCTGCACAAGGTCCGCTGCCCCTGCTTGATTATTCATGCAGCCGAAGACGACATGGCGAGCGTCAGCAACGCCCATCTGGTCATGAAGCGCGTGAGCGGGCCGACCAAACTGGTGCTCTTGCACGACAGCTATCACATGATCACCGTGGATCGCGAGCGGCGCGAGGTCATCCGCGAGTCGGTCGAGTTCTTCTCCAACATCGCCGCGCAGCGCAAGCACTCGGTCGAGGCGCAAGGCGTCCGGCTGGCCGCAGCACGATGACGCCGCTCGTCGCCCTGCTCTGGACGCTCAACGTCCTGGTGGACACTGGCGGCCAGCTCGCCTTCAAGGCCGCCGCCACCACTCCCGCGAGCGGGACCGGGCTGCAATACTGGCGCCAGCTGGCAAGACGGCCCTGGATCTGGATAGGCATAAGCTGCTACGTATTCGAGTTCGTCGTCTGGCTCGCCTTTCTGTCGCTCGTTCCGCTCTCAGAGGGCGTGCTGCTGGGTTCGATCAACATCGTTGCCATCATGATCGCCGGTCGCTTCTTCTTCCATGAGCGCCTGACGCCGCTGCGGGTCGCGGGCATCGTGCTGATTGCCATCGGCGTTGCCGTAGTGGGGCTGCCCTGATGCATCGCTTCTATCTCATCGGATTCGGCCTGCTGATGGCGTTCGACACCCTGGCGCAGATCAGCTTCAAGTACGCAGCCAACCAGGCCATGCCGCTCGCCGCGGACCTAGACTGGCTGCTGCGAGTATTCGGACAGCCCTGGATATACGGCGCGTTCATCGGATACATCGGCGCCTTCTTCACTTGGATGTCGCTGCTCAAGCGCGCTCCCATCGGCCCGGCCTTCGCCGCATCCCACCTCGAGGTCGTCACGGTCATGCTGGCGTCGGTATGGCTGTTCGACGAGCGCATCAGCGCCAGCCAGGCGTTCGGCGCGCTGCTCATCATCGGCGGCATCGTCTGCCTGGCCTTAGGCGAAGCGCAGGAAACCCGTAGCGCCGCGGAGCCCGGCCGTGCAGACCCCTAGCGTGCACCGCGCCGGCATCGAGGTTCCGCCTACCGCGGGCCTGCCGCTGCGCTGGCGCGACCTGCTTCCGGGCGGGCCAGCCGACCTGGAAGCCTGGCTCGCCGCCTGGCTACGCGTGCCGGCACTGCAGCTGGAATGCTCGGGCACGGCCTGCCTCATCGTGGCGCTGCGGACGCTGGCCGCCCGCAGCCCGCGCAAGACCGTGGTGCTCCCCGCCTACACCTGCCCACTGGTGGCACTGGCGGTTCACCACTGCGGGTTGCGAATGCGCTTGTGCGACTTGGCGCCGGATCATTTCGATTTCGATCCTGGGGCGCTGGAGAGCGCCTGCGATGACGATACGCTCGCCATCGTCGTCACGCACTTGGCAGGCCGGGTCGCAGACGTCGAATTCGCGCGGCGCTGCGCCGAGAAATGCGGCGCCGCCCTCATCGAAGACGCAGCCCAGGCGCTGGGCGCGCGCAGGGCGGGACAAAGCGTCGGCCTGGACGGCGACATCGGTTTCTTCAGCCTGGCCGCCGGCAAGGGGCTCAGCATTTTCGAAGGCGGCCTGCTGGTGGCCCGCGATCCCGCGCTGCGCCGCGCCTTGCAAGCGACCAGCGACCGCGTCGTCGGCCGTCACCTGGGATGGGAGCTGCGGCGCTGCCTGGAACTCATGGGCTACGCGGCGCTTTATGGGCCGCGCGGCATGCGGCTCGCCTACGGCCGGCCGCAGCGCGCAGCCCTGCGCGCCGGCGATCCCGTCCGGGCGGCAGGAGATGACTTTTCCTTCGACATTCCGGTTCACCGCGTAGGAGCGTGGCGCCGCGCGGTCGGGGCCAAGGCGGCAAGGCGGTTGCCTGCCTTTCTCGACCAGGCCACTGGGCGCGCCGCGCAGCGGCTTGCGCGCCTGCAAAGCCTGCCCGGCGTGACAGTGCTGCAGGACAGACCGGGAGAGCAAGGCGTCTGGCCGTTCTTCATGCTGGTCCTGCCCGATGCTGACACCCGTGCGCGCGCACTGGAGCGGCTCTGGGGCACCGGCCTGGGAGTCGGCCCGCTATTCGTCCACACCCTGCCCGACTACGATTACCTGCGCCCCATCGTCCCGGACGCCCCGCTTCCCCACGCCCGCGATTTCGCCGCGCGTACGCTAAGCGTCACTAACAGTCACTGGCTGGACGAGGAGCTTTTCGGCGCGGTCTGCCACGCCTTGGAATCGGCCTTGCGCTAACCGTCCCGCCGCGCCCGGCTTCAAAGAAAGCGGTCCAAGATCCGCCGGCTGTTCCTGTCAAGGCGCTCCAGGTCCCGTATGAGGAAGTGAATGCCGTGGCCATCGGAAATGAGCAGCTTGGACGACGAAATGCGCCGGATGTCTTGCTCGCTCTTGAGCCAGAGCTGCGTCTCGCCGCGATGTGTCTCGACCGTCCAGGTGGTGGGGGTGATGTAGCTGGCCACGCTCACGATGCGCAGGATCTCGGGCATGAACTCGCGACGGCCGAGCTCTTCCCGAATCAGGCGGGCGACATCGCCGGGCAAGTCGGCAAGGCGGGATATCCATGCCACCTCGTGCCCCCCTGGCCCGACCAGGGAGATGTGCTCTGATTCGGCATGGATGGGGAAGGCGCGAACCGGCACTACTTCTTCCGCCTGGCCGCCCTCCGCAGGGGTGTACACCAGCTTGCCGAAAGCGTTGCGGCTCAGGGTGAATGCGCCGTGTGTCATGCCTCTTCCCCGTCCGGTTCGTCGCTGGCTTCGGGATCGAGCTGCCGCATCTGCGCCTGGTGCAGGCGGTAATACGCTCCCCCCTTGGCGATGAGCTCCTCATGGCGGCCTTGCTCCACGATGCGGCCACGGTCCAACACCACCAGCCTGTCGGCGCGGCGCAAGGTGCTGAGCCGGTGCGCGACGGCAATCGTCGTCCGCCCCCGTACCAGGTTGTCCAGGGCTTTCTGGATCTCCTGTTCGGTCGACGTATCGACCGAAGAGGTCGCCTCGTCGAGGATCAGGATGCGGGGATCGATGAGCAGGGCGCGAGCGATGGAGATCCGCTGGCGCTCGCCGCCCGACAGCGCCTGCCCTCGCTCGCCCACCAGCGAATCATAGCCGTGGGGCAGGCGCAGGATGAACTCGTGCGCGTGGGCGGCACGCGCGGCGGCGACGATCTCCTCGCGCGTCGCATCCGGCTTGCCGTACGCGATGTTCTCGGCCACCGTGCCAAAGAAAAGGAACGGTTCCTGCAGCACTACGCCGATGTTGTGCCGGTACGCCGAAAGCGACAGCGAACGGATGTCCACCCCGTCCACCTCGATCGCCCCCTGGGACACGTCGTAGAAGCGGCAGATGAGGTTGACGAGGGTGCTCTTGCCGGACCCACTGTGCCCCACCAGCCCGATCATCTCGCCCGGCGCTATGTCCAGGTCGATGCCTCGCAGCACCGTTCGCGTGCCGTAGCGGAACCCCACGTCTCGCAGCCGGATCCGTCCCTGAAGCTGCTTGATCGGAATAGGATGGGCCGGTTCCGGGACACTGGATACGCGGTCCAGGATGTCGAAGATCCGCTTGGCGCCCGCCGCTGCCTTTTGCGTCACCGAAACAATGCGGCTCATGGAATCGAGGCGGATGTAAAAGCGGCTGATGTAGGCCAGGAACGCTGCCAGTACGCCGACCGAAATGCGATGGTTGGCGATCTGCCAGATGCCGAATATCCAGACCACCAGCAGGCCGACTTCCGTGAGCAGCACGACCGTGGGAGAAAACATCGACCACACCGTATTGACCCGGTCGTTGACGACGAGATTGTGGTTATTGGCTTCGCGAAAGCGTGCCACTTCCCGCTTCTCCTGCGCAAAGGCCTTGACCACCCGAATGCCCGGAATGGTGTCGGCCAGCACGTTCGTGATCTCGGCCCAGTTGCGGTCCACCTTCTCGAAGCCATGGCGCAGCTTGTCCCGCACTAGGTGGATGAGCCAGGCGATGAAGGGCAGCGGAAGCAGCGTGACCAGCGCCAGCCACGGATCAATGGAAACCAAGATGGCCGCGGTCATCAGGATCATCAGCACATCGGTGGCGAAATCCAGCAGGTGCAGCGACAGGAACACGCAAATGCGGTCCGTTTCGTTGCCAATGCGCGCCATCAAATCCCCGGTGCGCTTGCCGCCGAAATACTCCAGCGACAGCTGCTGCAAATGCTCGTACGCCGTCGTCCGCAGGTCCGCCCCGATGCGCTCGCTGACCCAGGCCAAGAGATAGGTGCGCGACCACCCCATCCCCCACGCTAGAACCGCCGCACCAAGCAAGCCGGATAGATACAACGCGGCCAGCTCATAGTCGATGGGCTTGCCGTTCTGGAACGGAATCAGCACCTCGTCCATCAGCGGCATGGTGAGATAAGGCGGCACCAGCGCGGCGGCGGTGGAAAGAATCGTCAGGATGAAGCCGGCGAACAGCCGGCCCCGGTATGGGCGCGCGAAACGACGCAGCCTCAACAGGGCCCAACCTTTGTCGGCCGCGGGAGCATCCGCTTCGCACGCTGGGCAGCGCGTCTGGTGTGCAGGCAGTGGCGCTTGGCAGCTCGGGCAGGCGGCCTCCGGCCGGGCAGCCACCTCGCCCCGCGCCAAGGCCTGCAATTGCCTGTCGAACTGTTCGACGAACCGCACCACGCCCGCATGCTGGGCCATGGTGGTTCGCCACTGCGCCCGGCGTTCGCTCGGCGTGAGCAGCTCCAGCGTCACGACGCCTGCGTGGTCGGACAGCGCCAGCTTCAGGTCCTGCGCCAGCGGCCAATCCGTCCAGCCCGATGCCGTCCCCGACAAGAGCCGGCTCTCGGTCAACACCAGTATGCCGCGGGCATAGCGCAGCTCGGTGTCGAGGTCCAGCTCGACCCAGGCGCAGACGGACTCGTCCGCCGTCAGCTGCGGGGCGGAGGCGCCCAGCCAAGCATGCGGCAGCATGGCAAGCGTGGGGGGAAACGTCATCGACAGGCGGCCTGAACCGGCCCAGAAAGTATTTGTAACAATCTATGATTCGTGGAATTATGTCAGACTTCTGTAAGCATTAGCGCTGCGATCATTGTCGCGCGTCTGGAGGAGAAATGCGTTGTAGCGCCGCATCGCGGGGTTACCCTAGGCGCTCGCGCCGCCCTTGCTTGGCGTGCGGGCGGGCAATACATTTGCGCTCATCCACCCACATCACCGGATCGATCGAGTACGCCGCGAGAGCGTACGCAAACTTATTACTTCACCGGACACACCCGTCCCAACACTGCACGCATCGCATACCCGCCCATCTACCCGCTTGCGCACGCGGCGCCCGGCCCGACTCAACTCGCATCATGAATCGCAAACGCATTGAATTCCTCGATGTGCTGTCCCTGCGCGGGCCCAGCATGTGGACGTATCCACCCGTCCTCGAGGCTTGGATCGACATAGGGGATCTCGAAGACTATCCGTCCAATCGCATCCCCGGTTTTTACGAGCGCCTGGAGGCCTGGCTGCCGTCGTTGGTCGAACATCGCTGCAGCTATGGGGAGCGGGGAGGATTCCTGCGCCGGGTGCGCGAAGGCACCTGGCCGGGCCACATACTGGAGCACGTCACGCTGGAGCTCCAAAACCTGGCTGGCTTGCCCGGCGGATTCGGCAGGGCGCGCGAAGCCTCTCCCCGCGGCGTCTATCGCGTCGTCGTCAGCGCCTACCAGGAGGAGGTCACCCGGGCCGCGCTGTACGCCGCGCGCGACCTCATCATGGCGGCCATCGAAGACCGTCCCTTCGATGTCGGCGCCGCGGTCGATTCCCTGCGCGAGCTCGTCAACCGGCATTGGCTCGGGCCCAGCACGGCCAGCATTGTGTTTGCGGCGCAGGAGCGCTGCATCCCTTCCATTCGCCTGAACCAGGGCAATCTGGTCCAGCTCGGCTACGGCGCTGCCCAGCGCCGGATCTGGACCGCCGAGACCGACCGCACGAGTGCGGTCGCCGAAAGCATCGCCTGCGACAAAGACTTGACCCGTCGCCTGCTCCAGGCTTGCGGCGTGCCCGTTCCCGAAGGACGCATGGTGGAGAGCAAAGAAGATGCTTGGGAAGCCGCACAAGAGATCGGCCTGCCCGTGGCGGTCAAGCCCTGCGATGGCAACCATGGGCGCGGCGTCTTCCTCGACCTGCACACCCGGGAAGCCATCGAAACCGCCTTCGACGTAGCCATGCAGGAAGGCAGCGGCGTCATCGTCGAGCGCTTCATTCCCGGCAACGAGCACCGGCTTCTCGTCGTGGGCGACCGCATGGTCGCCGCGGCCCGCGGCAAGACTGCCGTGGTCGTCGGCGACGGAAAATCCACGATCCGGGAACTGATCGAGCTCCAGCTGAACTCGGATCCTCGGCGTGGCACCACCGAAGAACACCCGCTCAATCCCGTGACCCTCGATTCCGCCGCCCGCGTCGAACTGCAGCGCCAAGGCTATCACGCCGATTCCGTGCCGCCTGCAGGCGCGGAAGTGCTCATCCAGCGCAATGGCAACGTCGCTTTCGACGTGACCGACGAGGTGCACCCTTCGATCGCGGACCACGTGCGGCTCGCGGCACGCATCGTCGGCCTGGACATCGCCGGCGTGGACCTGGTGGCCGAAGACATTTCCCGTCCGTTGGAGGAACAGGGCGGCGCCATCGTCGAGGTCAACGCGGGGCCTGGACTGCTCATGCACCTCAAGCCCGCCGAAGGCAAGCCCAGGCCCGTGGGAAAAGCCATCGTGGATCACCTCTTCCCAGGCGACGCCGACGGCCGGATCCCGCTCGTGGGCGTCAGCGGCAGCCACGGCACGACCGAGATCGCGCACCGGGTGGCGCATTTCCTGCAGCTGGCGGGACGCCGCACGGCCCTCGCCTCTGGCCTGGGCCTCTACTTCGACCAACGCTGCGTCGACACCGCACCGGCCCGATGGGAGTCCGCGCGCCGGGCCTTGATGAACCCGATGATCGAAGCGGCCGTCATCGAAAACGGCGCGCGAGCCATCCTGACCGAAGGCCTGGCGTACGACCACTGCGAGGTGGGCATCGTGTCCGGCCTCGATCCCGCGCATACGCACCCCGACCTGTGCATCGTCGAGCCCGAACAGATCTACAGCGTACTGCGCACGCAGGTCGACGTGGTGCTGCCCCGGGGCCATGCAGTGCTCAACGCCGCCGATGAGCGGGTGGCCGAGATGGCAAGCCTATGCCCCGGCGGCATCGTGTTCTTCGCGCTCGACGGCGGCCTGCCGCGCATCGTCGAACACCGTGCCGGGGACGGACGGGCCGTTTTTCTACGCGGCGAAGCCATCGTGCTCGCGCAAGGGCAAGCGGAAACCGTGCTGGACGGCCTCGCCTCGGCGGTCGGGCTGAACAATCCACGCGACGGACGTGCGATCGCGAACGTGCTGGCCGCCGTCGCTGCCGGCTGGGCGCTCGGCCTGTCCCTCGATTGCCTGCGCGCCGGCGTCGAAACGTTCAGCATGTCGACCGGGCCAGCGACTGCGGCCTGAGGCAAAGGAAAGACGCCCGGCGCGGAGCGCCGGCAATCAAGGAAACCGTTCATGAAAGTCTCACGCATCCGCGCCCTGCGCGGCCCGAATCTCTGGAGCCGCCGCACGGTGCTCGAGGCCATCGTCTCGTGCACCGAAGCCGAACGCGCCATCGCCGGCATTCCGCATTTCGAGACTCGGCTTCGCGCGCGTTTTCCCGCCATCGGCTTGTTGCAGCCGGTAGGACAAGACGAGGCGGTCTCCATGGCGGCCGCGCTCGGGTTCGCCACGCTAGCGCTGCAATCGCAGGCGGGCTGTCCCGTGACCTTCTTGCGCATCGTGCCGACGGTCGAAGCCGGCATCTACCAGGTCGTCGTGGAATACAGCGAGGAAAAAGTCGGCCGCCTGGCCCTGGATCTCGCTCTGCAACTGTGCGAGGCTGCCGAACAGGACTCGCCATTCGACCTGGACGCTGCCCTCAGGCAATTGCGTGACCTGGACGAAGACGTGCGTATCGGCCCGAGCACGAGCGCCATCGTGGAAGCGGCGATACAGCGCGGCATCCCCTACCGCAGGCTGACCGACGGCAGCCTGATCCAATTCGGCTGGGGCAGGAGGCAGCGACGCATCCTGGCTGCCGAAATGGACCGCAGCAGCGCAATCGCCGAATCGATCGCGCAAGACAAGGAGTTGACCAAGGCCCTGCTGCATGCGGCTGGCGTGCCCGTCCCCCGGGGGCGTCCCGTCTCCGATGGAGAAGATGCGTGGAAAGCCGCGCAAGAGATCGGCCTGCCGGTGGTGGTCAAGCCGCGCAACGGCAACCAGGGCAAAGGCGTCGCCGTCAACCTCGTGACCCGCGAGCAGGTGGAAGCTGCCTATGCCGTAGCGGCGAAATACGGTACGCAAGTGCTCGTCGAGCGCTACGTCCCCGGCCACGATTTCCGCTTGCTGGTCGTCGGCAACACCCTGGTCGCCGCGGCGCGGCGCGATCCGCCCCAGGTGTATGGCGACGGCGTGCATACCGTCCGGGAACTGGTTGAGGCGGTCAACCGGGACCCACGCCGCGGCGAAGGCCATGCTACCAGCCTGACCAAGATCCGGCTGGACGACATCGCCCTGGCCACGCTGGCAAAAGCCGGCTACACCCCCGACTCCGTGCCGCCCAACGGCACGCTTGTCATCTTGCGCAACAATGCCAACCTGAGCACCGGCGGAACCGCGACGGACGTCACGGACGAGGTGCATCCCGAACTGGCCGCGCGCGCCATCGAGGCCGCGCGGACGGTAGGCTTGGATATCTGCGGGGTCGACGTGGTGGCCAATACGGTGATCGAGCCGCTGGAGAGCCAGGGCGGCGCCGTCGTGGAGGTCAACGCCGCGCCCGGCCTGCGCATGCACTTGGCGCCTTCGTACGGAAAACCGCGCGCCGTGGGCGAAGCCATCATCGCCGAAATGTTCGCGCCCGGGGACAACGGCCGCATCCCCGTCGTCGCCGTGGCCGGCACCAATGGCAAGACCACGACGGTGCGCCTGATCGCACACTTGCTGGGCGCGAACGGCCACCTCGTGGGCATGACCAACTCGGACGGCGTCTACATCGGACGGCGCCGCATAGATGTGGGTGACTGCAGCGGGCCACGCAGCGCGCGCAACGTCCTGCTGCACCCGGACGTCGACGCCGCCGTATTCGAGACAGCGCGCGGCGGCATCCTGCGCGAGGGGTTGGCATTCGATCGCTGCGACGTGGCAGTCGTGACCAACATCGGCACGGGCGACCACCTTGGCCTCAACTTCGTCAGCACGGTCGAAGATCTTGCCGTGGTGAAGCGGGTAATCGTGGAAAATGTCGCCCCGGCGGGCACGGCGGTGCTCAATGCGACCGACCCCAATGTAGCCAACATGGCAGGCAGCTGTCCGGGTTCGATCATTTTCTTCTCGAACGACCGGCAGCATCCGCTGATTACCGCACATCGCACCAAGAACCAACGCGTGGTCTACCGGGACGGTGATGCCATCGTGGCCGCGCAAGGCCCAGAGGAATATGCCATCCCGTTGTCAGAAATCCCGCTGACTTACGCCGGCGCCATCGACTTCCAGGTCGAGAACGCCATGGCGGCCATCGCGGCGGCCTGGGCGCTCGGCCTGGACTGGCAAGTCGTGCGGCGCGGGCTGGCGGGCTTCGTGAGCGATGCGCAAACCGCCCCCGGGCGCTTCAATCAGTACGAATTCCGGGGTGCAACCGTTTTCGCGGACTACGGCCACAATCCCGACGCCATCCAGGCATTGGTGCGGGCCATGGACCGGCTGCCTGCCAAGCGGCGCTCGGTCGTGATCAGTGCGGCCGGGGATCGCCGCGATATCGACATCCGCAAGCAAACCGAAATACTCGGCGCCGCATTCGACCGCGTCGTGCTGTACGAAGATCAATGCCAGCGCGGGCGCGCCGACGGCGAAGTCCTCGCACTGCTCCGGCAGGGCCTGGAAGGCGCCGCCCGCGCGCGCGACGTACGGGAGGTCCGGGGCGAATTCCTGGCCATCGACATCGCCATGGATGCGCTTGAACCGGGCGATTTGTGCCTGATACTCGTAGACCAGGTGGAAGCGTCCCTGGCCCACATCGAGCGGCGCATCGCTGCCGACGTCTCCGTCAATCCCCCGATGCGGCCGACAGCAGATCGATCAATCGCGCATTGAGCGCATGCTGCTGCGCCTGCCATTGCGCCAAGCGCCCGGCCGACGGTGCCTCCTGCCCGTCGGCGGCGCTGAGCCAGCGCTTCCACCACGTGCGGTATTGATAAAGCGAGACTTCGCCGGTGATGTCACTCCCGATCAGCTGCCCGGCGAGCACCTCCAGTGCCTGCGCGAGATGCGACTCTGCGAGGATGCCCTGGTCCCAATTGGTGCGCGCGACTTCGGGACTGAACACATCCTTGTCGATGGACAGGTACGTTGGCTCCCGCGATGCGGCCAGCGCGGACGACACCGCCTGCATCATTGCCTCGGGCCCGTCGAAGCTGCGCACCGCATGCCCCAACCCCAACAGCCGGGCCCAGCCGACGTCCACGTTCATGCACCAATAGCTGAGCTTGCCCGAAGCCAGCGGGCGCAAATAGTTTTCCCAACTATGCCCCCATCCAACGTCGGAAGAAGTGATGCCAATGACGTGCACGTGCGTGACAAAAGGCAGCGCGGCCACCCTCCGCACCCAAGAACCGCAGTGGATCCCGAACAAATAGCGCATGTTGTCGGGGTGGTTGTCGAACACCACGACCCGGAACGGCCCCCGGTCGCGCAGGCGTTCGATGAGCGGCCAGCTCAGGTGGTGGAAATCGCCACTTCCCATCAGCACCGGCCCATGGGCGGCAGGCAGCATGGCATCCAGCTCGCGCCACAGCGCACGGAAGGTAGACAGCGAGCAGCCGAAGCGGACGGCCTCCTGCCATCCTTGGAGGGGCAACACCACGGCCCCCTCGGTCGGACCGCACGCGCCGTCGAAATCAAGGATCAGCGGCCCGCCATTCATTAGGAGCGCTCCTCGCTCCAGGCCCGATCGCCCTCGAAGCGCCCCGCAAGACGGCGCAACACGGCGCGCAGCAGCGGATTGCGTATGTACACGGCATGCCGGGTGAAGGTGAACGATGCGCCCAGGTAGGACTTCACCTGGGGATCGGTCCAACCCGCGATGTAATAGCGCAGCCCGCGCTCGCGCGCGTACTCGAGGTTTACCATCCAGCTGACGAAATACAAGTTGCACTCCCGGGCCTCGGGATAGCGCAAGCCGATGTATTTGTCGACCAGATTGCCCTCGCACTCGAAGCAGAGGTTGTACCCGATCATCTCGCCGCGGCGGCGGTAAATGAAAACGATGCCGCCGCTGTCCCCGTCCTGTAGCACCCGCTCGAAAAACGCTTCGGTCAGGCGGTCGAAATGGATTTCGCTCTGCGCATATACGTTCATGTATAGCGCATAGAACTCCTTGAGCACTTCGGGATCACGAAACCGCGGATCGCCGGTCCTGGCCTGCTCGATCTCCAGCTCCGCACGCCTTTTCAGCTTGCGCCGGATATCCTTGCGCCGCGAATGCGAGAGGCGCCCGAGATAGGCGTCCTGGCTGTCGAAGTCGATCGGTACATACGCGAGCGCCTGCCCTTCGACCAACACATAGCCTTCCTTCTCGCAGGCACGGGCCAGCGCCGCAGCATGCTCGTTCTCTTCCCGGCTCAACAACGGAGACGACTGGGGCAAATCCTTGACGATCAAGAACGGGTGCTGGCCTCCGTACTCCGCCTTCCATTGCGCAGCCAAGCGGTCGGGATCGCTACCGCTCGCCAGCAGCGCATATTCCGTCACGGTCGTGCCGACAAAAGCGGTGAGCGGCTGCAGGAAGCGCCGCCACCAGCGAAATCCCGGCAGGCGTCGGAGAAAGCGCTTGGCATCGTCATCCGCGGTCGTCAAGAGATCGAACCGCGCACGAAACATGGGACCGCCGTACGCGGTCACCCAAGCGGAAAAGCCCTCAGGCGGGCAGGCCAGGAAATGGCCCACCAGCCCTTCGGGCTCCAGTCGATTCAGGTAAGGCCGGAGAAAGTCCGGGGTCGCCCCCGGACCCGTGCCATCAACCGCCTTTCTTTGCACGGGTCAACAGCTGGTCGAGCAGCGCCAGGCCCTGGTCGATTTCTTCCGGCGTGATGTGCAGAGACGGCGCGAAGGTAATGACGTTCTTGTAGTAGCCGCCGACGTCGAGGACCAGCCCCATCTTCTTGCCCTTGTAGTCCAGGTCGCCGGACAGGCCGATGTCGACCATGCGGTCGAGCAGCGGCTTGTTGGGCGTGAACCCGTCTTCGGTGCAGATCTCCGCACGCAAGGCCAGGCCCAGGCCGTCCACGTCGCCGATTTCCGGATGGCGCTTCTGCAAATCCTTCAAGCCTTCCAGGAAATGAGCGCCGCGCGCCATGACCATGGACTCGTAGTCCACCTCGGCCAGCATCTTCATGGTTTCCAGGCCGACGGCGGTGCCGAGCGGATTGGATGCGAACGTGGAATGGGTCGACCCCGGCGGGAAAACCGTGGGGTTGATCAGCTCTTCCCGCGCCCACAGGCCGGCCAGCGGATTCAATCCGTTGGTCAGCGCCTTGCCGAACACCAGCACGTCCGGCTTGACCCCGAAATGTTCGATGGCCCAGAGCTTGCCGGTTCGATAGAACCCCATCTGGATCTCGTCGACCACCAACAGGATGCCGTACTGGTCGAGCACCTTCTTCAGGCCCTTGAAGAAGCCAGGCGGCGGAATGACATAGCCGCCCGTGCCCTGGATGGCCTCGACGTAGAACGCGGCATATTCGGCCTGGCCCACCTTGGGATCCCAGACGCCGTTGTACTCGGTCTCGAACAGGCGGGCAAACTGGGCCACGCAGTGCTCGCTGTATTCCTCAGGCGTCATGCCGCGCGGACGGCGGAACGGATAGGGGAACGGCACGAAATACGCACGCTCGCCGAAATGGCCGTAGCGGCGGCGATAGCGATAGCTCGAGGTAATGGCCGACGCACCAAGCGTGCGGCCATGATAGCCGCCCTCGAAGGCGAACATCAGGCTCTTGCCGCCGGTGGCATTGCGCACCAGCTTGAGGGAATCCTCGATGGACTGCGAGCCACCTACGTTGAAGTGCACGCGCCCCTTGTAGCCGAATTTGCGCTCGGCGTCCTGGGCGATGACCTTGGCCAGCTCGATCTTGGTGGGATGCAGGTATTGGCTGGCCACCTGGGGCAGGATGTCCAGTTGGCGCTTGAGCACATTGTTCAGGCGCTCATTGCCGTAGCCGAAGTTGACGGCGGAGTACCACATCTGCAGGTCGAGATATGGCGTGCCGTTGGCATCGAACATGTAGCTGCCTTCGCAGCGCTCGAAAATCTTGGGGGGATTGACGTAATGGACGGTATCGCCGAACGAGCAGTATTGTGCCTCGTCGGCAAGCAGTTGGGATTCGGTGGTCATTAAAGGGAAACCTCGGGGGAGATCAGTTACAGCCGCAGTCAGTTTTTGGGCCGAACGCCCAATGCTTGTCATTGTGATGATGGGGGGTTTACGGAAACGTCACCACAACCCTTCGCGACCCGCATCGCGAAGTATCGCAGAAATACCGCCATCTGTAGGTGTCCGACCCCTCCAGCCGCCGTCTTTGTTGTAATGGACGCATAGCTAATCGGAACACCGGGTTGCGCGCGGCGCGATACATTACTATTTGGCCAGATTGTTTGCACGGCGGCGCGACCTCCCCGTCGCACGGTAACTAACAGTAAGATCACGTCTGGCCATAACCCCTTCGCCTGCCCGGCGCCGCCGCCAGGCCGAACCGCCGCTTCCTACGTCATGCCGTTTTTCCGTTTCCTGCCGCCGGCCGCCCGGCTCCCGGTTCGTCCGGCGCTACGCCTCATGCTGCTTTTCGCGTCCGCGGCCCTCGCCGGATGCATGAGCATGCCCGAGCCCTCCTTGCCGGCAGGCGCGCCCAGCCAATGGCGCAACGCCACTGATGCCCCGGCCCCCGACCCGGCGTCCTGGTGGAAAATCTACGGCGATCCGACCCTGGACCAGCTCGTCGAACAGGCGCTCGCGGACAACCTCACCGTGGCCGAGGCCCATGCCCGCCTCCAGGCGGCCCGGCTCCTGCATGGAGTAGCCGAAGGGCCCTATCGCCCTGAATTCGCCTTCCGCACGCGCGATGCGGTTGCCGCCGATGCGCGCAGCTCCTACTTCCAAGCCGGCTTCGACGCGACCTGGGAGCTCGGGCTCTTCGGCCGGGCCGAAGCCGCCGAGCGCTTGGCCCGCGCCGACGTCGATGCCGCCGCGGCGACGCTGCAAGGCGCGCGCATCAGCGTCGTGGCCGAGGTGGTCCGCGCCTATCGCGAATTACGCCACGCGCAAATGCGCGAGCGATTGCTCAACGAGGCCGTCGCGCTGCGGGCGCGGCACGTGGAACTGGTATCGCTGCGGCATCGCACGCGCCTGGCGTCCGGGGCGGATCTCGATCGCGCACGCGCTGCCCTGGAAGAGGCCCGCGCGGCGCTCGCCGACCCCCGCGTGGCGATACGCCAGAGTGCGCTGCGCCTGGCCACGCTGCTTGGCCGCAGCGAACCGGACCCATCCTGGACGAAGGCGCCGGCCGCCACGGCGCTTCCCCCGCTGCGGGCCGCCATACGCAGCACGCCGGCCGACCTGCTGCGCGCACGGCCGGACATCCGGATGGCGCAGGCCCGCGTGCTCCACGCCGCGGGAGCGCTCGGCATCGCACGCGCAGACCTCTACCCGCGCCTGGGGCTGGGCGGCTCCCTGACCATCGCCAGCAATTTCGCCAACAACTTCAATCGTCGCAGCGAATCCAGCACGAGTACGCAAGCCATCTTCTCGCTCGGACCCTTGATCGACATCCCCCTGTTCGACTACGGACGCCGGCAGGCCGCCGAACGGGCCCGCAGCGCTGAACTGGATGCCGCCCTGCTAGCCTACCGGCAAACGGTGCTGAGCAGCGCGGCGGAAGCTGAAGCGGCCTTGATAGAGCTCGATGAATATCGCAAGCGCCGCGAAGCCGAGGAAAAAGCCGTCCAGGCGCTCGACGGCGCGCTCGAGCGGGCACGCCGGCTCGAGGCCGCCAAGCTTGCCAGCGAACTCGACCACCTCGATCTCGCCGCACGCCGCATCCAGGCGCAATTGGCCGTGTCGGCCACCACCCTGGCGCAGGACCTGGCCTTCATCTCGCTGCACAAGGCGGTGGGCGGCGGCCCGCTTCCCGCCGATACTCCCGGATTGGGCCTCAGCGGCGACGAGCCCGCAGGCTCTCTCCCTCCGTCCGCGTCTCGCTCCACGGACGCGGCCGCCCCTGCGGGGTCGCTGCCGGGTCCGCGCTGTGCCGGATGCACCCTGGCCCAACGGGATTGAGACATGCTGGCCCGCAAGACCCTCATACACGAATGGCCCCGCTTCCTGCCCGCCGTCATCGCGGTGGCCTTCTCGGGGCTGCTGCTGCTCGCGCAAGCCGCGCTGGTGCTCGGCATCTTCGGCAACGCAGCGGTCTACGTCAACGGCTCCCGCGGGGATCTATGGATAGGCTCGCCCGGGACGCAAAGCATCGACCAGGGGCTTCCCTTGAGCCCCGAGATCGAAATGCCCCTGCGCATGGACCCGGGCATCGCGGCGGTCGAACCTTTCTACCTGCGCTATGCCGAATGGCGCAGCCCCGAAACCCGGGGCGGCATGAGCGTCGCCGTATCCGGCATCAACGTGCGCCCCGACGGCCTGCTGTTTTCCCGGGTCTTGCCACTGGACCTGCGCGAGCGGCTGGCCGAAGTCGGCGCCATCATCGTAGACCGCGCCGACCTGCAAAAGCTGCGCACCCGGCCCGGTGGCCAGGCCACGCTCAACGGCCATCCCGTGCGCGTGGTCGGCGTGGTCAACGGACTGCGCGCGCTGGACGGCGCCAACGTCCTCGCCTCGGCCGAGACC
This sequence comes from uncultured Pigmentiphaga sp., assembly GCF_937950555.1. Classification (NCBI taxonomy): domain Bacteria; kingdom Pseudomonadati; phylum Pseudomonadota; class Betaproteobacteria; order Burkholderiales; family Alcaligenaceae; genus Pigmentiphaga; species uncultured Pigmentiphaga sp. The sequence continues at coordinate 59,854 of NZ_CALFCW010000012.1, read as the reverse complement.
GCGCAGTTGATCAGCACGCCTGAGGAAGGCAGCCTGCCGACCTACTTCGTCGCCGAAGTGCGCGACCGCACCCAGGTTGCAGCCGTGCGCGAGCGCCTGTCGCAGCACCGCAGCTTCGGCGCATATGAGGTCTGGACCAGCGAAGCCTTCTCCAGAAAGACCCAGCTCTACTGGCTGCTGCAAACCGGCGCGGGCGCGGGCGTCCTTTTCCTCGCCGCGGTGGTGTTCGTCGCAGGGGCTGCCATCACCAGCCAAACGCTGATTGCCGCCATCGCCGGCTCCATGCGCGCCTACGCCACGCTCAAGGCCATGGGGGTAGGGGTGTCCGCGTTGCGCAACGTCGTGCTACAGCAGGCCTTGGGCGTGGGCCTGACCGGCACCGCGCTGGCCGCCATTCTGTGCGCTGCGCTGCTCGCGGTGGCGCACAATCAAAACGTGCCGGTGCGCATGACCCCCTTCGTGGCGCTCGTTTGCGCGGCCCTGGTCATGGGCATCGCCCTCATCTCGGGGCTATTCGCCGTGCGCCGGGTGCACCGGGAAGACCCGGCCAGCCTGCTACGCTGATCAGTCGCGCAGCGGCTTGGCGTCGCCGGGCCAATCGCGACGGGTAGAAAACATGGGTAACAGGCGCGCATCGTCCACCTTCATCGGCGCCAGCCGCGGCCGCAACGCGCGGGCACGCTCGGCCAGCGTCTCGCGGTCGGGCAAGCCGCCGGTGGAGGCGAGGATGACGCGGTTGGCGCTGCGCAGGTTGTAGAACTCGCCGAAGACCTCGGCATAGGTAGCCGATTCGCTGGCATACGAAGCGCTGGAGGCAAAGGTATTGGAGGCGAGGACGCCTCCCGGCACCAGGATCGCGCGCACTTCGCGCATGAACTCCACGGTCGAAAGGTGGCGGGGAATATAGGTCTCGTCGAAGGCGTCCAGCATGACGAGGTCGTAGCGATCGCCGCTGCGGCCGGCCGCCTGCACGAATTCCCGGCCGTCGGCCACGTGCACCCGCATGTTCGGCCCCTCCCGGAAGCCGAAGAACTGGTGCGCCACGCGCACCACGGCCGGATCGATCTCGACCACGTCGATCCGGGCCTGCGGGACGGCGCTCGCCAGCGCCGTGGGCAGGCTGCCTCCCCCGAGCCCGATGATGAGGATGCGTTGGGGATCCGGCCGCAGGTAAAGCGCCCCCATCATCATGCGGGTGTAATCGAAGAGCAGCTCGTGGGGACGCTCGGGCAACTGGCAGCTCTGGCGGCCCGGCGCGAACACGCTGCCGAACTTCATGCAGCGCTCGCCGCCGGCCTCATAGACCACGATGTCTTCAAAAGCGGATTTTTCGCTGTGGAGAATGGTCTGGGCGCACAGCGGCGTGGCCGCCAGCACCAGCCACGCCGCTGCACAGGCTTTCAGGCGTGCGTACCGCATGGACATGGATCCTGCCCCGATGTCCAGGCGGACCGGCGGGGACTACTGGTTGAGGATGATGGCGGTGATGATACCGGAGGCAACGGCCACCAGCAGGTATTCGGACCCCACGCGCACCCATTGGTGGCCCGGGTGGGGACGGTACAGCCGATGGGCGTGCCAGTCATGGATCACGTGGTAGCCGCCGCGGTGGAAATGCGGCAAGCGGTCCCCGCGCGACCAATGACGCGGAGGCGGCGTCCACACATGATGGTGGATGATCTTGGGAGCACGCCCGTAACCGTGGTGGTGACCCTTGTGCTTGTGGTGCGCGCGGGGCCCGTGCTTATCGAAGTGGCTATGGCCATGGCCGGGGCCGTGCCCATGGCCCCGGCCGCGATCCTTGGCCTCCGCGACAGCGCCGAACGCCAGCCCGGCACAGGTCAACGCGACGATCAATGTTTTCCTAATCATGATCCGTTCCCGAGGAAACTGAAGCCTGCGTGCTGCCCACTCCGCGAACACACAAAGCTTTCGTGAAACTGACTGTACACCGGCCCTATGTGACGCGGGGACTACCATACGTAATCAATCGTGACCCCCAGGCGCCCAAGGCCGCGAAGGGCTTAGGCACCGAGCGCGCTAACTGTTGCCATTTCCAGCGCCGCCGAAATTAAATCGCTTGCGATTTAATTTCGAGCTATTCATAATGACGGGCATGGACACGCCTTCCTCGAAATTCAACGCGCTGTTGCTGGACAATTTGCTGTGCTTCGCGCTGTATTCCGCCAACCTGGCCATGCACAAGCTGTACCGCCAGCTGCTCAGCGAGCTGGGGCTGACCTATCCCCAGTACCTCGCCATGCTGGTGCTTTGGGAGCGGGATGACCTGACCGTTTCCGAACTTGGCCAGCGGCTGTTCCTGGATTCGGCCACGCTCACGCCCCTGCTGAAGCGGCTCGAGGTCATGGGGCTGATTGCGCGCACGCGCAGCAAGGACGACGAACGCCAAGTGCTCATCACCTTGACTCCCGCAGGCCGCGAGCTCAAGGCGAAGGCCACTTCCATCCCGTCAGCGGTGCTGTGCGCGAGCGCATGCAGCCCGGCACAGCTAGCGGACCTGAAACAACAGCTGGAAACCTTGCGGAACAATCTGCTCAAACATGTTTGAGCCTGTCGGTCCATAGTGGAATGGACGTGCCCATGACTTAAATAGCACGCGATTTAATCGTCAAAGACTTATGCAGCCGATCCCGGGCGCGCCGGTTGCATCCTGAACAGCGCCCTCGCCACATCAACGAAGGAGCTTCATCATGTCTATCGAGAAAGTCCTATACGTCGCGCATGCCACGGCCACCGGCGGCCGTGACGGCAAAGCCGTCTCCTCGGACGGCGTCCTGGACGTGCGGTTGTCCACCCCCAAAGAGCTGGGCGGCGCAGGCGGCAACGGTACCAACCCCGAGCAGTTATTCGCTGCCGGCTACTCGGCGTGCTTCTTGGGTGCGCTGAAATTCGTGGCGTCCAAGGAAAAAATCACCCTGCCCGCCGATGCGAAGATCGATGGCTCGGTAGGCATAGGCCCCATCCCGACCGGCTTCGCCATCGAAGTGGAACTCAAGATCTCGCTGCCGGGCATCGACCGCGCCACGGCCGAGTCGCTGGTCCAGAAAGCGCACGTCGTATGCCCGTATTCGAATGCGACGCGCGGCAACATCGATGTCACGCTTACGGTCGTGTGAAGCGCCAGCCACGCCCCGCGCCCACGCCGGGTTTTCGTCGGGGCGCCGGGGCGTCCTCGCGCCGGCGACGCGCAAGCCTGGGGAGGGCATGGCCTGGGCGATTTTCCGCACCACATCAGTGTTTTTCGCGCGCAGGGATGGTGCACCCTGAACCCGATTTGTGCATCGCAACATTTTTGTGGCGATCTTGCTTTTCTGGCGCTACCATCAAGGCGATCCCAACAGGATTACCGTACTGCAATGCACAACGAAACACGCTGTTCTCTTTTGTCCGCCGCGATCGCAATCCGGTCCGAGCTCCAGTTTCATTACCATGGCGCCACGCGCGTTGCGCATCCCCATTCATTGGGAACGACGACTGATGGCACGCTGATCGTGATTGCATGGCAGCTCGACGGCCGGGCGGGCGATCCCCCGGGCTGGCGCTTGTACAACGTCGACAAGATGCACCGCATCGTCCGTACCGGCCGGCGCTTCGATCCCCTGCCTTCTCCACCGTACAAACTGGCAGGCTTGATCAGGAAGCCGTACGAATCGCCCTGCGACGACGACGGCCCCTTCCCGCTGCCGCCGCTGATCACGCAGCAGCGTAGGACCCGCACCCGCTGGCTGCGGGCGGTTTGAGCCCGCAGCCCCGGCGACGTCAACCGGCCGCGACCAGTTTGCAGGTCTTGCCCAGGTTGTTCTGGATGATGGCCCGGTCGGCATCATCCGTCTTGCCGTCGTGGTTGAAGTCGTACCAGCTGGATTGGGCAACGCCTTCGTACTTGTTCAGCTGACTCAGCTCAGCCCAGTTGTCCAAGTCCTGCTGGTCGACCACGCCGTCGCGATTCCCGTCCCCCGGGCAGTGGACAGTGTCATAGTTGTAGTAATAGCTCGCGACTTCGTCCCGCTCGTCCAGCTCGGCCTTCAGCTTGAGATAAGCCGCCTGCGCTTCCGGATCGAGCGGATCGGTAATGGTGGGCGAACCGATGGCGATGGCGCTGCCCTCCCTATCCAGGGTGGGGTTGGGAACGCTCATCTCGATCCGGTAGAGCTCGTCCGTATTTTCATTGCGCAGGTACTCAGAGTTCTCCGGATGTTCCGTATCGATGGAGTAGGTCTTGCGGTTCACGCGCACCAGCTTGTACTTGCCGTCGCTGGCCGCCTTCTCCGAGTCGGCGAAGACCAATACCGGCTCCTCGCCCTTTGACATGAGGTAGGAGTTCACCTGTCCGCAATGCATGTAGCCCTCCTCCGGCACGCCGGCCAGGCCAGAATTGGCGCCGTACCACACCCCGCTTTGGTCTGAGCACAACTCCTTGTTCGGGAAGATGGTGAAGCAGACGTTGGCGGCCTCGACCACGCACGGCTGCGGCGTGATGTCGGTAGACGGGTTGGTGAAGTTCGTTCCCACCTCAGCGAAGTTCAGCTCGCGGATGGGGCCTTGGCCGGGGTCGGTCAGGTAGGCCAACATGGGCCGCGCGTCCACCGGGCGATAGGCGGGAATATTGCCCTCGACGTCGGCGCCCGCGATCTCGGCGAACAGCCGGTAGAGATCGGGCGCGCTCACCTGGTGCTCCACCTCGCGTCCGGGATCCTTCACCAGCGGGCCGGCCACCAGCAGGGGCACGGCAACACCGGTCTGGTACGCCGATCCCTTGGAGCGCACGGGGTCGAACTTGCCCGGCTCGGTGAACTTCACGCTGTTCACGTAGGTGCCGTTGTCACCCATGACGACCACCATGGTGTTGGTTTTTTCCGGCTGGTAATTCAGCGAGCCGTCCTCGTTCCAGGTGGCCAGCCCCAGCTCGACCAGCAGGCGCCCGATCTCGCGGTCCATGGCCTCCACCATCAGGTTGGTGATGAGGTGGGCCTCGACGAGGTCCGTCACCTTGGTTATGCCCGGCGCGCCTTCAAAATCGCTGGCCGGCGAGCAAGGCAGCAGGTCGTTGCGGCCCGGCGTGGTCTCGGAGATCAGCGAAAGCGGCGGCAATTGCAGCGGCGCGTGGATGGCCGAATAGCCCACCGACATCATCCACGGCTTGTCGCCAGACTGCTGCTTGGCCCAGGCGATCGCGCGGTCGGTTTCCATCGTGGTGCGATAGCCGCGCGCCGAAGGATCAGAGACCGGTATCTTGTTCGTCCTGCCGTCGGCCCAGCTCTGGATGAACTCGCCAGTGTAATAACCGTTCTGCGCGGTGAAATCGATGTAATCCGGCACCTTGGCCTGGCACGACGCGCCCGGATCGAAAATGCCGCCCCGCTCCATGCAGGTGCGCCCCGGCGTGACGATGTCGCCGCCCCGGGCGAGGGTCTCGCAGGCGCCGGTGGCGAAATAGCACGCCCCTTCGTCGGCCCCGTTTTCCGCATCCATGGTCGTGTTCGGGACGAAGCCGCACTTGTATGTCCCTTCCTCCACCGTGGTGCGTCCGGCCCGCGTGTCGATCGGATACGGCGCGCCGTCCAGGTAGCCATCAAAATAATCCCACCCCAGCTTCCACATGGTCTGGTGGCCATAGGGCAGATTGGCGGCGGTGCCGAGATCCGAGCCCGTCAGGTGCATCTTGCCGATCAGCGCACTCACGTAGCCTTGCGTGCGCAAGAGCTTGGGCACGGTGACCTCATAGGGGGATATCTCGGAATTGGCGAGGTCCGTGGACACCACCGCGTTCAGCACGTTGGTGACCGAGGGATAGCGCCCGGTGAAGTAGCTCGCGCGCGTGGGCGTGCAGGTGGGCATGGCCCAGGCGTTGCGGAACTGTACGCCGGCCCTGGCGATCGCGGCGAGGTTGGGCGTCTTGGGGGGCGCGGCGCCGCCGTACCCGTAGAACGTCAGCTGGTCGAGGCCGAAGTCGTCGAGCACGATGAAAAGAATGTTGGGCTTCTGCTCTGCCACGGGTTCGGACTTGGATCCGTCGGAGCAGCCCGAGAGCAGCGCCGCGGATGCCAGGAATGCGGACAAAATGGCCGCCCGCCTCCCATGCGGATGGATCTTTGTTCTCATAGTTGCGGTTCCTTTAGCTCATAACCAGCCGAAAGCCCAGGTGAGACATCGGGCTATAGGGGTCTGCGCCTCTCCGGGCGCTCGGTCGATAAGACAAGCAGTAGTCTTCGTTGCACAGGAACGAGCCGCCGCGTATCACCCGCTTGGGCGCATTGGCCGGCACGCCCGGTTCGCTCGGATCGAAGCAGTCCGATGGCCCTTGGGGATTTTCGATGGGCTGGCGCAACTTGGCCTGGCGCGCGAAGTAATCGGCGCGGTACCAGTCCGCCACCCATTGCCAGGCATTGCCCGTCATGTCCAGCAGCCCATAGCCGTTGGGCGGGAAAGAGCCGGCCTCGAGCGTGCCGGTCGCACCGCCGGCGCGGGGGCTGATCACTGGGAAGGGGCGCTCGCGCACATCCCAATAATTGGCCTGGCGCGCGCCGTCGACCAGCAGCTCGTCCCCCCAGGCGTACGTTGCCTGCTCGAGGCCGCCCCGCGCCGCGAACTCCCACTCCGCCTCGGTGGGCAATCGTTTGCCCGCCCACTTGGCATACGCCAACGCATCGGCGTAGCTCACCTGCACGACCGGGTGCCCGCCCTTGCCTTCGATGGAGCTGCCCGGCCCTTGCGGATGGCGCCAATTCGCGCCGGGAACGAAGCGCCACCATTGGGAATAGTCGTCTAGCCGCACGGGCCTGTCGGTACCCACGAACACCATGGCGCCCGGCACCAGCATATCGTCCGGCGGGCGCGGGGTGCCCGGCGGCAATTGCACCCGTATCGTTTCCCAATCCGGTTTTTGTTCGGCCGTGGTGACGTAACCCGTCTCTTTGACGAACTGGGCGAACTGGTCATTGGTGACGTGCGTGACGTCCATCCAAAAGCCCGGGACGCGGACGCGGTGCGTGGGACGTTCATTGGGATAGGCCAGCTTGTGATCGCTGCCCATGAGGAATTCGCCGCCGGGCACCCAGGCCATGCCCTTGGGCGTCTTCACGCCGTCGCCGAGCACGACGCGCGGTTTTTCCGCGGGGCGGCTGCGCCAGGCCTGCCAGCCCAGCACGCCTGCGACGCCGGTGCCTGCCGCGGCCAGCGCCACGCCGCCGGCCAACAGGCGCCGGCGGTTGCGTTGTGGATCAATAGAGTCCATAGGTCTTGGGGCAGATCTTGCCGAGGTTGTTGCGGACGACCTGGCCATCGGCGTCGTTGGTCAGCCCATCGCGGGCCGTGCCAGTCACGAAGTCATAGACGCTGGATAGCCCCCACTCTCGCGCGATGCGGCTCCAGTTGGACAGGTCTTCTTCATCGACCACGCCATCGCGATTGCCGTCCCCCGGGCAATCTGGATCGGCGGCCAGCATCTGTTCGAGCTTGGCCCGAAGGTCCGCGTAGACGGCTTCGATCTCCGGCGTAGGCGCAACCAGCAGGTTGCGCTCGGCCTTGTCGAGCTGCGGGATGGGAGCGGCCTGGTCGACCTCGTAGAGCTCGTCGGTGACCACGGAAGTACCGCTGTCGCTTGCCGGATCATAGGCCTGCGTGGTGTTGCGAACCAGCTTGTAGCGGTCGTTGCGGATCGCGGCCGAGATCTCCGGCATGATGTCGATCAACGGCCGCTCGGCCTTGAAGAGCGCCTGGTTGACGGCCCAGCAGGTCTGGTAGCCCGCGCCGTCGTTGGGGATGACCGAAGGATCGTCATAGCCGGCTCCCCACCATACGCCCTGGTTGTCCTCGCACACGCTCTTGGAGACCGGCGTCTGGTTGCAGACCGTGCCGATGACGCATGCGCCATTGCGCGTGCCATTGGCCTGGATGTTGTAGCCCCCTATGGCGAAGTTCACCGAGCGCAGGCTGGGCTGCTCGGGGTTGGTCAGGTACGGCATGAGCGAGACGGAGTCGATCGTGCGCGGCACTGCCGCGTGCGCGTCGATGCCCGCCGCCTCCCCGAAGAACTGGAACAGGTCTACCGCATTGACCATGCGGTCGACTTCGCGGCCGGGCTGCTCCACCTGCGGCCCGGCGATGATGAGCGGCACCCAGATGCCCGTCTGGTAGGCGGTGGCCTTGGCGCGGTCGGTGCTGAACGGCGCCTTGACCGCCGAGCCCAGCGTGCCGTTGTCGCCCACGATCACGATGATGGTATTGCTGGCCTTCGGGTCGTATTGCAATCGGCCGTCCTCGCCCCGGCGCGCCAATCCGGTTTCCACCAGCAAGCGGCCGAATTCCGTGTCCATGGCCTCGGTCATCTGGTCCTGGATGAGGCGGCCCTCGAGCGTCGCGCGGCAGTCCCAAGCGTCGGACCCGGCATGGCCGCTCGCGGGGATGAGGCTGCGGGGCGGCTGCTGCCAGGGCGTGTGGGCCGCGCTATAGGTAACGGAAGCCATCCATGGCTGTTTGCCCGAGCGCGACTTGATCCATGCGATGGCGGCGTCGGTCTCGATGCGGGTGCGGAAACCGCGCGAGCGCGGATCGCTGAGGGGCACGCGAGTCACTTTCCCTTGATCGACGATCACGAGCGGCGAAACGTAATGCGCGTTCTCGCGCTCGAAATCGAGCGTGGCGGGCGGCTCGCCACACGCTTCGTCCGGCACGAATATGCCGCCCGCATCCAGGCACTGCAGGCCCGCAGCGTCTTGCAACGCCGACGTGCGCCGCATGATGCTGCAGCTGCCGTCGGGCCTATAGCAGGCGCCGTGGTCTGCCCCGCCCGCCGCCTTGCCCGGCACGAATCCGCAGGCATAGGTTTTCTCGGGCGCAACGCCGCCGGCCGTCGTATCGATGGAACCAGGCAGGCCGCCGAGCCAGCCGTAGAAATAATCCCAGCCGAGCACCGCAGGCGTCGCGTACTCGGCCTCGTTGTTCTCCGGGCCGGCCAGGTGGAACTTGCCGAACATCGCGCTTTCGTAATTGGCGCGCTTGAGCAGCTTGGGCACGGTGACCTCGTACGGAGACACCTGCGAATTGGCGAGGTCGTTGGGCCCAATGGCCTGGTAGATGCCGGTGCGCGTAGGATACCGGCCGAGGAAAAACGCGGCGCGCCCCGGTGAACACTCGGGCATGGACCACGTATTGCGGAAACGCAGGCCGGCATCGGCAACCGCCGTCATGTTCGGCATGCTGGGCGGCGTGGCACCGCCGTAGCCGAAGGCGGCCATCTGGTCGATGCCCACGTCGTCCATCACCACGAACAGGATGTTGGGAGCACTGGCGCCGGGCCCGTCGTCCGGGCCTCCCCCATCCGACGACCCGCCACACGCGGCGAGCCCCATGAGCGCGGCAACCCCCGTCGCCGCGAGATACTGGATACTCCTCATTACCTTCCCCCAGGGCACCGACAGGGCGCCGGCTTTTGGGCATGTTACGCACAACGGCGCGTCTGCCCAATACCATATCCATGGTATTTATCGTGCGCACCGCTCTGCGATACTGTGTTCAACTGAAAAAGTGCACTCGACGTAACCCCAGGTGGCGATGCGCAGAGTGCGGCAGGAGATCCAAGATGACCACGGGTGCACTCAGAATTCTTCTGGCAGAAGACGACGACCCCATACGCGAACGACTCGCCCGCATCATCGGCAATTGGCCCGAAGCGCAACTCTGCGCCGCCTGCCCCAACCTAGAGGAAACTCTGATCGCCATCGGGGCCAATGACATCGACCTGCTGATCACGGACATCAACCTTCCTGACGGCAGCGGCATCGACGCCATCCGCTACCTGGCCAAACGCCGCCCCAAGGCCGAAGCCATGGTCATCTCGGTGCTGGCCGACGAACGCTCCGTCCTCGACGCCATCGAAGCCGGCGCGTCGGGCTATCTGCTCAAAGATGCCGACTCCATCGACCTGGTCGACGCGATCAAGGACGTCATGGCCGGACGCTCGCCCATTTCCTCGCGCATCGCCCGCGTGCTGGTGCGCCGGCTATCCGAACTCGGGCACGCGCCCGAACATCCCGAGGCGGCCAAACCCAAGCCTTCGCTGACCGATCGCGAAATGGACATCCTATGGGGCATCGCGAAGGGCTTCACCTACGGCGAGCTGGCCGACAAGCTCGCCATTTCGCGACAAACGGTGCCGGTCCACATTCGGAACATATACCGCAAGCTCCAAGCCAGCAATCGCTCCGAAGCGGTCTTCGAAGCGGCACGGCTCGGGCTCATTAAGCTGTAATGGCCGCGGGCGGGCGTCCCCTAGGCCGCCGGGGCAAGGCGATCGCCTGGATCGCCTTGGTCACGCTGACGATCGCGATCGGCTTGCTTCCCTATCTCATTCATGTCGGGGCACCTACGGATGGCCTGACGCTGGCGACGGCCCGCTTCATCCAAACAGGTGAAAACACGGAACGCGTCGTCTCGCTCCCGCACCGCTGGACACCGGAAAACCTGTTCGAACTGACCACCGGCACCTACCGGCTCGCATTCCGCCTGGAAACCGTCCCTGACGAACCGCTGTTCATTTTCATTCCGGCGGCGCGCCACCAGGTCGAAACCTGGGTGAACGGCCAGCGCGCGGACCCCGTGCCCGACACCGCATGGCCCACGCCGACCAGCGGCTACTCCTTCCTCGCCCGCATTCCCCGCGGCACGCTGCATGCGGGCGACAATGAGCTCGTGGTTCGCCAGACGCGCAAGGTGGGCTGGCTACCCGGCCGGTTGTCGGAGGTGAGCATTGGAACGGCGGACCAGGTCATGCCGGCCTATCGCCTGTCGGATTTCCTGATCGAGGAAATCCGCGCGATGACCTTCGCATTGCACATCGCGCTGACCATAGGCATTGCGACCATCTGGATCACCCGCCGCCACGATGCGGTGTTCGGGTGGCTGGCCACGCTTTCCGTGACCAGCATCCTGGTCGTCCTGACGCAGGCGCCGCAGCACGCGCTCGGCCCCGTCGATCAGTTCCGCTCCATCGCTCTGACGCCCGCCGTGGGCCTGATGGCGATAGGCATGGCCCTCGCCATCGCGGGCCTGCCGCGGCCGAAATGGCTGGTCCCGGCCGTCGTGCTCCTTCCCCTCGCCCTCCTGCTGCTCGGGCAAACCGGGACGGTCCCGTTCGCCATTGTCGGACTCGTGAGCGCTTGTTTCCTGGCCGCCGCATACTTCGTCGCAAGCGCCATCCTGGCCCATCGATTCGCGCGCGAGGAAAACTGGGACGCCGCCATCATGATGGGGCCGTGCGCCCTGACCGGCTGGTTCGCGCTGCACGACGTGCTCGTCGTGACCGGCATCCACGACGCCCCCTTCCTGCACGCCCCCTACGCGCGCACCCTCCTGCTGCTCGCCATCACGGTGGTACTGATGGGCCGCCTCGCGCGCAGCCTGAACAGCCTCGACAACGCGAACGAGACGCTACGGCAGCAGCTCGCAGCCCAGGAATGGGAGCTGGTGTTGATGCACGAGAAAGAAAAGATCCACGCCAACCGCATGGTGCGCGAAGAAGAGCGCCGGCGCCTGATGCGCGACCTGCACGACGGCATGAGCGGCCATCTCGTGACCATCATCGCGCTCGCCGAACGCGAGGGCGAACGCGGCAAAGACATCGAACAGGCTGCGCGGGCCGCGCTTGACGACCTCAGGCTGGTGGTGCATTCCCTCGATCTTGGCGACGGCGACCTGGGCGTGGCGCTCGCCGCCTTCCGCGAGCGGCTCGAACCGCAAATGCGCCGGCTGGGCATCGATTTGCATTGGTCGACCGAGAAACTGCCGGCCGTCACCGGAGTCACGCCGCAGAACGCCCTTTCCGTGCTGCGCATCCTGCAGGAGGCAGTCACCAACGCGATCCGCCACGGTGCTGCCCGCAAGCTATCCATACAGGGACAAACCGCCCCGGACGGGCAAGCCCTGCTTTGCGTCTTCAACGACGTCCACGGCACCGCCCTGCAAGACCGCAGCAACATCGGCAACGGTCTGCGCAACATGCACCGCCGCGCCCGCGAGCTCGGTGGACACATCGAATTCCTGGTGACGGAAAACGCAGCGACGCTGCGGCTGTCTTTCCCCCCGCATCTGCCCGGGCTACAGTAAATTGCAGGTCGCCATGCCCGTCCCTCCCGCTCCCGCGGGGGTAGCGAAACCAGGAAAGCGGGCAGCAAATGAAAAAGGGCCCAACCGTGGTTGGGCCCTTGCGTATCCTGGTGGCGCATCCCTGATTCGAACAGGGGACCTGCGGATTATGATTCCGTCGCTCTAACCGGCTGAGCTAATGCGCCAAAAGCTAAGACCGCGATTATATAGTGTTCCCGGGCTGCGCGCAAATGGCTCTGCATCGCGAAAAAAAAGGGCCCGACAGCATTGCCGTCGGGCCGACAGGGAGCACACAATGCCGCGCCTCAAAAGCTCGCGGGGGAAGCGCGGTATCGGTGTCGGATGAACCGCTCTGCCAGGCGTCGGGAGCTGCGGTCTCACCGATGCCCTTTGCGGCAAAGCAATCACCTGAGCCGTCAGTCTAGCCCCTACCCACTGACAGAGACCTGAACGGGTGTACCCCGCCTGCCGCGCCGGGCAGCCACCCGCGTAACCCTCTGATAAAATGCCATATTCCGCATTTGTGCCCGCGGGCTATAACCCCGTCACGGCAATCGAGATGACCCAAGCCACTCCCCGCAAACTATACATCCGCACGTTCGGCTGCCAAATGAACGAGTACGACTCGGACAAAATGGTAGACGTGCTGAACGCCGACCAGCCGTTGGAACTCACGGACCGGCCGGAAGACGCGGACATCATTCTCTTCAACACCTGTTCGGTGCGCGAAAAGGCGCAGGAGAAAGTTTTCTCCGACCTCGGCCGCGCCAAGATGCTCAAGCGCGAAAAGCCGGACCTGGTGATCGGCGTGGGCGGCTGCGTCGCCAGCCAGGAAGGCGAGGCCATCGTGGCGCGTGCACCGTATGTCGACGTGGTGTTCGGGCCGCAAACGCTGCACCGGCTGCCCGAACTGATCGCCAAGCGGCGCGCGTCCGGCACGCCGCAGGTAGACATCAGCTTCCCCGAAATTGAAAAGTTCGACCACCTGCCGCCCGCCCGGGTGGAAGGTGCGACGGCCTTCGTCTCCATCATGGAAGGCTGCAGCAAGTACTGCAGCTTCTGCGTCGTGCCGTACACGCGCGGCGAGGAAGTCTCCCGGCCGTTCGAGGACGTGCTCACCGAGATCGCCGACCTGGCCGACCAAGGCGTCAAGGAAGTCACGCTGCTCGGGCAGAACGTGAACGCCTACCGGGGCAAGATGGGCGACACCGACGAAATCGCCGATTTCGCGCTGCTGCTGGAATATGTACACGACATCCCCGGCATCGAGCGCATCCGCTATACGACCTCGCATCCGAAGGAAATGACGCCCCGGCTGATCGAGGCCTACGCCCGCCTGCCCAAGCTCGTGTCCTTCCTGCACCTGCCGGTGCAATCGGGCAGCGACCGTATCCTGATGGCGATGAAGCGCGGCTACACGGCGCTCGAGTTCAAGTCCATCGTGCGCAAGCTGCGCGCCGCACGCCCCGGGTTGACGCTGTCTTCGGACTTCATCGTCGGCTTCCCCGGAGAAACCGAGGAAGACTTCGAGAAAACCATGCGATTGATCGACGACGTAGGCTTCGACACGGCGTTCTCGTTCGTTTATTCGCGCCGTCCGGGTACGCCGGCGGCGGACCTGCAAGACGATACGCCGCAAACGGTCAAGCTGGCCCGCCTGCAGCGCCTGCAGGCGCGGATCAATGAGCAGGCGGCCGCCATCAGCGAAAGCATGGTGGGCACCACGCAGCGCATCATCGTCGAAGGCCCCTCGCGCAAGAACCCCGAGGAGCTCATGGGCCGCACTGAAAACAACCGCATCGTGAACTTCCCGGCGCCGCCGCGGCTCATCGGCCAGATGATCGACGTGCGCATTACTGCGGCGCTGCCGCACACGCTGCGCGGCGAAGTGGTCACTCGCGAAACCGACGCGACCGAGGCTTTGTCCGCATGACGGCAGCACCCTCCCGCGGCGCTCACCGCCGCCCCGCGCCGGTCGTCGTTTCCCTGGGGGACGACAACACCCGGCTGTCGAACCTGTGCGGCCCGCTCGACGAAAACCTGCGCCAGCTGGCGACGGCCTACGGGGTCGAGCTGGCGCGCCGCGGCCACCGGATCACCCTGGAAGGCGAGCGCGCCGACGCCGCATCGGCGGCGCTGCAATACCTCTACGAGCACGCCGACCACCCTTTGTCGGTCGACGAGCTGCAGTTGAACCTCGTGGAACTGGGCGCCATGACCGCCGCCCACGACGCGGACGAAGAAACGCCGCCCCAAGGAGCACCCGGCGAGACGGAAGTGGTGTTGCGCCTGCCCCGCCGGCAGGACTTGCGAGGCCGCACCCCGCGCCAGCGCGACTACCTGCGTAACATCCTGGCGCACGACATTACCTTCGGCATGGGGCCCGCCGGCACGGGCAAGACCTACTTGGCCGTCGCGTGCGCCATCGACGCGCTGGAACGGGAATCGGTGCGACGCATCGTGCTTACCCGGCCCGCAGTCGAGGCGGGCGAGCGGCTGGGCTTTTTGCCCGGAGACCTCACCCAGAAGGTCGATCCCTACCTGCGACCGCTCTACGATGCGCTGTACGACCTGCTCGGCTTCGAGCGGGTCACCAAGCTGTTCGAGAAGCAGACCATAGAAATCGCGCCGCTGGCCTACATGCGGGGGCGAACGCTCAACCATGCCTTCGTCATCCTCGACGAGGCGCAGAACACGACGCCGGAACAGATGAAGATGTTCCTGACGCGCATCGGATTCGGCAGCAAAGCGGTCATTACGGGCGACCCGTCGCAGGTGGACCTGCCCAGGGGCCAGCGCAGCGGCCTACTCGACGCCGCGCAAATCCTGGCTTCGGTCCAAGGCATTTCGTTTACGCAGTTCACCAGCGGGGACGTGGTACGCCATCCCCTGGTGGCGCGCATCGTCGACGCCTACGAAAAGCATGCCAAGACGTCCCAGGACGGCTGAAGCGACCGCCGTGCCGACGCTTTCCCTCGCAGTGCAATATGGCAAAGAGGAGCCGCGCCTGCCGCGCTGGCGCCTGCGGCGCTGGGTCGCCCAGACGCTGCGCGCGCCCGAGCTGGCCGGCATCCCGGGCGTCGCCTTGACGCTCCGCCTGGTCGGGGCTGCCGAAGGCCGCCGCCTGAACCGCGATTTCCGCCAGCGGGACTACGCCACCAACGTGCTGACCTTCGAATACGGCCCGGGGCCGGACGGGGTGGTCGGCGGCGACATCGTACTGTGCGTGCCGGTGCTGGCAGCTGAAGCCAAGGCCCAGAAAAAGCCGTTTTTGCATCACGCCGCCCACCTGGTCGTGCACGGCGTCCTGCACTCCCTGGGCTACGACCACCTGAACGAACGCGACGCCCGGCGCATGGAGGCGCTGGAGACCCGCATCCTGGCTACGATGGCCATCCCCGACCCGTATCAGGTATCCTAAACTTTTCCAACTGTCCTCCCAGGACGATGTCAGATACATCCCCTAGTCCGGCGTACGCCCAGCGTACGCCCAAGCACACACCCAAGACCTTCTTCGAGCGCCTTTCAGCGCTGATCCACCGCGAACCGGAAGACCGCGAGGATCTCAAGGCCGTGCTCGAGGCGGCCTACGGCCGCGACCTGCTCGATGCCGAGGCCTTGTCCATGATCGAGGGCGTGCTGGCCGTGTCCGAACTCACGGCCGGCGACATCATGATCCCCCGCTCGCGCATGGACATGCTCGAGGTGTCGCAGCCCATCGACGCCCTGCTTCCGACCATCATCGAAACTGCCCATTCGCGCTTCCCGGTCTACGAGGACACCCGGGACAACGTGATCGGCATCCTGCTGGCCAAGGACCTCCTGCGCTACATGGTGGATCGCGAGCTGGACCTGCGCACGCTCCTGCGCCCGGCAGTCTTCATTCCGGAGTCCAAGCGCCTGAACGTCCTGTTGCGCGAATTCCGCAGCAACCGGAACCACATCGCCATCGTGGTCGACGAGCACGGGGGCACGGCGGGCCTCATTACCATCGAAGACGTGCTGGAGCAGATCGTCGGCGAAATCGAGGACGAGTTCGACGATGCCGCCGTGGAGCAGTCCATCTTCCCGGACGGCAAGAATCGCTGGCGCGTCGTCGCGCTGACCAGCATCCGGCGCTTCAACGAAACTTTCGGCTCGTCGCTGGACGACGACGAGTACGACACGGTCGGAGGCTGGCTGGCTGGCACCTTGGGCCGCATTCCGCGGCGCGGAGACCGCATCGAGCGCGACGACCTGCGCATCGAGGTCATCCGCGCCGATGCGCGCCGCGCCCTGTGGCTGCGCGTGTCGCGGCTGACGCCCGGCTCGGCGCCCTCGTCCGCCGTGATGTCCAACCCAGGCTGAATCGACCCGTGTCCATCCCTCACGCCGCGCTGGCCGGTGCGCTGATTCTTGGCATGCTGCATGGGCTGGCCTTCGCGCCAGCCCCCTTCCCCGCTTGGTCCCTGCCCATGCTCCAATTGGCCGCCTTCGGCGCCCTGAGCCGGCTGGCATGGCGCGCCCCGTCGGCAGGAAGAGCGGCCTGGATCGGCGCGCTGTTCGGCGCCGGCACCTTCGCGGTCGGCATTTCCTGGATCTACGTCAGCCTGCACGTCTACGCCTACATGGCCGCCCCCCTCGCGGCGCTGGGCGTCGGCCTGCTGGCGGCCTACCTGTCCCTCTACCCTGCCCTGGCCACCGGCTTGGCGTGGTGGCTGAGCCGCCGGCCGAACGGTCGCGATTCCCGTGGCGCCGCATCGGGGCTCGTCTACGTGCTTGCGCTCGCCGCCTGCTGGAGCGGCGCGGAATGGCTGCGCGGCGTGCTCTTCACCGGATTCCCCTGGCTCAACATCGGTTACGCCCACGTGGACGGTCCGCTGCACGGCTGGGCGCCCCTGCTCGGCGTCTACGGCGTCGCGTTTGCGGCCGCCCTGACGGCGACCGGGCTGGCCTGGATCGCAGCCGCAGCGTGGCGGCGCAAGGAACCCGGCCGGCGCGGCGCCGCCCTGCGCGCCGGCTGGCCCGCCCTGGCAGCCGCGGCAGGCGCCTTGGCAATCGGAATCGCCGGGGGGGCCTGGACCTGGGTGCAGCCTTACGGCCCGGCGCTGGACGTGCGCCTGGTGCAAGCCAACATCCCACTCTCAGACAAATTCGACCCTGCCCGCATCTGGCATGGCATGGACACGCACCGGGGCCTGGCCATGCTTCCCAGGGCCGACGGCCGTTCCGCCGCCCTCACGCTGCTGCCCGAGACGGCGGTGCCGGTTTTCCAGGACCAACTCACGGCCGAAGCCTGGCAAGAGTGGGTGGACAGCGCCGGCGTACAGGGCGGCACCTTCGTGCTGGGCGTCGCCATGCGCGACATCCATCCCGACCGCGACCGCTATTACAACAGCGTCATTTCGCTAGACGGCACCACGGCCCCCGAGCGACTGGTCAACGGACAGGTCGACCGACGCTACGACAAACGGCACCTAGTGCCGTTCGGGGAGTTCATCCCGCCCGGCTTCCGCTGGTTCGTCGACGAAATGGTCATGCCGCTGGGCGATTTCGACCGGGGCGCACCGCGCCAGAAGCCCTTCGACATAGGCGGCCAGCACATCGCCCTGAACATCTGCTACGAGGACGTTTTCGGCGAGGAACTCCTGCCCGCGATACGTCCCGGCCCGTCCGACCCCGGCGCCACCATCCTCGCCAACATCAGCAACCTGGCGTGGTTCGGAGACTCCCTCGCCTTGCCGCAGCACCTGCAGATGTCCCGCATGCGCGTGCGCGAAACCGGCAGGCCCCTGCTGCGGGCGACCAACACGGGCATGACCGCCGCGGTGGACGCCCAGGCCCGGATCGTGGGCCAACTCGAGCCGCATACCGCGGGCGTACTCGACATCACGGTCCAGGGAACGACGGGCCTGACGCCCTACGTCCGCACGGGCAATGCGCCCATCCTGGTCCTCGTGGCCGCCCTGCTGGCCGGACTGGCCTGGCTGCGGCGTGCATCCGCGCGGGAATGACCACCTTTGCGCCCACCGGGCGCGCCCGGTGCGGCGCGCTTTTCGCGCGGGCCAGTTAAAATCCCTGGTTTGGCCGGGCCGATGGCCGCACGCGGCCGCATTGATTCCAAGACCATGCTGACATTTCAACAGATCATCCTCCGACTCCAGGAGTACTGGAGCCAGCAAGGCTGCGCCCTGCTGCAGCCCTACGACATGGAAGTCGGCGCCGGCACCTCGCACACCGCCACGTTCCTGAGGGCCCTGGGGCCCGAACCCTGGCGCGCCGCCTACGTCCAGCCCTCGCGCCGCCCCAAGGACGGCCGCTACGGCGAGAACCCCAACCGCCTGCAGCACTATTACCAGTACCAGGTGGTGCTCAAGCCCTCGCCGCCTAACATCCTGGACCTCTACATCGGCTCGCTGGAGGCACTGGGCATCGACCCCAAGGAACATGACATCCGTTTCGTGGAAGACGACTGGGAGAATCCCACGCTGGGCGCGTGGGGCCTGGGCTGGGAAGTCTGGCTCAACGGCATGGAAGTGACGCAATTCACCTACTTCCAACAAGTCGGCGGCATCGATTGCAAGCCCATCATGGGCGAGATTACCTACGGCCTGGAGCGCCTCGCCATGTACCTGCAGGGCGTGGAAAGCGTCTACGACCTCGTGTGGACGCAAGCGCCCGACGGTACGCGCGTGACGTACGGCGATGTCTACCACCAGAACGAAGTGGAACAGTCCAGCTACAACTTCGAGCACTCTTCGCCCGAGATCCTGTTCCGCCACTTCAACGACTACGAAGCCCAGGCCAAGCGGCTGGTTGAGGTGCCGCTCGCGCTGCCGGCCTATGAGATGGTGTTGAAGGCCGCGCACACGTTCAACCTACTGGATGCCCGCGGCGCCATCAGCGTCACCGAACGGGCCGCCTACATCGGCCGCATCCGCAACCTGTCGCGCGCCATCGCGCAGGCTTACTACGACTCACGAGAACGACTGGGCTTTCCCATGCTTGCACGCAAGGAGGCCGCGTAATGTCGGCCGCTCAACCCCTCCTGCTGGAACTGTTCACCGAGGAACTCCCGCCCAAGGCCCTGAACCGGCTGGGGCAGGCCTTCGCCGACGGCATTGCGGCCGGGCTGCAAAGCCGCGGGCTGCTGGCCGGCGGCAATGCCGTGACGGCTTACGCCACCCCGCGGCGCCTGGCCGTCCACCTGTCGGCCGTGCTGCCCCAGGCCGCCGATACCGAATACTCCGAAAAGCTGATGCCCGTGTCCGTGGGCCTGACGGCCGACGGACAAGCTACGCCGGCCCTGTTGAAGAAATTGGCCGCCAAGGGCTTGCAATCGGTCGACGTCGCGAGCCTGGCGCGCGAATCGGACGGCAAGAATGAGCAGCTCGTCTATCGCGGCATCGCCAAGGGCGCCGCGCTGCAAGCCGCGCTGCAGACCGTGCTGGAAGAAACGCTCGGCAAGCTGCCCATCCCCAAGGTCATGAGCTACCAGCTCGCCGACGGCACGACCACTGTCCGCTTCGTTCGTCCGGCGCACGGACTCGTCGCGCTGCACGGCGATCGGGTCGTGGACGTGACCGCGCTCGGGCTGCGGGCAGGACGCTCCACCTACGGCCACCGCTTCCAGTCCGAGGGCCCGATCGAGCTCGCCTCGGCCGACGCCTACGAAGACCGCCTGCGCGAGCAAGGGCGCGTCATCGCATCGTTCGCCAAGCGGCGCGACGCCATCGAGCGGCAATTGCGCGACCAGGCCGCCCGCCTCGGCGCCTCGCTGGGGGATGAAGCCGACGTAGCTGCCCTGCTCGACGAGGTGTGTGCCCTGGTGGAATACCCCACGGTTTATGTGGGCGAGTTCGAGTCCGAATTCCTGGCCGTGCCGCAGGAATGCCTGATCCTGACCATGCGGCTGAACCAGAAATATTTCCCGCTGTTCGACGCCGCGACCGGCAAGCTGACGCATCGCTTCTTGATCGTCAGCAACATGGAGCTGGCCGACCCCTCCAACATCATCGAGGGCAATCAGCGGGTGGTGCGCCCGCGCCTGGCAGACGCACGCTTCTTCTTCGAGACCGACAAGAAAGTGCCCCTGGCCGAGCGCGTGGAACAGCTCGGCACCGTCGTGTATCACAACAAACTGGGTTCGCAGCTCGAACGCTCGCAACGCGTCCGTGCGCTGGCGCGCTGGGTAGCCCAAGCCATCGGCGCCGACCCCGGCCGCGCCGACCGCGCCGCCTTGCTCGCCAAGGCGGACCTGGTGACCGGCATGGTGGGTGAGTTCCCGGAACTCCAGGGCATCATGGGCGCGTACTACGCCGAAGCCGACGGCGAAGCGCCGGACGTGGTGGAAGCCATCCGCCAGCAATACCGCATCCGCCTGGAAGCGCCCGTGACCGATGCCAGCGCCACGGCAGCCGCGCTGTTCCTGGCTGAGCGCGCGGAAACGCTGCTCGGTATCTGGAGCATCGGCCTCGCCCCCACCGGCGACAAAGATCCGTACGGCCTGCGCCGGGCGGCCCTGGGCCTGATCAGCGCCTTCGAGCAGCTGGAGGCCGGCGGACGTCTCGCGGGCGACTCGGCGCTGACGCTCGATGCCCTGCTCGCGCAGGCCGCAGCGGGCTTTGCCACCCCGCCCACGCCGAAACAAATTGACGAGGTCCGCGCCTTCATCTTCGAGCGGTACCGCAACCAGCTCGCAGGACAGTTCGACCGCGCCGCGGTCGATGCCGTGATCGCCGTCGCACCGCCGCTCGCCCAGGTGCCCGCCCGGGTGCGGGCCGTGGTGGCCTTCTCCGCGCTGCCCGAAGCCGCTGCGCTGGCCGCCGCCAACAAGCGCATCGGCAACATCTTGAAGAAGGTCGAAGGCGACCCCGGGCAGGTGAACGAGGCGCTGCTCGCCGAACCGGCCGAGAAGGCACTGGCCGAATCCGTGCGCACGCTCCGGCCGCAGGCCGAAGGCAAGTTCGCGCAAGGGGACTTCGCGGGCGCGCTGTCGGTGTTGTCGCAGGCCCGCGGCCCGGTCGACGCTTTCTTCGCCGACGTCATGGTCATGGCCGAAGATCCTGCGATCCGGGCCAACCGGCTGGCACTCCTGGCCGAGTTGCACCGCGTCATGAACCACGTGGCCGATTTGTCTCGCCTGGCGGCTGCCTAAACGATGCCAAGCGTCCTGACTCGTCCCAAGCTGGTGATCCTGGACCGCGACGGCGTCATCAACCAGGACAGCCCCGACTTCATCAAGTCGCCCGACGAATGGATCCCATTGCCCGGTGCGCTCGAAGCCATCGCGCGCATCAACCAGGCGGGATACCGCGTGGTCGTGGCAAGCAACCAATCGGGGCTGGGCCGCGGCTTGTTCGACGCGGCCACGCTCAACGCCATCCATGCCAAGCTCAAGGCCCAGTTGGCCAAGGTGGGTGGCGTCATCGACGCCATCTTCGTTTGCCCGCACGCACCCGACGCCGGCTGCGACTGCCGCAAGCCGCTGCCGGGCATGTACCGCGAGATTGCGCGGCGCTTCGAAATCGACCTGCACGGCGTTCCCTCGGTGGGCGATTCGGCGCGCGACCTCGAAGCCGCGGCGGCTGCAGGCTGTACGCCCTGGCTGGTCCTGACCGGAAACGGCCCCAAGACGCTGGCCAAGGGCAACCTGCCGCCGGGCACCGTCGTTTGGAAGGACCTCAGTGCGGTCGCCGATGCGCTGGAGGCGTCCGCCCAGCCCGAGGAACACTGATTGATGCGCTGGCTACGATCGCTGCTGTATTCGATCTTTTTCATCGGCACCATGGTGCCTTACGCCATTGCCTGCGTGCTTTGGCTTCCGCTCCCCTTGCATTGGCGCTACCGGCTCACCATCGGCTGGCCCCGGCTGGTGGTGTGGGGCGCGCGCTGGATCGCCGGCATACGGTGGCGCGTCAAGGGTTGGGAGAACCTGCCCGACCGGCCCGCCATCGTACTTTCCAAGCACCAGTCGACCTGGGAAACGCTGTTCCTGGCCGGCTGGCTGCCGCACCAGATCTGCTACGTCTACAAACGCGAGCTGAATTGGATCCCCTTCTTCGGCTGGGGCCTGGCGAGCCTGAGCATGATCGCCATCGACCGCAAGAAAGGCAGCGACGCCTTCGAACAAGTCGTCACCCAGGGCCGCGAGCGCCTGGCGGCCGGTCGATGGATCGTCATGTTTCCCGAAGGCACGCGCGTCGCGCCCGGCAAGAAGGGCAAGTACAAGAGCGGCGGCGCCCGCTTCGCAGTGCGCACCGGCGCCGTGGTCGTTCCCATCGCCCACAATGCGGGCGAGTGCTGGCCGCGCAGGACGTTCGTGAAGCGCCCCGGAACCGTTACCATATCGATCGGCCCGGCCATCGATCCCCATGGCCTGACGGCGGACGAAATCAATCGCCGCGTCGAAGACTGGATCGAAGGCGAAATGCGCAGGCTCAATCCCGAACGTTATCCCGACTCCCGGAGCCACGCCGCCTGACACCGGGCACGGCTCTTCGCGAACGGATCCCAACGCCATGGCCAAACGTCCCGCTACCGCTCCCGCCGCTCGCCCGGCCCCACGGCGGGAGGCAGAACTCGCCTCCGCGCAGCTTGACCTGTTCGCCGACCTGGCGCCCGCGGACGCGCCGCTCGTCCCGGGCAGGCCGGCGCCACAGCCCCATTCGATCCAACTTCCGCCCGGCGCACGCTGGCGCGAAGTGATGGCCGAAGGGCAATTGATCCGTTTCGTGCTCCAGCGTTCTCGCCGGCGCACCATCGGTTTTCTAATCGGGGACGACGGGCTGCGGGTCACGGCACCCCGGTGGGTCGGCCTCGCCGAAATCGACGCTGCCGTGCGGGAGAAGTCCCGCTGGATCCTCTCCAAGCTGCGCGACTGGCAACAACGCAAGGAGCGGCTGGCGCTCAACCAAACGCGCTGGGAAGACGGCGGCGAGCTGCCCTATCTCGGCCGGCGCGTGGTCATGCGGCTCGATGCGCAGCGCGAGACCGGGCTCCAGAGCGTCGATCCGGACGCCCCTGCCGATGGCGACATACTATGGCTGGGCCTGCCGCACGACGCGGAAGCCGCACGCATACGCGATGCCGTCCAGGCCTGGCTGCAAGGCCGCGCGCGCAGCGTGTTCGACGCCCGCCTGCGCGAGTTCCTCGCGCGCACCGGCCTGGCGATCAAGCGCTGGAAACTGTCGTCGGCCGCGACCCGCTGGGGATCATGCACCAGCGAAGGCAGTATCCTGCTCAACTGGCGCCTGATCCATTTCCCGCTGGACATCATCGACTACGTCATCGCGCACGAACTGGCCCACCTGCGCGAAATGAACCATGGCCCGGGCTTCTGGGCCGAAGTCGGGCAGTTGCTGCCGGGTTTCGAGAGCGCGCGCGACGTACTACGGCGACACGACCCGGCCAGCCTTCCGCAATTCGATTGAAGGCCCGCACGTGCCGGGCCTCTTCCCAACTCTACGCGAGGCATCCATGCGACTACTTCACACCATGCTCCGAGTCGGCGACTTGCAGCGTTCCATCGACTTCTACACCAAGGTCCTCGGCATGCGCTTGCTGCGCCGCAAGGACTACCCCGACGGCAAGTTCACGCTCGCCTTCGTGGGCTACCAGGATGAACAGGACGGCGCCGTGATCGAGCTGACCCACAACTGGGATACCGACAAGTACGACCTCGGCAACGGCTACGGCCACATCGCCATCGAAGTCGACGACGCCTATGCCGCCTGTGAGCGCGTCCGCCAGCTGGGCGGCAAGGTCACCCGCGAGGCCGGCCCGATGAAGCACGGCAGCACCGTCATCGCCTTCGTCGAAGACCCCGACGGCTACAAGATCGAGTTCATCCAGGCCAACACCCGCCAGGACTGAGCGCCCTTCAGCGCAGGCGGTCCAGCGCGGCAAAGAAGGCGTCGACCTTGCCTTGTCCGTCGCGCCGCAGCTCGGCGTCGCGGCGCGCGCAATCGTCGGCTGCCTCCAGCGCACCGGCCTGCCCTACCTGGCGCGAGACGTCCTGCACCAGCTTGCACATGGGATGGCGGCGCGCAGCGAACGCCTGGAGCGCCTCTTCGAGCGACCCCGGCCCGGTCAGCAACTTGGCGAGCACTACCGAGTCTTCCAAGGCCATGGCACCGCCCTGCCCCATGAAAGGCGTCGAGGCATGCGCGGCGTCGCCGATGATCACCACGCGCCCGCGATGCCAGGGAACCGGGGCGATGATTTCTTCCACGGCGGTATAGAGCACCTCGCTGCCGGGGCCGAGCTGCTCGAGAAACTGCGCCGCCGGGGCGCCGAAGTGGCCGAAGCGCTCGCGCATCAGCAGGGGCCAGTCGGCGGGCTCGTACCAGGCGTCCTTGGGCTCGAGCATGACGCCGAACATGTAAAGCTTCTCGTCGCTGATCGGCATGATGCCGAGCCGCTTGCCTACGCCCATCATCATGATTTTCGCGTCGAGGCCGCGCGGGCGGTCGTGCACGCTGCGCCACACGCCGAAGCCAGAATAAACGGGCTCGATGTGCGGGAACACTTCGGCGCGGACCTGCGATCGTATGCCGTCGGCGCCGATCACCAGGTCGAATTCGCCTTGCGTCCCGTCGGACAAGTTCACGCGCATGGGGCCTTCGCCTCCGGCATCCGACATGCGCGTGACCGTCGCCCCCAGCTTGACCGTCACGCCCAGCTCGGCAATGCGGCTTGCAAGCACGCGGTGCAATTCCGCCCGCTTGATGCCTACGATGGCCGGCAGGCCTTCCGGCGAGGGGTAAACCGTCTCGACGATGAAGGTTCCGCTTTCATCGAAGTACTGATTGCGTCCGCCGCGGACGGCAAACCCCGCCTCGAGGATCTGCGGCAGCACGCCGAGGTCGCGCAGGACGCGCAAGCCATTGCTATAGATAAATAGCCCAGAGCTCTGGAACTTCCAGACCTGCTGTTTCTCCACCATGGTGACGCGCACGCCTTGCTGGGCGAGCGCGATCGCCGTCGAACATCCGGCAATGCCGGCGCCGACGATCAGGGCGTGGTCGATTCGAGGCATGATAATCTCCGTGTCGAGGCCCGTAGTGTCGGCGCAAGAGGGCAAGGCCTCAACCCTCGGGACGCCGGAACGGGGAACCGACCGTACGGAAATCGCCGCGGTCCGCCGCCAAGCCTGCCTTTCCTGCCTTCATGCATGCACGTCCCAGCGATCTCCTGAGCCGCCTGCTGACCCACTGGCGTGCCGACCGGGCGGTCACGGCCCGCTTTTCGCTCTCGGCGCCCTGGGCGTTGAGATCGGCCGGCGTCGAAGGAGCCCTGATCCGGATGTGCGCGGGCGCGCCTTACTTGCTGGCCGTGAAAGACCAAGCGCCCGAGCGCCTAGAGGCCGGCGACATCGCCATGCTGCCCCATGGCGACCCCCACACCATCTCGTCCGGGCCCGATTTGCCGCCCCAACCGTTCCAGCCGTTGATTGCGGCGCACCAGGTAGGCGCGCACGGCGACCAGCCCATCGTCTTTGCGCACGGGGGCAACGGCCCCGCCACCGAGATGTTCTCGCTGCACCTGTGGCTGCCCGACAGCCTGCGCGCGCTACCGCATGCCCTGCCCGCCCTCATCGTGATTCGCCGGAGCGAAACCCCCATGACTGCCGCGCTAGCCACGGCGATGGAATCACTCGTCAACCAAACGCTCGAGCAGCCGCCCGGCTGGCAGCTCGCCACCGCGCGCTTGGCCGATCTCCTGCTCGTCCACATCCTCGGCCAACACCTGCGCTCGCCGGCCCAGCGCCGCGCCAGCGTGTTGCGGGGCATGCAGGACCAAGGCATCGCGCGCGCCATGCAGCAGATCCACGCACACCCCGAAAAACCGTGGACCGTGGCGACGCTGGCGGCCGCGAGCTATTCGTCGCGCACGGTGTTCAGCGAGCGCTTCCGGCGGCTCGTGGGCATGACGCCCATGCAATACCTGTCCTCTTATCGCATGGTCGTGGCGGCGGAAAAACTCAAGGAACCGGGCGCGACCCCTGACGAGGTCGCGCAAGCCGTGGGCTACGAATCCGCCAAGGCTTTCTCGCGCGCTTTTCGTCGCTGGAATGGCGTCACCCCAGCCCAATATGCCCGCCGCGCCTGAGCTGGGGGAGCGAGTCGCTACAATCAGCGGGTTTGCCGGCTTCCGGCCCCACCCCGAACAGACAGCGTTTCTGCCCGCATGCTGAACAGACTCTGGCTGGGTTTCTTCCTCGCCGCGGCGGTCGCCGCCTTCGCCCGCTGGGGAGCGGGACACGATCCCTCGGTGTTCCAGTCCATGGTCGGCGCGCTCTTTGCGATGGCCAAGCTTTCGGTAGAGGTCATGGTGTTGCTGTTCGGCACCATCACGCTCTGGCTCGGCTTCCTGAAAATCGCGGAGCGGGCAGGATTGGTCGATGCGCTCGCCAGGCTGCTGGGGCCGCTCTTCGCACGGCTCATGCCCGAGGTGCCCCGCGGTCATCCTGCCGTAGGCCTCATGACCTTGAACTTCGCCGCCAACGTGCTGGGCCTGGACAACGCCGCCACGCCCATCGGCCTGCGCGCAATGAAGTCGCTGCAAACGCTCAACCCGAACAGCGCGACGGCGAGCAACGCGCAGATCTTCTTCCTGGTGATGAATGCGTCGTCCCTGACCCTGCTGCCGGTGACGATCTTCATGTACCGTGCGCAACAGGGGGCATCCGATCCCACCTTGGTTTTCCTGCCCATCCTGCTGGCGACGAGCGCCTCCACCCTGGCGGGATTCCTCGCCGTCGCCATCGTGCAGCGCCTGCGCATCTGGGATCCCGTCGTGATGGCTTGGATGGCCGCGGCCGTGTTGCTGCTCGGAGGCTTCATGGCGTTTCTCTCCACCCTCTCGGCCGCGGCGCTAGGCGCGCTTTCGTCCCTACTCGGCAACCTGACGCTGTTCGCCCTGGTCCTCGCGTTCCTCGTCGTGGGCGCCCTCAAGAAAGTGCCCGTCTACGAAAGCTTCATCGAAGGCGCGAAAGACGGCTTCGACGTGGCCAAGGGCCTGCTGCCCTATCTGGTCGCGATGCTGTGCGCCATCGGCGTGCTGCGCGCATCGGGCGCGCTGGACTTTGCGCTCGAAGGCCTGCGTGCCGCCGTGCAATGGCTGGGATTCGATACGCGTTTCGTCGACGCCCTGCCCACCGCCCTAGTCAAGCCATTTTCCGGCAGCGCAGCGCGCGCGCTGATGATCGAGTCCATGCAGAACTACGGCGTGGACAGCTTCCCGGCACTGCTCTCGGCCACGATACAGGGCAGCACCGAAACGACGTTCTACGTGCTGGCCGTGTATTTCGGCGCGGTGGGCATCCAGCGCACGCGGCATGCGGTAGGGTGCGCCCTGCTGGCCGACCTCGCGGGAGTGCTGGCGGCAATCGGCGTGTGCTATTGGTTCTTCGGCTAAAGGCTGGTTAAAGGGGCTACACGCCGTGCCCCGCACCGACCACGCCCGCCTCATGCAAGACGTCCGCCAGCGCGATGAACTGCGCCACAGAAAGCTCTTCGGCGCGCGCCGTCTCCTTCACGCCCACTTCGTCCCAGGGCACGAGCGCCGCCCACTCTCCCAGGCCGCGCCGCAACATCTTGCGGCGCTGCGCGAACGCCTTGGCCACGACGGCCGAGAATGCCGCGTCGCTACGCGCCCTCGGGCGATCCGCACCGAGCGGGATCATGCGCACCACGGCCGACACCACGCGCGGCGGCGGGTCGAAAGCCTCGGGCGGCACGTCGAACAATTTTTCCATGTCGTAGCGTGATTGGAGCATGACCGAAAGCCGGCCATAGTCGGCATCGCCTGGCTGCGCGACCATGCGGTCGATGACTTCACGCTGCAGCATGAAATGCTGGTCCCGCACCTGGTCCGCATAAGGCATCAAATGAAACAGCAACGGACTCGAGATGTTGTAGGGCAGGTTGCCGACGATCCGCAGCGGGGCGCCGAACTGCGCGAAATCCACGGTCAGCACGTCGGCTTCGGTCACTTCCAGGCGCTCGGGCGGATACTGGCTGCGCAAGCGCGCGGCAAGATCTCGATCGATCTCGATCACTTTCAGGCGGTCGACCCGCTCGAGCAGCGGGCGCGTGAGTGCGGACAGGCCGGGGCCGATCTCGACCACGTTGTCGCCGGATCGCGGGTTGACCGCACGCACGATGGATTCGGTAATGCTGTCGTCGACCAAAAAATGCTGGCCGAAGCGCTTGCGCGCCTGATGCTTCATGCGGAAACTCCGGCGCCAGCCCGGCTGCCGGCGCTGATCATTTGGATGGCGGTGACGATGGCCTGTTGCAGGCTGCCGGGATCGGCCCTGCCTGTCCCCGCCAAGTCGAGCGCGGTGCCGTGGTCCACTGAGGTGCGGACATAGGGCAGGCCCAGCGTGATGTTGACGCCATGCCCGAAGCTTGCGTGCTTGAGCACGGGCAGCCCCTGGTCGTGGTACATCGCGAGCGCCGCATCGAACCCGGCTAGATGCGCGGGCACGAACAGGGTATCGGCGGGCAAGGGTCCTTGCACATCGATGCCGGCGGCGCGTGCCCGAGCGATGGCCGGCGCAATGATGTCGATCTCCTCGCGGCCCAGATGCCCGCCCTCGCCGGCGTGCGGATTCAAGCCGCACACGGCGATGCGGGGCCGGGAAAGGCCGAAGCGGCTGCGCAGGTCGGCATCGAGGATGCCGAGCACGCGGTCGAGTGTTTCGGGGGTGATGGCATCGGGCACGGCGCGCAGCGGCAGGTGCGTGGTCGCGAGCGCCACGCGCAGGCCGCCGCCCGCCAGCATCATGACGACCTTGTCTACGCCTGCGTGTTCCTGCAGATATTCAGTGTGGCCCGAGAACGCGACG
This sequence comes from uncultured Pigmentiphaga sp., assembly GCF_937950555.1. Taxonomy (NCBI): domain Bacteria; kingdom Pseudomonadati; phylum Pseudomonadota; class Betaproteobacteria; order Burkholderiales; family Alcaligenaceae; genus Pigmentiphaga; species uncultured Pigmentiphaga sp. The sequence continues at coordinate 30,897 of NZ_CALFCW010000012.1, read as the reverse complement.
CCGGCATCATTGATCACGCCTTTGTGGACAGGAGCAGTGACAATGGCTTGCGCCTCCCCTGCCGAGACCATGCCTATGGCCATGTCCAGGGTATCGAGCACGTACTGCGCATTGGCCACCGCGAGCCGCCCCGGTTCGGACGGGACGCGCAGCGGCACATGACGCACGGCGACGCCAGGCAGCGACGTCAGGTCCACGCCGCCCCGCGCCGCGAGGAGATCCCCGTCGCCGACGAGCACGAGCTGCGTATCCGCAGGCACCTCCGCCCGCCCCCGCTGGCTGGCGAACCAAGCGGCCGCCGCGGCCGACAGCTCCGGGCCGATGCCCGCGGGCTCGCCCGTCGTCAATGCCAAGGTGCGTCGTCGGTCCATTGCGCCAGTCAAGAGGGGTTCTCTGATGGGCTGTCGCCCAGCCTGATCTCCACGTACGCTTTGTCGCGCAGCTCGCGCGCCCAGTCTTCGTAGAGTTGGTCCAGCTTGCGCTGGAACAAGGCCTGGCGGGCTGCCTGGCGTTGCCGCTCGCGCCCGACGTCCTGGGTGCGCCGCTCGATCACTTGGATGAGATGCCAGCCAAAGGGAGACTGGATGGGCTCGCTGACTTCGCCCGGCTTGAGTGCATCCATGGCACGCTCGAACTCGGGCACGGTTTCCTGCGGCGACAACCAGCCCAGGTCGCCCCCCTGGGGAGCCGAGGCATCGTTCGAATATTGACGCGCCATGTCCGCGAAATTCGCGCCGCCCTGGACGATGCGCTGGCGGATGTTCACGAGGCGTTCCCGCGCCTGCTCGGAACTGAGCACCGCGGTGGGCCGGATCAAGATGTGGCGCGCGTGGGTCTGCTGCACCGGCATGGCCGGGCTGCCCGGGCCGCCGGTGCTCTTGCGGTCGACCAGCTTGAGAATGTGAAACCCATTGCCGCTCTGGATGATTTCGCTGATGCCGCCCGGGCTCAGTTGCGAGACCGCCTCCACGAACAGCGACGGCCAGCGGTCGGCCGGGCGGGTGCCGAGGTCGCCCCCGCGTAGAGCCTCCTCGCCGTCGGACGAAGCGGCAGCCAGGCGCGCGAAATCAGCGCCATTGCGAAGTTGTTCCAGCAGCGCCTCGGCCTTGCGCCGCAGCCGGGCCACCATGTCGGACGAACTGCCCTCGGGTACCCGCACCAAGATCTGCGCCAAGGTCATTTCAGACGGCGCCGCTTCATGTTCCTCGGCAAGATAGGCGTCGATCTCGGGCTCGGAGACCTGGATCTGGCTGTCCACCGCCCGCTCGCGCAGGCGCAACAGCGTCAGCTCCTGGCGCAGGTCCTCGCGGTAGACCGAGAACGGCACGCCCTCGCGCTCGATCTGGTCCCGCATCTGTGACACCGTCACGTGGTTTTGCTCGGCAATGCGGTTGATGGCGCGATCGAGCTGCATGTCGTCGATGCGGATGCCAAGCTGGGCCGCTTCCTGGAGCTGCGTTTTCTCGACGATCATCCGTTCGAGCACCTGGCGCTCCAGGGTGTTCCGGTCGGGAGCCGGGATCTGCTGCCGCGCCAGCGTCGCCAGAGCCGTCTGCACCCGTCCATCGAGCTCGCGCCGCGTAATGACGTCGGAATTCACGATGGCCACGATCGCGTCGCCCAATTGGATACGCGACGAAGACGTCCCGCCAGGAGAGGAAGTGGCGCCCGAACCGGAAGAGGAGGACGGGCTGGAGGCGGGAGCCCCGAACGGCGCGGTCAAGGCAGGCCCGCGGCCGGACTCTCCCGGCAGCCGCAGTCCCTGCGCCGCTGCCTGCCCGCCGGCCAGCAGGGCCAGGCAGCTGAGTGCGACGCCGCACTTCGCTTTCGTCATGGTGGGCAATACCTTGAAAACCATCATTCGTACCTTTCGAACACCGTCCCTTTCTCAGGAGGCGGGTTGATGACCTGATAACCGGGAATGCTACGACGCAAGGTCGTCATCGGACTGGCCCCGATGCCGCCGAAGCCGGTCAGCTCGAGCTGGAAGAAAACTGCGGTGGTGGCGTTGTTCTTGGCCACCGCGTACCGCTGGCCGACCAGGCGGAAAGCCCAGCAACATCCGCCGTTGTATTCGATTCCGGCCACCGATTCGGCGATCCGGTTCTCGAGCAGCGAGTAATTGATGCGGCCGATGCCGAACCAGCGCGGCGCCAGCGGCCACTGGAAAGCCACGTCGATCAGCTCCTGCCCCGGCACACTGACCGACTCTCGCTTGTAGCGATAGGCGAGCGAAATGGTGCTCAGGCGCTGGGGGCTCCAGCGCGCGCCGATGGTGGACCGGGTCACGCGCTCGATCTTGGGATTGTATTGCACCGTGGTTTCGCCGCTCAGCGTGGACGTCAGCGCGCCGTACACGGAAACGAGGAAATCAGACCGTCCGTCGGAATTGGGCGCTTCGCCAGGCAACGTGACCCGTTGATCGCTGAAGTACAAACGCTGCGCCCCCATGATCCTGGCGCGCTCGACGCCGGTCTTGGGATCGAGCCAGCGCGTGGTCAGCGCGGCGGTCAGCTGGTTGGCCTCGGCGATGCGGTCCCAGCCCGCGTACAGGTTCTCGGAGAAGATCTGCGCAAAATTGAAATCCGCGAGCGCAGTGTCGTAGATGGGCAGGTTCGACTGATTGCGGTAGGGCACGCGCAGGTAGTAGAGGCGCGGCTCCAGTGTCTGCCGGGCCGGTTGGCCCAGCAGCGAGCTGTCCCTCTCGAAGATCAAGCCGGTATCCAGCGACATGATCGGCACGGTGCGCGACGCGTTGCTGGACGGCGCCCCCTGGAAGGAATCGGTGTTGTAGCGGGTAGCGTGGATGCCGATCTTGGGAATGAAGAACCCACCCGGCCGGATGATGGGATACGACACCGAGGGGTACGCGTAGGCGCGCTCCCCCGTCACCGCGTCATGGCGGCGGAAGCGCGTCGCGTCCGCCTCCAGGCGCAGGTCGAGGCCGTTCCAGTCGAAGCGCTGGCCCGTCAGGTGCAATTGCGGTTCACGGCCGTACGGCGGCACGATGGGCGCGAGCGGATCCTGGAGGGTTTGATAGCTCACTACGCGGCCGAACGCGTTCCAGTACCCCTGGTTCCAATTCAGGGTGAACGAACGCTCCAGGGTCGCCGTCGAGGCCAAGCCCGTGCCGAGCACCGACAAATCCCGGAAATACGCGTCATCCGAGGCCTTGGAGAAGTTCCAGTTGAATCCCAGGTTGGGCGACAACTGCTGGCGGTGCTGCGAACTGAACAGATAGCGGTCACGATTCGCGACACGGTCGTTCGGCAGGTAGCTCAGGCGCGTCTCGCCGCTGAACGAAGGCTCCAGGTAGCGGAACTCGCCGGAGAGCTGCAGGCCGCGGCGCAGCATCACCTTGGGCGTCAGCGTCGCATCGCGGTTCGGCGCGATGTTGAAGTAATACGGAATCGAGAACTCCGGGCCGCTCTTGCTGGTGAGCCCGAAAGTCGGCGCCAGGAATCCCGACTTGCGGTCACGCGAAATCGGGAAAGACATGATGGGCGCGGCCAGGATGGGCACGTCCTTGAAATACAGCACCCCGCCATAGCCGAGCGCCTGCCCCGAGTTGTAGTCAAAGTCCACTCTTCGCGCGCGCAGCTCCCAATCGGGATCGTCGCACGAGCAACCGGTATAGCGGACGCGCTCGGCGCGGATGCGGTTCTGGCCCAGCAGGCGAATCTGCTGCGCCGAGCCGCTGCTGCCATTCAACCCGAAGAAAAACCGCGCGTCGCTGACCTCGCCCGTCCCGCTGCTCATGTTGAGCTTCAGTCGCGGCCCAGTTAGCAGGTTGCCTTCCCGGAGCAGGCGCACGTTGCCCAGGGCCTCCAGTTCATCCTCGACCTGGTCGTATTGGATGCGGTCGCCTTTCAGGATGGTGTCGCGGCGCCGTACCTGCGCATGGCCTTCCAGCCTGACGACGTCCTGATCCTCGACGGTCAGGGAGTCCGCCTCCATGAACACCGGCAACTGGTCAGGATCGTAGGTATGCGTGCGCAGGCCGGGCGACAGGCGCAGGCCCGGCACGGAGACGCCGCCGGAAGGTGGCCCCTCTTGCGCATGGGCCAACGGCACTGTCGCAAACACGGCAAATAGGCAGAACCACCGGATCGATCGCACGGGCCTTCTGGAATCAAAACGAAAGTCGAAGAATACGCGACCCGGCGGCCGCGCGCGGTAAAAAAAGATAGCGGGCCCGCATCCTTCGGCGGGAGCCGGAGTCCTCGTCTCGGGAAGGGAGCCTTCGTTCCGGGATCCGATATCGGTCGGTATTATAGGAGGCATGAATGCCACCACCGATCTTGCCGCCGGCCCGTCCGGCGCCGATGCCCGCCTTGCGCAGCTTTCGGGCTGGATATCCGGGCTTCCTGCCGCTCTCGAGCTCAATCCTGCTTCCCTGCGCCCCGCCTCGAGCGACGCCAGCTTCCGCCGCTACTTCCGCGTCGAGATGGGCGCCGGCACAGCCGTCGTCATGGACGCCCCGCCGGGCAAGGAGGATTGCCGCCCGTTCCTGCACGTAGCCGGCCTGCTGCGCGATGCGGGTGTCCACGTGCCCGCCGTCCTCGCCCAAGACGTCGACCAAGGCTTCCTGCTGCTCTCGGACCTCGGCTTTACAACGTACTTGGACTACCTACGCGGCCAGACGACGCCGCACGACATACACCGCATCTATATGGATGCCCTGGCGTCGCTGGTGAAGTTGCAACAAAGCGCAACCACCGGGCTGGCGCGATACGACAAGCCGCGGCTCATCGCCGAGCTCGAACTATTCCCCGAGTGGTACGCCGCCCGCTACTGCGACCGCCCGCTCGACCCGCCCGAGCGAGACGCGTTGAACGGAGTCTTCGAAGCACTGGTCGACGCCAACCTCGCCCAACCTTTCGTCCTCGTCCACCGGGATTACCACTCGCCCAACCTGATGGCAACAGACCTCCCGAAGGAGGGGCCGAACTACGGCCCCAACCCGGGCGTCATCGACTTCCAGGACGCCGTGGTCGGGCCCATCACCTACGACCTCGCTTCCGTGCTGATGGACGCCCGCTTCACCTGGGACGAACCGCAGCAGCTGGACTGGGCGATCCGTTATTGGGAAATGGCCCGCAAGGCAGGACTGCCGGTGCCTGACGACTTCGCCGAGCTCCATCGCGCCTACGAGTGGATGGGGTTGCAGCGCAACCTGCGCATCCTGGGGGTGTTCGCCCGGCTCGCCCACCGCGACGGCAAGCGCCACTACCTGGATCACATCCCGCGCGTCAACGCCTATGTGCGACAGGTTGCCGAGCGTTACCTCGCCTTCAAGCCGCTGACCAAGCTGCTCGACAAGCTGGAAGGGCGCCAAGCCGCGGTGGGATACACCTTCTGATGCGCGCGATGATTCTCGCGGCTGGGCGCGGCGAGCGCATGCGCCCGCTCACCGATGCAGTCCCCAAGCCGCTTCTTCCGGCAGGCGGCAAGCCATTGATCGTCTGGCACATCGAGCGCCTCGCGGCGGCCGGATTCCAGGACATCGTGGTCAACCACGCCTGGCTAGGCGAGCAGATCGAACAGGCCTTGGGCGACGGCAGCCGCTGGGGCGTGCGGCTGCGCTACTCGGCCGAGGGCCGCGCGCTCGAGACCGCCGGCGGGATACGCCAGGCGCTGCCCCTATTGGGGGAGGCGCCGTTCCTCGTCATCAACGGTGACATCTGGACGGACTGGGATCCATCCGCCGCGCGGGCTGCCGCCCAAACGCTCGAACGCGACGAGCGGCTGGCTTGGCTCGTGCTGGTGGACAACCCGGATCATCATCCCGAAGGCGATTTTCACCTCGGTGCGGACGGCCTCGTCCGCGACCAGGAACCCCGCCTGACCTTCGCCGGAATCGGGGTTTACCGTCCCGAACTCTTTGCGTCATTGCCGGCCGGCGAACCGGCCAAGCTGGCCCCGCTGCTGCGCGCCGCCATGGCCGAAGGACGCGTGGGCGGCAGCCGGCACCCCGGCCGCTGGACCGACGTCGGCACGCCCCAGCGCCTGGCCCGGCTCGACGCGAGCCTACAATAGCCTTCAGTTATTTGCGTACGGATACGCCTCATGAGCATTCCCGCCCAGGACATCTCTCCTTTTGCCGCGCGCCGCAAACGCTTGCTGGAAGCCATGCATGCCCAGGGCGGCGGAATCGCCATCCTGCCTACCGCGCGCGAGTGCGTGCGCAACCGCGACGCGGAGTATCCCTATCGCTTCGACAGCGACTTCTTCTACCTGACAGGCTTTCCCGAACCCGAGGCCTGGATGGTGCTGGTCGCGGGAAGTCAAGACCGGCAGATCCTGTTCTGCCGGAGCAAGAACCTCGAGCGCGAAATCTGGGATGGCTACCGGATCGGCCCGGACGCAGCCGCGGAGCAGTTCGGCTTCGACCAAGCCTATCCGGTGGAATCCCTTTCGGATGAATTGCCCAAGCTCATCGCCGACCAGCCAGCGCTGTTCGTGCCGCTGGCCAGCGACCGCCTGTTCGACCTGAACCTGCGCACGTGGCTGGACAAAGTCCGGGCGATGGGCCGCTCGGGCGCCACGGTGCCGGGCCGCACCTACGATCTGCGCGCCATCCTGGCGGAAATGCGGCTCGTCAAAGATGCCAGCGAGCTCGAGACCATGCGCCGCGCCGCGGCCATCTCCGCCGGCGCGCACGTGCGGGCCATGCGCGCCGCGCGCCCGGGCATGCGGGAATACGAGATCGAGGCCGAACTGCTGCATGAGTTCCGCCGCCACGGCTCCCAGTCCGTCGCCTACAACTCCATCGTGGCCACCGGCCGCAATGCCTGCGTGCTGCATTACCGCGCCGGCGACGCCGAACTGAAAGACGGGGACTTGCTGCTCATCGACGCAGGCTGCGAATTGGACGGCTACGCCTCGGACATCACCCGCACCTTCCCCGTCAACGGACGCTTCAGCGGTCCGCAGCGGGCCCTCTACGACATCGTGCTGGAAGCGCAGCGTGCCGCCGCCTCCCGGACCCTCCCCGGCGCTCGCTGGAACGAAGGCCACGACGCCGCGGTGCGCGTCCTGGCGCAAGGGATGATCGACGAAGGACTGCTGGCCGGCTCGCTCGACGGCGTGCTGGAATCCCAGCAGTACACCCGCTTCTACATGCACCGCACCGGCCACTGGCTGGGCATGGACGTGCACGACGTGGGCGACTACCGAGAGCCGGGCCCGGCGCCTGCCGGCGACACGCAGCGGCCGTGGCGCACGCTGCGTCCGGGCATGGTGCTGACGATCGAGCCCGGCATTTACGTCCGTCCGGCAGACGACGTTCCAGAACGTTTTTGGGACATCGGCATACGCATCGAAGACGACGCCGTCGTCACCGAGACCGGGTGCGAGCTGATCACCCGGGGCGTGCCCGTCGCCGCCGACGACATCGAAGCCTTGATGAAATGAGCCCCCGGCTGCGCGCTTCGAATGCACGGCATTGACATGCACGCGGACGTTACCATCCTGGGCGGCGGCCCCGTGGGCGCCACCCTCGCGCTCCTGCTCGCCCGCGCAACGGCGCGGCCCGGAAAAATCGTGCTTTGCCGGCCGCAGCGTGCCGCCGCGCCCTCCGCCACCCCGCCTGCCGATCCGCGCGTGATGGCCCTGAACCACGGTAGCCGCGTACTGCTCGCGTCCATCGATGCCTGGCCGGCAGGCGGCGCGGACATACTCGACGTCCACGTGTCCCAGCAAGGGCGCCTGGGCCGCACGCATATCTCGCGCGACGACTTCGGCGTACCCGCGCTCGGCACCGTGCTGCCCTACCCGACCATCGTGCAAGCACTCGATGCCGCGCTCGAACGCACCGGCGTGACCATCCGGGCCGGATCCCCCGCTACCGTCCTGCGGGACGAAGGGCGACGCGCCGTCGTGCGCCAGGACGACCGGGAATGGACCACCACGGTCTGCATCCACGCCGAAGGCGGTACCTTCGACCACCAGGCGCGCAACGATTTGCACCGCAGCTACGACCAGCACGCGATCCTGGCCATCGTGCGCGCCGGGCGTCCGCGTCCCGGGTGGGCCTGGGAGCGATTCACGCGCGAAGGGCCGCTGGCGCTGCTTCCCTATCCGGCCGGGCCCACCCGCGACGCCAGCCGCTACGCCCTGGTCTGGTGCGTCCGGCCCGAACACGCCGACGAGCTCATGGCCATGGACGACGCGGCGTTCGGCCGAGCGCTCGGCAGCGCCTTCGGTTCCCGGCTCGGCGATCTCGTGCTTGCGGGCCCCCGCCATCGGTATCCGCTCGGAATCAACCTGCGCCGCCGCCTCGTCGACGGCAACCGCGTCGTCATCGGCAACGCGGCCCAGACCCTGCACCCGGTGGCGGGGCAGGGCATGAACCTGGGCCTGCGCGACGCGGCGCGCCTGGCCGAGGCCCTTGCCCCGCTGCTGCGGGACGCCGAAACGCCTGCCCCGCCCCTGCTTGCCGCCTACGCCCGCGCGCGTGCAGCCGACCGCTGGCTCACCAGCGGCCTGACGGACTTTTTGCCCCGCATATTCTCGACCGGCATGGCGCCGGTCGAACACGCCTGCGGCCTCGCCCTGCTCGGGCTGGACCTGTCCCGTACCCTGCGCGGCCCCCTCGCGCGACAATTGATGGAGGGGATCAGGGGGTGATGTAACAACTTCCCCAGCCCCGACGGCGGTACAATCGCTGCTTCCCTCAGATTTTTTTGCCCACGCGCGCCCTTCCCCTCCGTGAGTGAGGCGGATGGCGCATTCAGTCATGCGCATCGGCCCCTACGAACTCCCGAACAACGTTTTCGTCGCCCCCATGGCGGGCGTGACGGACCGTCCGTTCCGCCAATTGTGCAAGCGGCTGGGCGCGGGCCATGCGGTCTCCGAAATGGCGGCCAGCAACCCCAAGCTCTGGAACAGCGTCAAGACCTCGCGCCGCCTGGATCACGCCGGCGAAAGCGAACCCATCGCCGTCCAGATCGCCGGGAGCGACCCCGACATGATGGCCCAGGCCGCGGTCTTCAACGTGGGCAAAGGCGCGCGCATCATCGACATCAACATGGGATGCCCGGCCAAGAAAGTCTGCAACGTCGCCGCGGGCTCGGCCCTGCTGCGCGACGAAGACCTGGTCGCGCGCATCCTCGAGGCAGTCGTGCGCGCCTGCACGCCGCTCGGCGTGCCGGTCACGCTCAAGACCCGCACCGGCTGGAGCCGCGCCGAACGCAACATCCTGCGGGTGGCCCGCCGGGCCCAGGACATCGGGATCGCCGCGCTGGCCCTGCACGGCCGCACGCGCGAAGACCTCTACATGGGCGAAGCCGAATACGAAACCATCGCCCAAGTCAAGGCCGAGCTGTCCATCCCGGTCATCGCCAACGGCGACATCGACTCGCCCGAGAAGGCGCGGAAGGTGCTGGAGGCGACCGGCGCGGATGCCGTCATGATCGGCCGCGCCGCGCAGGGCCGCCCCTGGCTGTTCCGGGAAATCGATCATTACCTGCGCACGGGCTCGCTCCTACCCGGACCGACGCTCACCGAAATGCGGGAGCTGCTGCTGCAGCACCTGGACGACCACTACCGTTTCTACGGCGAATACACGGGCGTGCGCACCGCACGCAAGCACATTGGCTGGTATCTGGCTTCGCTGCCGGGCGGGCCGCAGTTCTGTGCGCAACTGAATTTGATAGAAAACACACGCGACCAATGGCACGCGGTGGCCGCCTGGTTCGATCGCTCGATCGAGCGCGACGCCGCGCCGCGGCTCGCTGCCTAGGCCGCGCATCAAGGAAGACATATGAAAGAACATACGCTTGAAGAATGCGTACGCCACACCCTGGACCGCTACTTCAAGGATCTTGACGGGGAGCCGACGAGCGGCATCTGGGACATGGTGCTGACGGCCGTCGAGCGCCCCATGCTCGAAGTCGTGCTGGAAAAGGCAGACCGCAACCAGTCGCGCGCCGCCGAGATGCTGGGCATCAACCGCAACACCCTGCGCAAGAAGCTCGACTTTTACCAAATCAAGGTCTAACTCGGCCGCCCCAATCCATTTCACGTGCCGGCCCTGGCACGCCATCTTGACTACTCAACATGAAAATCGAACGCGCGCTTCTCTCCGTTTCCGACAAATCCGGCATCGTCGACTTCGCCAGGGCCCTGCACGACCGTGGCATCCAGCTCCTGTCGACCGGGGGCACGGCCAAGCTGCTGGCCCAGGCCGGCCTGCCGGTGCAGGAGGTGTCCGACTACACCGGCTTTCCCGAAATGATGGACGGCCGTGTCAAGACGCTGCACCCGAAGATCCACGGCGGCCTGCTCGCCCGCCGCGATTCGCAGGCCCACCTCGACGCGATCGCTAGCCACGGCATCGGCCGCATCGACCTGCTGGTGGTCAACCTCTATCCCTTCCGCGAAGCCATCGCCAAACCCGGCTGCACTTTCGCCGACGCCATCGAGAACATCGACATCGGCGGCCCCGCCATGCTGCGCGCGGCAGCCAAGAACCATGGCACGGAGGCAGGCGGCGTCACCGTCGTGATCGATCCGGCCGACTACGCGCAGGTCCTTGCGGAAATCGACGCCACCGGCGGCACCTCGTACGCCCTGCGCCTGAACCTGGCCAAGAAGGTATTCGCCCACACCGCTGCCTACGACGGGGCGATCGCCAACTACCTGACCAGCCTGACCGAGGCCCCGGCCCAAGATGCCGTGCCGGCGCGCGAGGCCTACCCCGAAACCCTGACCTTCCAGGTCTCCAAGACCCAGGCCATGCGCTACGGCGAGAACCCCCATCAATCGGCCGCGTTCTACCGCGACGCAGCGCCGGCCGCCGGGTTGCTCGCCAACTACCGCCAGCTGCAGGGCAAGGAACTCTCCTACAACAACATTGCAGACGCCGACGCCGCCTGGGAGTGCGTGCGCACGTTCGAGGCACCCGCCTGCGTCATCATCAAGCACGCCAACCCCTGCGGCGTGGCGGTCTCGACCGACCCGCTGCACGCCTACCAGCAGGCATTCAAGACCGATCCGACGTCCGCGTTCGGCGGCATCATCGCCTTTAACCGTCCCGTCGATGCCGCCACGGCCCAGGCAGTGAGCAAGCAGTTCGTCGAAGTCCTGCTCGCGCCCGGCTATGACGACGGCGCGCGCGAAATCTTCTCCGCCAAGCAGAACGTGCGCCTGCTGGAAGTGCCGCTCGGCGACGGCGTCAACGCCTTCGACGTGAAACGCGTGGGAGGCGGCTGGCTCGTACAGCAGCCCGACGCCTTCAACGTGTCGCGGGACCAGCTCAAGGTCGTCACCAAGATCGCCCCCACCGAGGCCCAATTGGACGACCTGCTGTTTGCGTGGAAAGTCGCCAAGTTCGTCAAATCCAACGCCATCGTCTTCGCCGGCGGCGGCATGACCCTAGGCGTGGGCGCAGGCCAGATGAGCCGCATCGACTCCGCCCGCATCGCCTCGATCAAGGCGGAAAATGCCGGGCTGTCGCTCAAGGGCTCGGCGGTTGCGTCCGACGCCTTCTTCCCGTTCCGCGACGGCCTGGACGTGGTGGTGGACGCCGGCGCGACCTGCGTCATTCAGCCGGGCGGCAGCGTGCGCGACCCGGAAGTCATCGCCGCGGCGGACGAACGAGGCATCGCCATGGTATTTACCGGTACCCGGCACTTCCGTCATTGACATCGCATCGTGCGCATACTGGGCGTGGACCCCGGCCTGCGGCGCACCGGCTTTGGGGTAATCGAATCGAATGGTGCGCGACTGCGCTACGTCGCCAGCGGCACCATCGTGGTCCCGCCGGAGGATGACTTGTCCGTGCGGCTGAAGGTCATCCTCGACAACCTGCGGGAGGTCGTGCGCGACACCGCGCCCGACTTCGCCGCAATCGAGAAAGTCTTCGTCAACGCCAACCCGGTTTCGACCCTGCTCCTGGGCCAAGCGCGCGGCGCCGCGCTGTGCGCCCTGGCCGACAGCGGCCTCACAGTGCACGAGTACACGGCCTTGCAGATCAAGAAATCGGTCGTCGGGACGGGCCGCGCTGCCAAGGCCCAGGTGCAGGCCATGGTGCAGCACCTGCTGTCGCTGGACGGCGCACCGGCGGCGGACGCCGCCGATGCGCTTGCCTGCGCCATCTGCCATGCGCATATCGCGCCGCTCGGCGACCGCCTGCGCGAGAACGGCGCCCTGGCCCTGCGCAGCCGCGGCACCCGGCTGCGCGCGGGCAGGCTGGTCTAGGACGCCCCTGGTATGCTGCGGGAAATTCGTTGAAGGCCATTTCATGATCGGACGCCTGACCGGTATCCTCGTAGAGAAGCAACCGCCCACCATTTGCCTGGACGTCAACGGCGTGGGCTATGAACTCGACGTTCCGATGAGCACGCTGTATTCCTTGCCGGAGGTCGGATCCAAGGTCACCTTGCTGACCCACCTCGCGATCCGCGAGGACGCGCACGTGCTGTACGGTTTCGGCACGGCCGCCGAGCGGTCGACGTTCCGCGAACTCATCAAGGTCAGCGGCGTAGGCGCCAAGATCGCGCTGGCGGTGCTGTCCGGCATGACGGTGGCGGAGCTGGCGCAGGCTGTCACGCTGCAGGAAGCGGGGCGGCTGACGCGCGTGCCCGGCATCGGCAAGAAAACCGCCGAACGGCTGCTGCTGGAACTCAAAGGCAAGCTAGGGGCCGACCTCGGCGCCGCGGGTGGGGCAACGGTCTCGGACGGCCAGTCAGACATCCTCAACGCCCTGCTGGCGCTCGGCTATTCCGACCGCGAGGCCTCAGCCGCCGTCAAGAGCCTGCCCGCCGGCGTCGGCGTTTCCGAGGGCATCAAGCTGGCGCTCAAGGCCCTGGCGCGCTAGCCGGCGCATTGCCGCCCGGAATACGGAGGGACGCCACGCTCAGGACCCCGTCATCGACGACGCAGGCACTGTCGTATGGGAGTCAACCACGTGCGCGCATGATACCGGCGGCTCCAAGAGCTCCCGCCGTATCGCGAACGCGTCATGGTCCCGTTCGGCGAGCCATACGGCAAACTCGATAGCTGACGACGCCGGGCGGGAACCGGCTAACATACAGCCAGTTCAAGGCACGATACCCCCATGGCGATACAGCCCGACAAACTCTCCGCCCGCGACGACGCTTTCGACACCCGCGTCATCTCCCCCCGCGCCGCCTCCCCGAACGAGGAAGCGATAGAGCGCGCCTTGCGCCCCAAGGCGCTCGAGGAATACGTCGGGCAGCGTCGCATCCGCGACCAGCTCGAGATCTTCATCGCCGCGGCGCGCAACCGCCAGGAATCCCTGGACCACGTGCTGCTGTTCGGCCCGCCCGGCCTAGGCAAGACCACGCTGGCCCATATCATCGCCCGGGAAATGGGCGTGCAATTGCGGCAGACCTCGGGGCCCGTGCTCGAGCGGCCGGGCGACCTCGCCGCCCTGCTCACCAACCTCGAAAAAAACGACGTCCTCTTCATCGACGAGATCCACCGGCTCTCGCCCATCGTCGAAGAAATCCTCTATCCGGCGCTGGAAGACTTCCAAATCGACATCCTCATCGGCGAAGGGCCGGCCGCGCGCAGCGTCAAGCTCGACCTGCAGCCCTTCACGCTGGTGGGCGCGACCACGCGCGCGGGCATGCTGACCAACCCCCTGCGGGATCGCTTCGGCATCATCGCCCGCCTGGAGTTTTATACGCCCGAGGAACTGGCGGCCATCGTTACGCGCAGCGCGAACCTGCTCAACGCCGCCATCTCCGAAGACGGCGCCCGGGAAATCGCCCGCCGCTCGCGCGGCACGCCCCGGATCGCCAACCGGCTGCTGCGCCGGGTGCGCGACTACGCCGAGGTCAAGGCCGGCGGGCGCATCACGGGGGAAGTCGCGCATGCGGCGCTTTCCATGCTCGACGTCGACCCGGCCGGCCTGGACATCATGGACCGCAAGCTGCTGGAGGCGATCGTCTACAAATTCGACGGCGGCCCGGTCGGCCTGGACAGCTTGTCCGCAGCGATCGGCGAGGAGCGCGACACCATCGAAGACGTGATCGAACCCTACTTAATCCAGCACGGCTACGTGCAGCGCACGCCGCGCGGCCGCATCGCCACGCAGGGCACCTACCGCCACCTGGGGCTGACACCGCCCCCGCAGGCACACAGCGGCGAACTATTCTGACCGTCGCGCTCGGGAAAAAACAAGGCCCGTGCTGGGCATCCCCCAGTTCACGGGCCCGGCTGCTCCCAGCGCAGCCTCATCAAAAAAAATCGTGCCGTCGCCCATACGGTAACTAAGCACGGACACCGACACCATCAGCAAAAGGGTGGAAGCGTCGATCACCCGAACGGCGCCACCCACGCACCCGAAGCCGCACAGGCTGGCATCAACGCTTCCTCCGGTCAGACGCGCCGGCGGGGCTAAAGTTCCCCCTTTACAAGCCGTCACAATTCGTGGAAGGTTGAAAGAGGACTGCATGCCCGCAGACCACGGGTTGTTTACAATTCCCGGCCGGGACCGCCGCGGCCCCGCTCACTAGATTTCCATATCAAGGTTCGCCCTGTGTCCAACCCCGCCAGTGACGATTTTCGGTTTCCGATCCGTGTGTATTACGAAGATACCGACGCCGGCGGCGTGGTCTACTACGCAAACTATCTGAAGTTTTTCGAACGCGCGCGTACCGAGTGGCTACGCCGCCTCGGCGTGGAACAGCGGGTCCTGGCCGAGGAGACCGGCTGCATTTTCGTCGTACGGGGGATCGAAGCCCAATATCGCCGGCCTGCCCTCCTGGACGACCTCCTCACCGTCCGCAGCCGGATAGCGCGGCTGGGCAGGGCGTCCATCGATTTCCTGCAGTTCTGCGAGCGAGGCGATGAACTGCTCGCCACCGGCAATGTCCAGGTAGGATGCGTCGACCGCTCGACGATGCGGCCGCGCGGCCTGCCCGCCGAAGTGGCGGAAAAACTCGCCGCGCTGGCGGCGGCTCGCACAACGGATTAACACGATCAACTCCAGGCCCATTCTTCCCTTCGCCCCAAAGGACTTTGCATGAACGTCAACCAGGACATGTCTATCCTGTCCCTGATACTCCAGGCCAGCTTTACGGTCCAGTGCGTGATGGCCATCCTGGCCATCGTCTCGCTGATGTCCTGGACCTACATTTTCCGCAAGCGCTTTGCGATCAAGCGGGCGCAGCAGCAAACCGACCGCTTCGAGGCCGACTTCTGGTCGGGCGGCGACCTGAACATGCTGCACCAGGCCGTCACGGCGCGGCGCGGCGAACAAGGTGCGCTGGCACGCATCTTCGAGGCCGGGATGGCCGAGTTCGTGAAAAGCCGGCAGAACAAGCTGAATGACGTCAACGCATTGCTCGATGGCGCTCGCCGGGCAATGCGCGCCGCCTACCAGCGCGAGATGGACGCGTTGGAATCCCACCTCGCTTTCCTCGCCTCGACGGGATCGGTAAGCCCTTACGTCGGCCTGTTCGGCACGGTGTGGGGCATCATGCATGCCTTCCGCGGCCTGGCCAACGTGGAACAGGCAACCCTGGCGAGCGTCGCGCCCGGCATCGCCGAGGCCCTGGTGGCCACGGCCATCGGCCTGTTCGCGGCGATTCCTGCCGTGGTCGCCTATAACCGCTTCTCGCACGACATCGACCGGCTGTCCATTCGCTTCGACAGCTTCATCGACGAGTTCCAGAACATCCTGCAAAGACAGGTGCGCTGATGCCTTCCATCCGCTCCAGCAACCGCGGCGGCCGCAGCGGGCGCCGATCCATGAACGAAATCAACGTCGTCCCCTACATCGACGTGATGCTGGTGCTGCTCGTGATCTTCATGGTCACCGCGCCCATGATGACGCCCGGCGTCATCGACCTGCCCACCGTCGGCAAAGCCTCGCAGGTGCCGGTCAAGCCGCTGGAAGTCATCCTGGCCGCGGACGGCAGCGTCTCCATCCGCGACCGGGAACGCGGCGACACGTCGCCGCAGGCCATCCCGCGCAGTGACCTCGCCCGCGTGGCGCGCGACCGCCAGACCCAGCATCCCGACCAGCCCGTCGTCATTTCTGCCGACCGCAAAGCCCAGTACGAATCCGTCCTCAAAGTGATGGACGAACTGCAGAGCCAAGGCGTGAAGCGGGTCGGCCTGCTGGTCAAGCAACAAGGCTCCTGATCGCCCATGGCGCCCAACGATCGTTCCCACCGTCCCCTGCCCCAACCGCCCGAGCCCGGCAAATGGAAAGCCTTCGCCTTGGCCGTGCTGATGCACGTCCTGCTCGCCTTGGCGCTGATCTTCAGCCTCAACTGGAACCGGCGCACGCCAGGCCCGGTGCAGGCTGAGCTGTGGACGGCACTTCCCTCGCCCAACCAGCCCGAGCCCCCGACGCCGGAACCTGAACCCGAGCCGCGGCCTGTGCCGCCTCCCCCTCCTCCTCCGCCGCCGAAGCCCGAGCCCCAGGTGGAGCAGGAGAACCCCGACATCGCCATCGAGCAGGAAAAGAAACGCCAGGAAGAGCGCGCGCGCCGCGAGGCCGAAGAGGCCGAGCGCCAGCGGCAGAAGCAGCTAGAAGAAAAACGCCTGGCCGAAAAGCGCGAACAGGAACGGAAGGAAGCTGAACGCCGCGAAGCGGAGCGCAAGGAAGCGGAACGGAAAAAGGCCGAACAATTGGCGGCAGAAAAAGCCGCTGCCGAGAAAGCCGCTGCGGAGAAGAAGGCAGCCGCCGAGAAAGCTGCTGCCGAGAAAAAGGCCGAAGCGGAACGGAAAGCCCAGGCCGAGCGTGATCGCAAACTACGCGAAGCCTTGCGCAACGATGCCGCGCGCGTCGCCGGCCTCGAAGGCGGCCGCGAGGGCGGCACCGCCAACCGCAATCAGGCGGGCGGCGGAGGCGGAGACCCCGGCTACGCCGATCTGGTGCGCGCTTGCATCAAACCCGGAGTCATTTATAGTGCAACTGGCAGTTCTGCCGGCGGGAACCCGACGGCCGTATTCCGGGTCCAGTTGCTACCTACGGGAGAGCAGGCAGGCCCGCCGCGCCTGGTCCGCTCATCCGGCGTGGAAGCTTTCGACCGTGCGGTAGAAAACGGAATTCGGCGCTGCAATCCCTTCCCGCGTCCGTCTTCCGGCCGGTACGAGTCCAACATAGAAGTTCAATATCGGATGTTCGACTGATGACATTTGCAAATACCGCTACCCTTTCCTCGCCGGCCACGCCTGGCAGTGTCCGGCTGCGAGACATCGGCGGCCGGCTCGGACGGCGGCTGATGCAATGCGCCGCCGCGCTGGCCGCGACCGCCTTCGCCCTGGGCTCCCAGCCCGCGCAAGCCCAGCTCACCGTGCAAATCTCAGGCGCCGGCGCCAACCAGTACCCGGTCGCCATCGCCAACTTTGAATCCACCGACCCCCAAGGCCGGGCGATCGCCGAGATCATCCGGGCCGACCTGAACCGCACCGGCCTCTTCCGGCTCATCGACACCGGCGACACGGCGCTGTCCGAATCGGCCATGATCGGCTTTGCCGCCTGGAAAACCCGGGGTGCCGACGCGTTGGCGGTGGGCAGCGTGCAGCGCACCGCCGACGGCCGCTACGATGTCCGCTATCGCCTGCTCGACACTATCAAGGAAGTGCAGATAGACGGCGTCGCGTTCTCCTCCGGCCCCAACGAAATGCGGCGCACGGCCCACCAGATCGCCGACCGCATCTACGAAAAGCTGACGGGCGACCGTGGCATTTTTGCAACACGAATCGCATACGTGCTCAAGCGCGACAACATCTACGAATTGCAGATCGCCGACGCCGACGGCCAGAACGCCCAGACCGCCCTGCGTTCGCGCGAGCCCATCATCTCGCCCACGTGGTCGCCCGACGGCACGCGCCTGGCGTACGTGAGCTTCGAGACCCGCAAGCCTGTGGTCTACGTGCACACCATCGCCACGGGCCAGCGCATCCCGGTCGCGAACTTCAAGGGCAACAACAGCGCCCCGGCTTGGTCCCCGGACGGCAGTCGCCTGGCCGTCGTCCTCACGCGCGACGGCCTCTCGCAGCTCTACATCATGAATGCCGACGGTTCCGGATTGCGGCGCCTGACGCAGTCGCCGGGCATCGACACCGAGCCCGCGTTCACCAACGACGGCCGCGCCATCCTCTTCACGAGCGACCGCGGGGGCAGCCCGCAGATCTACCGCCTCAACCTGGAAAACAACCAGGTCGAGCGCGTGACGTTCAAAGGCGCTTACAATATTTCTCCCCAGTTGTCGCCTGATGGCAAAACCTTGCTGTACGTCACCCGCCGTGCCGGCTTCCAAATAGCTACGCTAGACCTTGCCACCGGTAATGAGCTCATCCTCACCAACGGCGGCAGGGACGAATCGCCCAGCTTCGCACCCAACGGAAAGATGATTCTGTATGCAACATCGCAATCCGGACGCGGTGTGCTAGCTGCGGTTTCGAGTGATGGTCGCGTCACCCAGACACTATCCGTGCTCAACGGGGACGTGCGCGAACCTACCTGGGGACCTTTCCTGAACTGAAACAATCGATTACCTGGAATGGCCATGGTCGCGGCTGTGCATCGTTGTCACTTCTTGCAACGCTGCGGCGCAGGGTCCATGTGACACTTTAGGATCACGTTTCCCATGTGACACTTTAGGATCACGATTCCATCTAGTCATTTGTTGCCACCCTTATCGCCTCGAAACCAAGGAAACACCATGTCTACTCGTGCCTTCAAAATGTTCGTCGTCGCGAGCGTTGTCGCGGTAGTCTCGGCTTGCAGCAGTCCCGTCAAGCTCGATGAAAGCAGCAACGTGCCGGTCGAAGACCGCTCCGGCCAAGCCGCCTCGGGCACCAGCTCGAGCGGCGTCGCGCGCGTCGATGCGACCCAGCAAGGGCTCGACCCCATCAACGATCCGAAGCTAGCGCAACGGTCCGTGTACTTCGATTTCGACAGCTACGTGGTCAAGGACCAATATCGCCCGATCATCGAAAACCACGCCCGCTTCCTGACCAACAACCGAGACCGCAAGGTCGTGATCGAAGGCCACACGGACGACGTCGGCAGCAGCGAGTACAACCTCGCGCTGGGCCAGCGCCGTTCCGAAGCCGTCCGCCGTATGATGCTGCTGTTGGGCGTGCGCGACGACCAGGTCGAAGCCATCAGCTTCGGCAAGGAAAAGCCCAAGGCCATCGGCACGGATGAAGCCTCCCGCGCCGAAAACCGTCGCGCCGACATCGTCTACCGTTGATCGCTAAGGACCTGCCTATGACGCTCCGCATTTCCCGCCTCCGACTGCTGGCAGCCGGCGCCTGCATCGGCGCCAGCCTGTCGGGGTTCTCGGCCCACGCGGCCCTGTTCTCCGACGACGAGGCGCGCCAGGCCATCATCGACCTGCGCAGGGAAGTGCGCGAGCGGGCCGATCAACAGGCCCGCAAGCTGGACGAAGAGCTGGCGCAGAGCCAGCGCAGCCAGCTGCAGCTCGCTTCGCAGATCGAGCAACTGCAGCAGGAAATCGCCCGGCTGCGCGGCCAGATAGAAATCCTGACCAAGCAAGTAGCCGATACCCAACAGGCGCAGAAAGACATCTACCTGGATATCGATACGCGCCTGAAGCGCGTCGAGCCGCAAACAGCCTCGATAGACGGACAGGAAACCACCGTCAGCGCCGAGGAAAAGCGCGCCTACGATGCGGCAATCGACATATTCCGCAACGGAAACTACGCCGAAGCCATTCGGGCTCTTTCGGCCTTCGTGCGCCAGTATCCCCAAAGCCCCTATGCTCCCGCAGCCCAGTTCTACATCGGGAGCAGCCATTACGCGCTCAAGGACTATAAGTCCGCCATCGCCCAACAGCAGACGATGGTGAAGAATTACCCCAACAACGTCCGCGCCCCCGACGCATTGCTCGTCATTGCCGGCAGCCAGGTCGAGCTGAACGACCGGCGCGGTGCACGCGCCACGTTGGAGCGCATCATTCGCGAGTACCCGGGGGTACCTGCCGCGCAAACGGCAAAAGAACGACTCGAGCTCCTGAAGTAGTCGGCCACGGCAGACCAAGCCGCGCGCCCTGTTTTCAGGGCACTTTATTGACAAGGCCGCCAGGACTTGTCATAATTTTGAGCTTCGGGTCGTTAGCTCAGTTGGTAGAGCAGCGGACTTTTAATCCGTTGGTCGCGCGTTCGAGTCGCGCACGACCCACCAGAATATGCTTGATTTTCAAGTCGTTATGCCGCCCTCTGGGGCGGCATTTTTTTCTGCTCTGGCGAGTTTGACCAAAAATTGACCGTCTCCGCGTGGGTGGCCATGTGGCTGGGGGCAAGGTGAGCGTACTTCTGGACCATCTCCAGGGTCTCCCAGCCGCCCAACTCCTTCAGAACCATGAGGTGCGTTCCGCGCTGCACATGCCAGCTCGCCCAGGTATGCCGCAGGTCGTGGAAGCGGAAGTCCTTGATGCCCACTGCCTCACAGGCGCGCTTAAAGCATCGCGCGTCGATCTGACTGATCTTGCGCACCTTCCCATCCCGAGACGGTCGCTCGAATACATACTTCTTGGCTTTGGGGATGCGTCGCTGCAGGACTTCCATCGCGTCCCGATTGAACGGCACGGACCGCGCGTAGCTGTTTTTCGCTTCTTCGGCTACGACCCAACCCGTGCACTGCTGCAAGTTGACGTGGCACGGTTCAAGCGACAGCAGCTCGTCTTCCCGCATGCCGCTGGCAACAGCGACGAGACTGACGTCTCGCATCCATTCCAGCGTCATGGCTTCGATCAGTCGCTGGATAACTTCAGGCGGCTCCCACCTGACGCGAACGTCAGGCTCTTTGAACTCTTTGAACACCGGACACTCCGGGATCCACTTCCACTCCTTGCAAAGCTTCAGCAGCCGGCGCATCGTTGCCAAATACCGATTCTTGGACCCGTTGCTGAGCGGCTTCGGCTTGCGATGCTTATGCGTCGTATGCGTGGGCAGCTTCTGGCAAATTTCGTCGAAGGTTAAAGAGCGGACCGTTCTTCCAGCGAACTGGGTCTTCCAGTATGCAATGTGACGACACTTTCCCGTGTAGTCGTCCTGACCCTCCCACAAGTCCAGGCACAACAGCGCAGCCTCTTCGAACAGGTGGTCAGGCTCTTCGCCCAGCACGTCCTTGCGCCAAAGCTGGGCCTTCAGGTGGTCGTGATATTCCCTCGCCGCTTGCTTGTCGCTTGTGCGAGCCGAGCATCTAATTCTTTCGCCGCTTGGCGAGCGGATATCGATCTGGTAGATGCCGGAATTTTTATCTCTGCGGATGGCCATGGTGTATCTCCCACGACCCGCATCGATAGCCGGGCCACATTGTTGTCTTTTTTGGAGATGCAGGCAAGGCGCGAGGGCCATACTCGCCACCTGCCGCGCTTCGTGAGCTGGAAACCGATCTGCTTGCGATATGCGTAGATCGTGCTGTACGAAAAACCCAGATAAGCAGCAGCCTCCTGCAGCGTCATCGGACGTTCGTCCTGAGCGCCAGCAGCTGGCTGTACTGCCTGCTGTGTAGTCATGACTTACTCCATCAATTGGTCAATCCAGCCGCATGGCTTCGGCGCGATCCAGCGGCCTTGCCGCTTGGAGACCGCAGCGACAGTTCCGCTGCTCATGGTTCACACTGACGCTCCACTGAGAGTCGAGTACGATGTTGGCCCGATAGGGGGATGTAGCCATGGGTACACACAACCCGATATTCATAAATGACTATCGCGACGGCTACAGCTATGCCGTCCATTGTGAGCGGCATGGTCAGGGCCCTACGCCATGGACTATGGCGGTAGAGGTGTTCCGCGATGATGTGTTGGCGCTGCCGCGTCGTCTAGACCATGGCCGTGCATTTGCTACCTACGACGATGCGAGGGCGGCAGGGGTGCAACTTGCCACTAAGCTGATCGACCAACTTCTGGAAAGCGCTCGTTAGTTTGCACGCTGCAGGCGGCCTGCGAGGGCCGCTCCGCTACAGGATAAGCAGGATGCCGATGAGCGTGCCGACGAGGATCATGGATCCGAGGCCGAATTAACGTGTCGCCGTGGGCGACTGTGTTGCTCGCGACCGGTAGCGCGCCGCCCAGCGCCGGGCTAGGTATGCAATGAGCATCTGCTGGCAGGCGGCCTTTTCGCTCGCTATGACTGCCCCCGTGACGGCATATGTCGCGGGCGGAGTGGCGGTGCATCTGTACACTGCGTACCGGGTCAGCAGCGACATCGATGCGGAGTTCAGCCACCGGGTGCTCATCCCGGACGATTTGTATATTGAGGTGCCAACGGCCCGCGGGGTGCCCCAGCTGCTGCACTTCGACCAGAACTACAACTCGACCTTCGCGCTCATGCACGATGACTACCGGGAGGCTTCCATACCGGTGCCGTTCGACGTGCCGCATTTCAAGGTGCGTGCCCTAGCGCCGGTGGATCTCGCCGTGAGCAAGATTTCGCGGTTTGTGGAGCGCGATCAGGCGGACATCCAGATGCTCGTGGAGCACCGCTTGACGAATGCGGCAGCGATCGAGGCGCGTGCAATGGAATCGATACCGAATTTCGTGGGCCGGCGCGAATGGCTGGAACTCAACATCCGTGACGCCGTGCGCCTGGCCCTGAATGTCGAACTACGGCAACTGGGCTACACGAACGAAACCATCTCACCGTCCGAACCTGGCAAGACCTACCAGGGCTTGGTCGTTGCCGTGCTGCGCGACCAGGTCATTCAGGCCACGCCCCAGGGCGTGGTGGCGCACAGCCGGCAGAGCCTGGTCGATTCAGACCTGTTGGCCGCGGGCCGCCACCTTGAGATTGCGTATCCCCATGGCCACGCCGGTCTGGTTCAGGTGGTGGAAGCGCAGCGCGAGGCAGGGCGCGAGGATCTGCAGCGGCATCGGCAAGGGCCGGAACTCGACAAATAGGGCAGCGGGCCGGATGGCAAGCCGGCGGCGACCGTCCGCACGTCCGCGCCTATTGGCAAATACCTCCCATCACAGCTATAACGATCTTCTCGTAACAAAAGGAAACGCAGATGGACGGCAGAATCGCACAACAAATATTCAAGTGGCTCTGGGTGATCCTGCAGCCTCAGATCGAGCAGCTCCTGCGCGATCTGGCCGACAAAGGCGCTGAGCGTGTTCGAGAGTTGAGTCGCCGCCTTGATACCCGAGCCGAGGTCACCCAGGATTTATCCAAGCGTGCCGACATACTCGCGCGCGAAGCGGAGGTTGCTGATCCCATCGAAGCCGCCTACCAGCGCGGGCGAAAGGAAGCCTATGCGGAAATGGCCATGGCTTACGGAATCGATGCCGAGGCCCTGAAGGCCAGCGCCGAAGAGTTGCGGGAAGAGATGATTGCAACGGGTGATCGGCGCACAGAACAACTCCAGCGCGCCAGCAAGAAACGCGTCGAAGCTCTCCCCGACGAAACGTAGCCGGCGCGAGCTCTTGCGGTCGCCTCCCGCCGTGCGTCATAGCCGACCACAGCTGCTTCTGGACCAGCGCCGCACGGATCTTCGCATCGAGCACTGGGGCCTCTGGGAGGCTATCCGCGGCCCAACTCGGCTTAGCCAATTCCTGAGCGCGGCACGATACCAGTGCGGGCATCGACTTCCGCAGTCCGCGAGAAGTGTTGTTTGCGCCCGGTCACCAGCTCCACGGCTGAGCTGGCGCGAACGCCAGCAGTCGGCGTGGGCATCACAGCAGCAGCCTAGCCTAGGCACGACAGATGGTCTCAATGATGGCACGTGCGCCAACACGTCGACCAGGCCGGGGGCAGGTCGGCGAGCATCTTGGCCCTGCGCGCGCCAGGCGCAAGGGGCTTTCGCGGCATAAAGCCGCTCGCTTGCGCTCGCTTTTTATTCCACGTCCCCTTGCGCCTGGCGCCTGCTGCGCAGCGCCCCAGTGCTCCCGTCCCGCCACCCGGCAGGACGCCTGATCTGGAGCACCGTCATGCAATATCGACTCGACTTCGACACCGCCGTGCCTTCTACCGCCTTGACACACCGCCACCGCACCTTGCTGGTACAAGACGCAACCGGCACCGTGCGGGCCGCGACCCCGGAAGCTGTCCTAGCCGTTGCGCGCGAGCTCGTCCAGCAAACTACGCATCCTGGCCAGCCAATGATCTCGACGACCACTGTGCGCGAATTCGTTCAGTTGCGGCTAAACGCCGCCGTGGAACGCGAGATCTTCGGCGTCACGAAGTCCATGGTCAGTTGCCTCCGCTCTCGTACTCCCGCCGGCGCCGCTCAGCCTCCTTGCGGGCGGCTAGCGCTTCCTGATACTTCACCAGCTCGGCCTCGTAGTCGTCGGCCGGCACCCAGTAGCCTTCCTCGTCCGGAGTCCCCACGTATCGCGGCATTGCCCCGGCCACGTCGGTGTAGAGGTGCCCGCTGTAGACGCTGCAGTAGTTGGGCATTCGGTCGGCTACCACTCGGCGCTCGTTGCCGTTACTGTCGGTCATGTACCGCATCAGAACACGGTTAAGCGATTGGGCATCGCACCGGCCGGCACCGCGCGCTATCGCACGAGCGAGATCACGCATTTCGCCAGACGCCGCGACCGTCGGGCACTGGTTCAAAAAGGCCTGCCGCGCATCCAGGGTGTCCGATAGCTTGCGCTTGTGGATCCCGAAGTAGCGTGACAGCGCCGGTCCACATTCGCCCGGCCGCGTACTGCTGGATAGGCATAGCAGCGCTTCGCACGCCAGCCTGGGCGTGCCTGTCAACACCTCGTCGGCCTGAGCGGTAGAAGCCAGTATGGCGCTGGCAATCAGCACGATGCGGATGAACGTTCGCATGATGATTTCCGTATGAACATGGTGGGTCGTGCCCGGAGCGCGGTAAACCGGGACGTGCGTAAGGCCTCGCTGCCGTGGTCGGAAAGCGGGACGCACGGCCCCTCTGCGCGACTAGGCAGCGGGAGCACCAGGGGTGGTTCGGCTGGGAAAGTCTGGCTCAGACCATCAACACGACGCTTCCGTCCGGAATGCCGGCAGGCAGTGCGATCGTGGTCGGCGAGCCGAGTGTGCGCATGATGCCGGACACGGCCAGGCCGAAGGTGGCTGGCGCGGCGTTGCCTGCCATAGCGCGCAGCGACGGCACGGCACCTTCCGGCGGCATGTAGTAGACCCAGCCGCCGCTTGCGGTCAGAACGTGGCCGAAACGCCCATGCTTGGCATACCAGGCGGGCAACCCGAGTGCGGAGTCCGGCACGACGCCGGTCGCCGAGGGGTGCGTCGCCTTGTAAGCCGCCACGGCGTTGCGGTAGATCGCCAAGCTCGCATAGATGCTGCGGCTGGCGCCGTACTCCACTTGGGCTTCGTCGCGGCTCAGCGTCGTCTGCTGCATAGTCAGGGCCAGCGCGACAGGGATGGCAAGGATGGCAAGAAAGACCATGAGCGCGTTACCAATAAGTTGCCAGCACGCGGCCCACCTTCGGTGGAGGTCGCGAATCTGGGAAGAGGTTCACATCACATGTAATGGCGTTCGTCTGACTACCGCAGGCAGAGAGCCTGACACCACGTCGTGCCAGTGTCCGCCATCGTGATTAGCTGCCAGTTGCTGCCCGAGGTCCGTACGTTGCAGCTGTGGGAGAAGTTGAAGCCGCTATGTATAAGATCAGCGGCCGAGAATCGCTGATATGCAACGGAGCAATAGCGGAACTGCGATGTTGCTCCAAGCACGTCTGTTCTCGATTCCGACGGCACGTCGTTGCCCGTCCGAGTGTTTGACGTGATGCTGTACGTCGGGCTAAACCAGACGTCGCCGGTTCCCGCCGCCCACCATCTGCCGGACGTGCAGGAAAGAATTGCGCCGGCTGCATTGCGAGCGATCAGACCGTTGGTCGGGCAGGTTGCGCCCTCCGTCGCAACTCTTGCCAAGTGAAGATACTCATTGACGCGAAGCCGTGCATCGGCAGTAAGCGTGCCGTACACGGTCGCGGTGCCCTGCACGGACGCATTGCGATTCACGCGTAGATCGCGCCCGCTCTGCACGTCCCGGCTCGTAACCAGGTCACGTCCCACTGTGATGTCGGCGGTGCTAGACAATGTCCTGGTGGCGATCTCGTCAGCTTGAGCAATGTCTTGGCCACCCATGTTGAGCGTAGTGTTCATTCGGTTGAGTTCGGGCCGCCCCGGCACCGCAGATCGGTACAGATAGGCCCCCTCGCCAGCCGCCGCATCCAGATAGAACATGGCCACAGCTACCCGGCCCGGACCTGGATTGACGCCGTAGCTGGCCAGGTTGATCGGGCCCCAGCTGCCCTGGAACCCGCGGGCCAGCGCGCTATTGCCCGGATCAACAAACCCGCCGCCCGGAACTCGTGCAGCGATGGCGCGCAATTCGCGCTCATTCAGCTCGCGCCCACCGGTTGTAACGAGCACGGGCTCCAGAACATTGCGCACATTTGTGCCCGAGCCCTGTGTCACATAGCGCACGCCAAGTGTGTAGCTTTGGCCGTAGTTGTTGAGCGTCTGCGCACCGCCAATGCTCGGATGCAGTGCGCCGGCTGTCTTGAGCTGCGCCGCCGAAATCGTCGTCGGCGCTCCGTTCAGGGGCAGCGATGCGGTTAGCGTGCCGTAATTGTTCTCGACGTAGCGCTGTGCGGCGGCCAGCACCTGCTCCAGTTGCTGACTCGCCGCGCCGACCTGCGTTTCTTCCATCGCGCGGTTCAGAGCAGGCACCACCACTCGCTGCATCATCACAGCGAAGAGGCCGACGGCAAGGATGGCGCCCAGCAGCATGTATCCGCCCTGGCGCTGTGGCAGAGCATTCACGGCAGTACTCCTCAATGACGGGCAATGTGACCGCTCAGATTGCGACGGGCGGCCTGGGCGGCGATGTCATCCTGCAAGTCACCGAACCTTCCGTCCCGAATCTTGGCGCGTGGGCTGTAAGAACCCGGGTCACGCTTGTCCAATAGGAGCGTGCGGGGCACGAAATCGACCCGGAAACCTCCGGCAGGATTCGGGATCACTTGGCGCGTAAGATGAACCACCGCGACGATGGCCATCTCCATGTAATGGTGCACCTGCTCAGCCGTGGTGTTGGGACCCAGGCAGTAGTTGCGGAACTTCACAAGGGCGGCTTCGATCGAGTTGCTGTGGATCGTCGACATGACTGGGATATCGGCATTGCCGATGTCCAGTACGCCCGCGGCCTCGTCACCACCGCGGATCTCGCCTACCATCGCCAGCTGCGCCCGTGAGCGCTTTGCCAGGTGCAAGGCCCACTGATACCCGCCCTCGGCCGTCGAGACCGGCACTTGGATGATCCGACCTTCGCCGACGCGCCCGTCCATGGCCAGTTCAGGTCCAGGGTCCTCGAACACCATACCCACGCCGCCAAGCGTTGCGATCCGATGGTGAACGAGCGAGGACACCGCCGTTGTCTTGCCGGCCCCGAAACCGCCGGCCAGCAGGATGATGCCCTCCAGGTCGGGCCGCTTGGCCAGCTCGATCACGTCGCTGGTCAACGTGAGCCTGTCCACGGGCAGCACGCGGGCGCCGGAACGTGACATCATCCACAGCGGATCCCCGGATTCGCCCACAAACTCGACGACCCGGAATTTCACGCCGTCCAGTCAGGCAGCGAACTCGGGGCCACCTCCCCGTGCGTCCAGGCACGCTTGTCTCAGGCGCTCAACGTCTTGCAAGCAGGCCTCCGGCGCCGGCGTCAGGCCCGGCCTACTGTCCAAGTCCTTGATTTCGCAGTATGTCGTGCCCAGGACGAGATCAATGAACTGTAGCTCCACCAGTCGCATGGCCGTTACCGGTTGAACGTGAATACCAGCGTGCTGGGACCCGAGCTCGCGCACGTCGGCAAAGGTGCGAGCAGATTGCCGGTGAGCCTGACCTGGTTAAGGAACGCTTGGCAGCTGGCTTCCGGAACATCGGCGTAAGTGACGCTCCATGAGTCGGTTGTGCCGGCAATCGTGACTGCGCCACCCCAGCTATTACGCAAAGTGCTGCCAGGCTGGGCGCCGCTCATGCCGCTTACACACTTGGCGCGCTGAAACATCTCCGTGTCGAAGGCGGCAAAGCTGCCGTTCTCCTGCAGGTTGGCGGCGCAGGCGCGAATGCCAGCGACATTGCTAGCCTCCGTGCTTTCCGAGTAGCGCGTCTCCGCCGTGTCTTTGCGCCCGAACGTGATGGAATACAACACGCCGATGATCCCCACGACGATGATGACTTCGATCAGGCCGAAGCCGCGCTGCTTGATAGGGTCTGAATTCGTACTCATTTTGTTCACCTTGCAATGCGAGAGTTGATGATTTCTTCGCTGGCGTTCAGATAGATCAGGAGCACGCCAAAGACGATCAGAAACATGACAAGATTGGCGATGTCCGCCATGAACTTGATGGAGGCCTCCAGATCGTCCAGCCGCTCTTGCGCCTCCACGCCAATGAGTTCGGCCGCGTTGCTCTGTTCAGCGTGCGTTTCGATGATGGGTAGCATCTTTGGATCAGGAAAGCCGAACCCTGCCCGTCGCAAGGCCTGCCCGATATTGAGACCTTTGTCGACACCTTGATAGATCAGGTACTCGATACGCTCACGCA
The DNA here is from genome assembly GCF_937950555.1 of uncultured Pigmentiphaga sp. Classification (NCBI taxonomy): domain Bacteria; kingdom Pseudomonadati; phylum Pseudomonadota; class Betaproteobacteria; order Burkholderiales; family Alcaligenaceae; genus Pigmentiphaga; species uncultured Pigmentiphaga sp. The sequence goes on along the minus strand of NZ_CALFCW010000012.1, from coordinate 2,395 downwards.
GCCATGGGCGTGCACTGTTGCGCATGAGGACCAGGGCGGTGCGAACCGGAAGTCCCGCGCGGATCATCATTGAGTACGAGATCAGGAACGTGCAGCCCTGGATGAGTCGGTACAGGCGCCAGATCGCAAAATGATCGAACAATGTGCGCAGCCGTCCCCGCCAAATGGGCAGGCTGACGAATGATGCGACCGTGAGCGCGCCGAGGCCGCCGACGTAGAGTTGCCAGTAGTCGCGAGCTTGAAACGACACCCACAACAAGATCATCGTCTGCGTGGACAGGCGGCTCATGTCGTCGCCATCCATCAGTTCGAGCATTGCGACGCCTTGTGTTCGTAGAAGCACGAACACGCCAACAACGAGCACGAGCGGATAGAAGAGGGCGGTCATGAGCTTTTGCCATGTCGACTTCTGCCGGCCCAGGTACTGGATCAACGTATCGTAGGCATCCGCGACCTTGCCCGATACCTCGCCGGCCAAGAGTAAGTCACGCTCAGTCTGGGGCAGCCATTCCTGCAGCGACCGCCCAAGCAGCAACCCGGGCGCGGCCAACGCATCGTCGGCCACGCGGGCGATCACGGGCCGCATGATCGGCTCCCGCGCACGCCAGCGCACGGAGGCGATCTTATTGACCACACGCGCGTACCAGGGCGCATGGCGCTCATGCGTGTCGCGCACAAGCTGCAGCGCAGTGAGCTTGCGCTGGCCTCCTCGATGGTAGCTACGTAGTGCTTTGTAAAAGGCCAGGCGCTTGGCGCGGCCGAACTGCATGCGTTTGTTCAGGCCGTCCAGCCAGTCCAGCGCGTCATAGATCAGGGTAAACATGCTGTCTCGCTACGTCTCGTCTTCCCACAGCGCTGAATCCTCGTCCAGGAGGGCGACAGCGCGCTCCCCGTCGGTCGGGCACACCAGGCCGGCGTTGATCTTCTCGATCAAGTGGGCAGTCTTAGTCCTGCCACCTGCTCGAACCCAGTTTCGCCGCATGGCAAAGGCGCCGTGCGCGCGATAAACCTGCAGATCCCTCGCTGTGGGCTGTATCACCTCGGCACACACCGTTCGTTCCCGGATGACCCCGCGCCTGCCATGCCCGCGCGGTGTTGCTCCCCTGGCAATCTGCAGTGCAGGCATGCAGCTCGCGCAACCGTGCGGGTTGCGCAGGCGTACCGTCTCGACAGTGCAGTGCTGCTCGATGCGCCGGCGCTGCTGCGGCGGCAACGTGGCCGCCCCATCTCGATACGGAATGGCGCAGTGGGGGCACAGCACAGGAGCCAAAGACTGATTGACCAGTAGCCGGATCAGACTGACGTCTGTCAGGTATGACATCTCGATTCCTGCTTCATTGAGCCTATCCAGAATCGCATCGGCCCTGGCTGCGTGGATCGTGCTCAGCGTAAGGTGCCCCGATATCGCAGCGGCCATGGCCAGGTGCATGGCCGCTTTCAACCGCAGCTCGCTCGGCAGGATCCAGTCCGGTTTCCAGCGAAGTGCCGTCTCGAACGCCATGACCCAGGCTAGCTCTTCTGCCTCGCGCCCGTGGCCGCGGCGTGTGATGGCCTTGGGCAGGATTCCCGGCACGCCCAGCTCTGGTGGGTCAGCGAGCTCTAAGGCCTTCTTCGTGTCGCCATGCTGGGCCAGTACGTGGCCACACACATTCGCCAGCGCCGTCGTTTTGCCGGATCCGGTCGCCCCGCTGAATAGCACCAGTCCGTACGGGTGCGACAGTGCGTGCTCGATCTCGGATTGGTGCGAAGGCGAGTAGCCTAGTTCTGTCAGCGGCTGCGGTACGCCGATCATCGGCTGCAGACGCAGGGTCATGTGCGTGCCGTCGTCATCGAGCGGTCCGCACTGGACGCGAACTTGCGACACACCGAGCTGCTCGATGAATGGTCGTGACAGCCGCGCCGATTGATCGCGTGTCGGGTCGTATTGCGGATCGCTGGGCGACACGCACATCGAATCGATGATGGTGCGGATCACTGCCTGCGCCCGCTCGGCCGACAGCCGAAACCGTGCCTCGACATCGCCGGCCACCCTGTACGAGATCACTGCGGCAGTGCCGATGGTCGTGATATCGACGTCGCTTGCTCCGACCTCGACGGCTTCTTTGAGAAACGCCATCGCTTCGTTTTGCTCAAGGGTGCGCCGGTCACTGGTTGCTGCCACCGCCGCAACGGCCGTATCGGCCGCGTGCGCGGCGTAAAGTTGGCGCAGTTCCGTGTGCGAGATGACACGCTTTTCCGTATAGGCCACACGGCCCTGCGCCGCAGCCGCTCGCGTGATCCTGGACATGTACGACATGACCAGCAGTTCGCGCTCGGCACCGTCGACCACATACAGCACACCATCGTCGCTGAGTGCCACCAAGTTGCGCACGGACTCCGAAGCGTGGTACTCGCT
>NZ_CALFCW010000011.1:0-6207 GCF_937950555.1 uncultured Pigmentiphaga sp. | reverse complement strand
ATCGAGACCAAGAGCGTCGAGCTGACGCGGGGCATTACGCAGATCCTGTACCAGATCGCCGTGTCAGCGAAGGTTCTGTTGGGTCTGTAACTGACGGCGGACATGTCCCCTCCTTTACACGACACGCGCAGTCCGGGCCCGGCTGACGTACCGATGGACACTTGCTCGATCATCGTTCCGATTGACTTGTCCCGTCGTCCGCTGGGCGTGCTGCGCAGGCTGCGGGCATTCCTCGATGCGCCCTGGCCTGCCGGCTGCACCGAAATCGTCGTGGCACACCTCACCTACGGCACTCGCTGGGACCGTGTCCTCGAGCGCATGGTGTCCGCTCGCCGGACTCGCATGCGGAACATCGTGCTGCCCCAGACCGCAAGGCTGCCGCACGAGCCGGGCATCCCCTTGGGACGCCTGCGCAACATCGGTGCAGAGGCGGCATCCGGCATGGACCTGTTCTTCGCCGACGTCGACCTCGTCCTGCCCCCGAATGTCATCGAAGATGCCCGGCAGCTTCGCCGCGAACTGGAGCGCGGTTTCGTCTCCGTGCCGGTGATTTACCTGTCCCACCGCGTCGGCCTGGATGCAGCAAGGCGGCTGGCGGCGGCCACGCCGCAACGGCAAGTGGCAGACCACTTGCGAACGCTAGCGCTGAACCGCCAGATGGATGGCCTGGCCCTCAACAGCTCGCTGATCCTCGTCAACAAGGAGCACTATCGCCGCCTTGAAGGGTTCCACGAGCGCTATTGCGGGCACGGGTTCGAAGACTTTGATCTGCTGATGCGCTTGGCCCATGCCGACGAGAAGGCGCCGCTCCCCGCGTCGGTGCTCGTCAACATCCCCCAGGCCAGTCCCGGTCATGCGGTCGGATTCCGCAGCTACTTGGCCCGTTTCACCGCCCCCGTGCTCGCCCGAGGCACGATCGCCTATCACGTGCACCACTGGCGGCCGAAAGGAGACGGCTATTTCGAAGCGCGGCAACGAAACTATGAGCTGTTCTGCGAACGGATGAGGTCGCTGGGGATCGTGGACGACAGCCTTACCGGTTCCACCAGCCACCTTGGCTTCAGCGCCAAGGATACCGCCGCGCTTCTCAAGAACTCGCTTGGGCTGTGTGAACCCGACGATGAACAAGGTTCCCCCCTGTTCAGCCCGCCTAGGCTGGCGCGAAAGAGCCTGAAAGAACGCCTGAGTGCTCGTGCGGTTGCCATGTGCGAGTCCGCAGCACTCAGCGTGGCGTGACCCGCTACATAACCGGAATTATGATCGCTTCTCGCAAGAGAGAAGTAATGGACACCCCTCATGCTAAGAAAGAAGCTCCGCAAGCTGATTCGCTCCCCTCGACTTTTCGTGCGAGACATGGTCGCAAAGAGAGTCGGTCTTCAAGCCTTTGCACGCCTGTTCTCCGGGTCCTACACCCCTCGACACACCTACTCGATCGTGTCAGCGGTGTACAACGTCGAGAAGTATTTGGATGACTTCTTTGCATCGCTCGCGAATCAAACCTGCCGATTGTCTGGGGCGATCGAAATTATTGCGGTTGATGACGGCTCAACGGACCGTTCAGCAGAAATCATCCAGAAGTGGGCCAAACGGATCCCAGGGTCCATCAAGTACGTCCGCAAAGAAAATGGTGGCCAAGCCTCGGCCCGGAACCTCGGCCTGACGCATGCGTCAGGCGAATGGGTGACGTTCATTGACCCCGATGATTTCGTCTCGCCGCGCTATTTCGAGACGGTGGACAGATTCATGGCATCCCCCAACGCCCACAAAGTGGCGATGGTGGCGACCAAGTTGGTTTATTTCCACGAAATCAACAAGCGACTGGCCGACAATCACCCCCTCGCCTATCGGTTCAAGAACGGGAATCGAATAGTTTCCCTCATTGACCCTGGCGACTGCATACAGCTGGCAACAAATTCATGCTTCTTCGCTCTCGATGTCATCACCTCCAACGGCTTAGTGTTCGATGAGGCAATCAAACCCGTCTTTGAGGACGCGCACTTTGTGGCCCGGTACCAGAAGTTGGTAGAACAAGCAAACTTTGGCCTTTGCGCCGAGGCAGTCTACTACTACAGAAAACGCGCCGACCAGACCTCCTCCATCGATCGATCTTGGGATGACCCTCGCAAGTTCGGGGACGTACTTCAGCTCGGGCATTTGGATCTCCTTGAAAATGCCTCGCCACACACCAGAACTGTGCCCAAAGGGATCCAAACTTTGGTGTTGTATGACTTGATTTGGTATTTCAAGATTCTTCTGAGAGACCCCCGCAAGCTGGACCACCTCGACGAAGAACAAAAAAAACGCTTCAAGAATTTACTTCACCAAATATTTTCCTACATCACCCCCGATGTCATCCAAACGTTCCGCCTTGGCGGCGCTTGGCATTACCACCATGTTGGCATGTTGGGGCTGTTCAAGAACATGGCGCCCGACCGTTACCGCGCCTACGCCGAAGCGCTGGATGAAAAGAAAAAACTCGTCTGCCTGAGGTACTACTACCACGCCGGGCCCGTCTCCGAGCGCGTGGTCGTTGCCGGCCAGGCCATGCTCCCCGCGGCGGTCACCGAGCGGGTACACCGGTTTGCTGATGAAGTGTTCGTTCGCGAGCGCAATCTCTGGGTCCCCTATGAATCACTGGCGGACCATATAACGCTGTATCTGGACGGGCGTCCCGCACCGATCTCCGTAGGGGGCAAGCCCTGTGGCGAGCAGGCGCTGATGCATGTGATGGCGCGGACCCTGCTGGCCGCCAAGGCGCCGAAACAACGCAGCCTGGCCTCGCGCCTGCTGCGCCGGTATGCACTGCGCGCCGACGTGGCGGCGCGTTACCGCCGCGCGTGGCTGTTGATGGATCGGGACATCCAGGCCGACGACAACGCCGAACACCTGTATCGCTATCTCCGCCAGCACCACCCCGAGGTCAATGCCTATTTTGTCTTGCGGCGCACGTCCCATGACTGGCCACGCCTGCAGGCTGAAGGGTTTCGCCTGCTGGACTACGGGTCCAGGGAGCATCAGGCCGCATGCCTGCATGCAGACCACATCGTCTCCAGCCATGCGGACCGCTATGTAGTGGAACCGGTCCCGCGAGCCCAGTTTTCGGATCTGTTCAAGGCACGCTTTACCTTCCTGCAGCACGGACTGACACAGAATGACATGTCCGCTTGGTTCAATGCCAAGGACATCGCCGTCTTGGTCAGTGCCAGCGTCAAGGAGTACCGTAGCTTCGTTGGCCACGACAGTCCCTACAAGTTCGGCACCAGCGAAGTCGTGCTTTCGGGATTTCCCCGTCATGACGCGCTGTTGGATGGCAAGAAACCCATGGAGAAGGTCATCCTGGTCATGCCAACCTGGCGTGAATCACTAGTCGGTCCCGTAAAAGGCAAAGGCAACACGCGCGCACCCAACCCTCTATTCCACGAGTCGGAATATGCATGTCGTTGGCGCTCGTTCCTCGCATCGGACACCCTCCGCCGGCTGGCCCAACAACACGGCTATCGGGTGGTGTTCTTCCCTCATGCCAACATCCAACCGTATCTGCCCGGCTTCCACTTGCCGTCGTGGATTGAAGTTGCGCGGCACGAGCCCGGCACGTCGATCCAGCATCATTTCCAGCGTGCCGCCTTGATGGTTACCGACTATTCCTCGGTCGCCTTCGAGATGGCCTTGCTGGAGCGACCGGTGCTGTACTATCAGTTCGACCGCGACCTGGTCTTCGGCGGGGGGCACCTCACCCGCAAGGGCTATTTCAGCTACGAGAAAGACGGCTTTGGGCCCGTCTGCTTCGATGAAAGTGCCTTGCTCGAAGAGCTGGCCAGGCTCCTCGCGCGAAACGCTGAACCCGAGCCCGTTTACCGGGAACGGATGCGCAACACCTTCGCGCACCGGGACGGTCGGTGCTGCCGCCGTGTCTACGAAGCCATCATCGCGCTGGACCGCCCGGAGGTCCGCGCGCCCGAAACCGCGGAGGTGGTGTGGCATTTCGCCCAGCACGAGTTCGCGCTGGGCCATTGGGGGCTGTGCCGCCGCCACGTGGATGACTTGCTGCATCGCTTCGGCCCCACGCTGGACGCTTCGTGGCGTGAAGAAGCCGAACGCCTCAGGGCGACTGCCACCGAGTACGAAACCCTTGCCAACCGCGCGTTCGACGCCATCCAGGAATTCCGCGAGGCACTGGAGCAACCTCCCAGCGAGCTCGCCGTCGAGATATTTGAACGACATACCGCACCCGCCATTGCCGCTTTGCCACCGCACCTCCGGTGGACCGACATCACACGCGTCCAGATGGCCGTTGTAAAGCGGTTGCGAGAACTTGAGCGCTATCAGGAAGCACTCCGGGCCTTGGACGAGGTCATGCCACGCTCGCTTCAGGAGCGTGCCATGGTGGAAGTCGAACGGGCAGAAGTCCTCTATGCGCTGGAGCAGTGGGAGGAACTCATTAAGCAGGACATGTCGATACTGCCGCTGCTGTCACAACCGTTGAGTCATCGCCTGCAAGGCCTGGTGATACTGGCCAAACTGCGCTTGGAGAGAAGGCAACATGCCCTCCCTCTTTGACGTGCCCGAGAGCCTGCGGGTGCCTCCTGAAGACGTGGAAGCCTGCCTGGAGGCCGCGCTTCCCGACGCCCGGGTTTGACGGGCCGGCGCGGTGAAGAGCGAGCCGCCTGAGCCACGGCTGTCGTCGCGCACAATCCCGCCAGATCTTCTTGTTCACCCTGCCAAGACTTTGACCTCTGCACCCCCCCTGGCCCGCTGCTTGGCCGTCCTCACGCCAGGCCTGCAGCGGGTGGACACCTTGTCGGCGTTGCTCGGCGATGTCGAGCTGCGCATGAGCCGCCGGCCTGCTGTCGAAGGCCTGGACGCGGTCCTCGCCTGGGGCCGCAAACCGAGCGCGCGCGTGGCCGAGGCGTTCGCTTCCCGCCACGGGCTGCCCGTGTGGCGTGCCGAAGACGGTTTCTTGCGGTCGGTGGGGCTCGGGAACCAGGACCCGCCCTTGTCCATCGTGCTCGACGACCTGGGCATCTACTACGACGCTTCCTCTCCCTCTCGAATCGAGGCGTTGATCGCGCGGCCCCACGGGCAAGACGAGTGCTCGCGGGCGGCCGCGCTGCGCGCCTCGTGGTGCGAAGGGCGCCTGTCCAAGTACAACCATGCGCGCGAGGCGACGTCTCCCTTGGAGGGGCCCTTCGCGCTGGTGGTGGATCAGACCTACGGCGATGCGTCCATCGCCTACGGCCTGGCGAATGCGGGGAGCTTCGCGCGCATGCTCGAGGCGGCGCTCGACGAACATCCTCACCTGCCCGTGCTGCTCAAGGTGCACCCGGACGTGATCGCCGGGCGCAAGCGTGGGCATTTCGACGCCTTGACGCCCGGGCAGGCGGCGCGGGTGCGCGTGCTCGCCAGCGACGCCCACCCTTGCGCATTGCTCGAAGCGGCCCACATGGTCTACACCGTGACTTCGCAGATGGGCTTCGAGGCGCTGCTGTGGGGTCGGCCGGTGCGCTGCTTTGGCATGCCGTTCTATGCCGGCTGGGGGCTGACGGGCGACGAGCTGCCCCCGCCCGATCGCCGCCGTCCGGTGGGGCTGGACGACCTCGTGCACGCGGCGTTGATCGAGTACCCGCGCTACCTGGACCCTGAAACCGGCCAGCGCTGCGAGCCGGAGCGGCTGATGGCATGGATGGCCCTGCAGCGACGGATGCGCGGGCGCTTTCCGGCGCGGGTGCACGCGCTCGCTTTCTCGCGCTGGAAGAAGCCGATCGTGCGGTCATTCTTCTCCGGGAGCGAGGTGCGTTTCGTGCGCGAGGCGGCGCAGGTGCCCCCCGGAGCGACGTTGGCCGTGTGGGGGCGCAAAGAGGCAGGTGCGTTCGCGTCAGCGGCGGCGGCAGGTCCGGGGGGCGACACGCCCGCGGCGGGTGGACCATCGGCCCCGGGGGCAAGCTCCGAGACGGTCGCGCTCGTGCGCCTGGAAGACGGCTTCTTGCGTTCCGTCGGCCTGGGGGCGGATCTGGTGCGGCCGCTTTCATGGGTCATGGACCGCACCGGCATGTACTACGACGCGACGCGTCCGTCGGACTTGGAAACGCTGCTGCAGACCGCGGCCTTCGATGACGCACTGTTGACCCGCGCACGTGCGCTGCGCGAGCGCATCGTCGGCGCGGGCCTGACCAAGTACAACGTCGGCGCGGGCAGCTGGCGCCGCCCTTC